>NZ_NKFL01000002.1 GCF_002223055.1 Burkholderia sp. HI2500 | reverse complement strand
GAACCGTGTTTCGCAGTTCGTCAACAACTTTTTTACTGCATCGTTGCGACTGCGGGGCTCAACTTCCAGGCCAGCTGCGCGCTTCAGACTCCAGCACACCACCCGCCTTGCTTCCCTTCTCCCGCGCTGCGTTTCCGTTAGCGCGAAAGAGGCGTGATTCTAAGCACCCGCCCCCGTCTACGCAAGCCCCTTTGTGAAAATATTTTGAAAAGGCCCCCGTGCGCTGACGCGCACGGGGGCTTCGGGCTCGACGGGCCAAGTGGTGTCGCTGACCTACGCGTCGCCGGCAACCCTTCGCTCTATATATAGGAGCGCGTCACTTGCCGACCACCGCAGCCTGCAGTTGCTCGACCGGCACCGCGTCGGCCATCGCGGCGTAACCGGCATCGCTCGGATGAATGCCGTCCCCGCTATCGTATCGACGCTGCAGCACGCTCGGGTGTGCCGGATCGCGCAGCACAGCATCAAAGTCGACCACACCGTCGAACCCGCCACCGCTCCGGATCCACCGGTTCACCTCAAGGCGGATCGTCTCGCGCCCCGCCGGCAGCCCGGCCGGCGTCAGCGTCGCGCCGAAGACCTTCACGCCCTGGCGGTGCGCCGCTTCAATCAGCCGACGGTAGCCGTCGATCAAAGATACGGCCGTGACCTGCGTATGCGGGTGGTCACAATCGAGCCCCGCACGCGGCGGCATCGCGGCGAAGTTGATGTCGTTGATCCCGATCAGCACGATCGCCGCCTTCACCCCCGCGCGCGACAGTGCATCACGCTCGAACCGCGACGCCAGCGACGTGCCGTAACACGCCGAATCGCTGAGCAGCCGGTTTCCGCTGATACCAAGATTCGTGACGCCGATCGACTCCGCGCCGGAAGCGGTCAGCCGACGCGCCAGCGCGTCCGGCCAGCGGCGATTCCGGTTCACGCTCGAGCGCAGTCCGTCGGTGATCGAATCGCCGATCGCCGCTACGCTCGCGCGCGCTGAACCGGCCTCGACCGCGAGCTCGCTCACCCATGCGTATTGGGTAAAACGGGTGCGGAACGCGGCGGCGCCCGGATCACTCACATGGTCACCCGGTGCAGACACGTGATTGAACTGGTTCGACACGCGGTGCCAGACCGTCATCCGCTGGTTCGCCCCCATCTGGAGGCTGATCGCATACGGCCGCCCGGCCGCCACATCGATCGCCACCGGATCGCTTTCGAGTTCCTGGCCCGGCGCAAGCGTCACCGACGCCTTGCCGCCGAACCGGACCGGCGCCGCCGCACCAGCAAGCGCCGCCCCTTCGCCGGCGCGCGCGAGGCTCGCCGCTTCGACGACCAGCGGCGCATGTCCGTAGGCATTGCTGACGCGGATCCGCGCGGCACGCCCCGACACCGTCGGATAGACGATCTGGCGCACGGCCCGTCCGGACACGTCGGGTGCGCGATAGAGCGGCGGCGGTGCGGCAAGGTCGGGGATCGGCTGCAGCGCGGTCGCCCACGCCGCCACCCATCCAGCCGGCGCGGCCGAGGCCGATGCCACGAGCGGCGAGACAAAGACGGCGGCACCCAGCACGGCCGCGGCGATACTGCTTCGAAATGACATCGGCAAAATCCTCGTCGGAAAGCGGGCATTGTGCCGCAGAAGACGCGAACCCCACGCGCCGGATCGCCGTCACGCCGTCCGATCGCGCCCCGACGTCGCTCGTTTACCCGAGTCTCGCCGCAAATCCGCAAGAAATTTATTAACCGACCGGTCGGTTGGTTTATACTTCGCACACATTCACCCGGACGAGAGCCTCGCCATGTACACGCAATCCCTCGACATCCCCGGCAACGTCGCGCCGCTCGATGCCGCAGCCGAGTCGCCCGAGCAGGCGCGGTTCGATGCGGTCATGGCCGCCGACGGCAAGATCGAACCGCAGGACTGGATGCCCGATGCCTATCGCAAGACGCTGGTTCGCCAGATCTCGCAGCACGCGCACTCGGAAGTCGTGGGCATGCTGCCCGAAGGCAACTGGATCTCGCGCGCGCCGAGCCTGAAGCGCAAGGCGATCCTGCTCGCGAAGGTCCAGGACGAAGCCGGCCACGGCCTCTATCTCTATAGCGCGGCCGAAACGCTCGGCGTGTCGCGCGATTCGCTGATCGACGCACTGCTCGCCGGCAAGGCGAAATACTCGAGCATCTTCAACTACCCGACACCCACCTGGGCCGACGTCGGCGTGATCGGCTGGCTCGTCGACGGCGCCGCGATCATGAACCAGATCCCGCTGTGCCGCTGCACGTATGGCCCGTACGCGCGCGCGATGATCCGCGTGTGCAAGGAAGAATCGTTCCACCAGCGCCAGGGCTTCGACGCGCTGCTGTCGATGATGAAGGGCACCGACGCGCAACGCGCGATGGTCCAGCAGGCCGTGAACCGCTGGTGGTGGCCGGTGCTGATGATGTTCGGCCCGAGCGACGCCGATTCGGTTCACAGCAACCAGTCCGCGAAATGGGGCATCAAGCGGATCTCGAACGACGATCTGCGGCAGAAGTTCGTCGACGCGACGGTCGACCAGGCGAAGGTGCTCGGCGTGACGCTGCCCGACCCCGACCTGAAGTGGAACGAGGCGCGCGGCCATCACGACTACGGCACGATCGACTGGGACGAATTCTGGCGCGTGGTCAACGGCGACGGCCCGTGCAACAAGGAACGCCTCGCGACCCGCGTGAAAGCGCACGAGGACGGCGCATGGGTGCGCGAAGCCGCACTCGCCCACGAAGCCAAGCGCCGCGCGCGCGCCGAACAGCACGCCGCCTGAGCGGCGGCACACCATCGAATTCAGGATTGAGGATTGAGGAGAAAGTGATGAACAAGGAATGGCCGATCTGGGAAGTGTTCGTGCGCAGCAAGCAGGGGCTCGATCACAAGCATTGCGGCAGCCTGCACGCCGCCGACGCGTCGATGGCGCTGCGCATGGCGCGCGACGTCTACACGCGCCGCCAGGAAGGCGTGAGCATCTGGGTGGTGTCGTCGTCGGCCATTACCGCGTCCGATCCGAACGAGAAGGCGGAGCTGTTCGAACCGGCGGGCGACAAGATCTACCGCCACCCGACGTTCTACACGCTGCCCGACGAAGTCAACCACATGTAACGCCCGCGCCATGACGATCACGCCCGAACACCTCTCCTACGTGCTGCGCCTCGCGGACAACACGCTGATCCTCGGTCAGCGCAACGCCGAATGGTGCGGCCACGGCCCGATCCTCGAGGAAGACATCGCGCTCACCAACATGAGCCTCGACCTCATCGGCCAGGCGCGCATGCTGTACACGCACGCGGCCGAACTCGAGCGCCAGCTGACCGGCGCGACGAAGACCGAGGACGACTACGCGTACTTCCGCACCGAGCGCGAGTTCGCAAACTTCACGCTCGCCGAGCTGCCGCACTACGGCCCGATCGCGGGCACCGCGCACGCCGACAACGACTATGCGGTCACGATCGTGCGCAACTTCCTGTACTCGACGCTGATGCTGCACGTTTGGACCGCACTCGAAACGTCGACCGACACGCAGCTCGCCGCGATCGCCGCGAAATCGGTGAAGGAAACCCGCTATCACGTGCAGCACGCACGCGAGTGGCTGGTTCGCCTCGGTGACGGCACCGACGAATCGCACCGCCGCGCGCAGAACGCGCTCGACTACCTGACGCCGTACACGCGCGAATTCTTCGCTGCCGATGCAATCGACGACGCGGTCGCCGCCGAGGGCATCGCCCCCGCGCCGGCCACGCTCGAAGCAGCGTGGCGCGCGGACGTGGATGATGCGCTCGCGGAAGCGACGCTCACGCTGCCGGCACCCGTGCAGCATGTGACGACCGGCAAGCAGGGCGAGCACTCGGAGCACATGGGCTACCTGCTCGCCGAAATGCAGAGCCTCGCACGCCAGCATCCCGGCGCGAGCTGGTAACCGGCCGCCCCCACGCCCAACGGAGCCCGACGATGTCCGTCCAGACCGCCCCCGCCAACGCCGTGCCCATCGCGCGCCACGCCGACCCGCTGCTCGCCCGTGCATGGGACGTGCTCGAAGCCGTGCCCGACCCCGAGATCCCGGTCGTGTCGATCCGCGAGCTCGGCATCCTGCGCGACGTCCGCCTCGCGGACGACGGCCAGCTCGAGGTCGTGATCACGCCGACCTACTCGGGCTGCCCGGCCATGTCGCAGATCGCGGAGGACATCGCCGCCGCGCTGCAGGCCGCGGACCTTCCGGCGCACCGGATCGAGACCGTGCTCGCGCCCGCGTGGACGACCGACTGGATCACGCAGGAAGCGCGCGACAAGCTGCGCGCGTACGGCATCGCGCCGCCGGTCGGCCAGTGCGGCACCGCCGCGTCGCGGGAAAACGTCGTGCGCTTCGTGCCGCGACCGGTCGCGGCACCCGCGTGCCCGCGCTGCGGCTCCGCCCGTACCGAGCGTCTCGCGCAATTCGCGTCCACGGCCTGCAAGGCGCTGTATCGCTGCGTCGACTGCCGCGAACCCTTCGACTACTTCAAACCTTATTAATCGATATGGCGACCCCGCAATTTCATCCGCTGCGTATCCGCGACGTGCGGCCCGAGACCGCCGACGCCGTCTCCGTCTCCTTCGACGTGCCGCCCGAACTGCGCGACGCGTACCGCTTCACGCAGGGCCAGTTCGTCACGCTGAAGACCCACATCGACGGCGAGGAAACGCGCCGCTCGTATTCGATCTGCGTCGGCACGACGGACTACGACCGTGACGGCGAACTGCGCATCGGCATCAAGCGGGTGCGCGGCGGCCGCTTCTCGAACTTCGCGTTCGACTCGCTCAAGCCGGGTCATACGATCGACGTGATGACGCCGGACGGCCGTTTCTTCACGCACCTGAACGCCGATCACGGCAAGCAGTACGTCGCGTTTTCCGGCGGCTCCGGCATCACGCCGGTGCTCGCGATCGTGAAGACGACGCTCGAACTCGAGCCGCGCAGCACGTTCACGCTGATCTACGGCAACCGCAGCGTCGACGCGATCATGTTCGCGGAGGAGCTCGAGGACCTGAAGAACCGCTACATGAACCGCTTCGTCCTCTATCACGTGCTGTCGGACGACCAGCAGGACGTCGCGCTGTTCAACGGCGTGCTCGACCAGGCGAAATGCGCGGAATTCCTCGATACGCTGATGCCGGCCGACGCGATCGACGAGGCGTTCATCTGCGGCCCCGCGCCGATGATGGATGCGGCCGAGGCCGCGCTGAAGGCGGCCGGCGTGCCTCAGGCGAAGGTGCACGTCGAGCGCTTCGGCACGCCGCTGCCGCAAGCCGGTGCGCCGGTCGTCGAAATCACCGACCAGACCCCGGCCGCCGATCTGGAAATCGTGCTCGACGGCAAGAAGCGCAAGCTGCGCCTGCCGTACGAAGGCGTGAGCCTGCTCGATATCGGCCTGCGCGCGGGCCTCGCGCTGCCGTACGCGTGCAAGGGCGGCGTGTGCTGCACGTGCCGCGCGAAGGTGCTCGAGGGCGAAGTGCGGATGGAGAAGAACTACACGCTCGAAGAACATGAAGTGAAGGACGGCTTCGTGCTCACGTGCCAGTGCCACCCGATCAGCGACAAGGTCGTCGTGAGCTACGACGAGCGTTGAGCGACGTCGCGTCGCGGCGCCGGGCGGTTTCTCGCCGTCACACATCTCGCTTACACTAGGGGCCGCCGGCCGGCTGGACATCGCAACGTCCGCCCGGCCGGCGGTTTTCTTTTGTTGACGACAGGCCGATGAGTACCATTCATGTGATTCAGGGCGGCACCGCCGCCGCGTCGCTGCGCGAGGCACTCGCGCAAGCCGGACGCGACGAGCGCGTCGTCGGATTGCTCGACGATCTCGGCGTCGGGCCGCTCAAGGGCGCCGACGAGACGCCCGACACGCGCGCCGCCTTCTGGCAGCGCGTGCTCGGCGACCAGATTCCCGACTGGAACGCGGAGATCGAAGGCGAGTTCGCGCGCCTCGACCAGCTCGCGACGGATACCGGCCAGGTGGTGGTGTGGCATGCGCCGAGCGTCGGCGACAAGCTGCTGCTGCGCCGCGTCGCCTATCACCTGCGCAACGTCCCGCAACGCCTGAACGAAGTGCGGCTGTCGGCCGCCGATCTCGACTCGGCCCAGCGCGCGGCGCTGTCGCGCACCGACCAGGCGTGCGCGACCGGCATGTTCTCGCCGGCCGAGCTGGCGCGCAAGCGCCCGGTGGCCGCGCCGATCTCGGTGCTGCGCATCGGCCGCCTCGCACTCGAATGGCAGGAGGCGAAGCACCTGAACGCCGAGCTGCGCTACTGGGTCAGCAACACCATCAAGAGCGGCTACTATGAGGACCTCGACGCGCTGATCGTCGCGCGCGCGGAAGCCGACTGGCGGCCTGCGGCGCGCCTCGTCGGCAGCATCATGGCCGACGCCGACCGCGGCGGGCTGTTCGTCAGCGACTCGATCGCCTGGTGGCGCTGCCGCGAACTCGCGGCAGCCGGCCGGCTCGAGCTGCAGGACGACGCGCCCGACGCCCTCTCTTCCACGCAGGTGCGCGCGGCCCGCACGGCCACCGCGCACCGCTAATCTTCCCCATTCGACCATGGCCCGTACCCGAGCGCCCGACCACGAATCCCAGCGCGAGCAGATCCTCGACCTGGCCGCCGAGAAATTCGCGCAGACGAGCTACCCGAGCACGTCGATGTCCGATCTCGCAACCGCGAGCGGCACGTCGAAGGCGCGCCTCTATCACTATTACGAGAGCAAGGAAGCGATCCTGTTCGACCTGCTCGACCGCTACACGAAACGGCTGATGTTGATCATCGCCGAGGTCGAAGGGGCGAGCCAGCGACGCGGGCTCAGCGAGCGCGACGCGTTCGCCGAGCTCGTGCGTGCGTTCCTCGCCGAGTACGAGACGTCGCACAGCCGGCACGTCGCGCTGCTCAACGACGTGAAGTATCTCGAGGACGCGCAGCGCGAAATCGTGCTCGACCGCCAGCGCGACATCGTCGCGGCGTTCACGCGACAGCTCGCACGCGCGTACCCGGACCGCATCTCGAAGGAAAACCAGACGTCCGTGACGATGATGGTGTTCGGGATGATCAACTGGACGTTCACATGGCTGAAGCCGGGCGGCCGCCTCGGCTACCGCGACTTCGCCGAGCAGGTGATCGACCTGATCGAACGCGGGCTGTCGACGGCCGCCTGATTGACGCGCAGCAGCATGCGTTGCGCGACGGGTACACTGCGGCTGCCCGCCGCGCATTTCATATGATGAATTTTAAATTCGCTTAAAATCAATAACTTACAGAATGAACTAAGCGGTTTTAGAATTTCCCCTCGGCACAAATAACGTCAAATACGGGTTTTCCCCAACCTCGCTCGGGTAAAATGCTGTTGCATTGCACAACCCGCTTGTGCACCCACACTGAGGAACCCACGATGAACACGCAATTCAACGGCCCTGCCGAAGTTGTCGGCACGGTCGGCAGTGCGCCGGTTCTCGTCAGGGAACTGGCTTCCAAAGACCGTGAGCAGATGCTCACCCACTTTCTCTCGCTCGACGAAGAGGACCGCCTGCTGCGCTTCGGCCAGATGGTGCCCGACCACGTGATCGAGAATTATGTCCGCACGATCGACTTCGGCCGCGACACCGTGTTCGGCGTGTTCGACCACGACCTCGAACTGATCGGCGTCGGCCACCTGGCCTACCTGCCGGCCGAGGGCGACAAGCGCACGGCCGAATTCGGCGTGTCGGTGCTCGAAAGCGCACGCGGCCGCGGCGTCGGCTCGAAGCTGTTCGAGCGCGCGGCGATCCGCAGCCGCAACACGCACGTGACGATGCTGTACATGCACTGCCTGTCGCGTAACGCGACGATGATGCATATCGCGAAGAAATCCGGGATGCGGATCGAGTACGCGTACGGCGAAGCCGATGCGTACCTGTCGCTGCCGCCGGCCGACCACTCGACGATCATCGCCGAGATGCTGCAGGAACAGGCCGCGGTGTTCGACTATGCGATGAAGCGCCAGGCGCGCCGCACCACGAAGTTCATCGAATCGCTGATGCCCGCCGCGCTGACGGCGTAATGTCGGCTAGCCGGGCCGCGCCTGCCGCGCGCCCGGCCCCCCTCCCTTCCCCGCCGCGCACTAGCGCACCGAACGAATCGGCAACGCCGTCGTCTCCTTGAAGCATTCGAGCGAAAAGCTCGTCTTCACGTCGATCACCGACGGGTGATGCAGCAGATGCTCCTGCACGAAGCGGGAGAAATGCGCCATGTCCTCGACCTGCACGCGCAGCAGATAATCCATGTCCCCCGTCATCGCGTGGCACGCGACCACTTCCGGCCAGGCCTGCACGGCCGCACGAAACAGCTCCGCATGGGTCGCGCCTGCCCGCGCCGACGTTTCGTCGGCCCGCACCGGGGCCAGGCCGCCGCGCTTCTCGAGCCGCACGCTCACGTACGCGAGCAGGTCGAGCCCGAGCTTCTGCGGATCCAGCAGCGCGACATAACCGGTGATCACGCCGATCTCCTCGAGCCGCCGGATCCGCCGCAGGCACGGGCTCGGCGACAGGTTCACGCGCTCGGCGATCTCCTGGTTCGACAGGCGCCCGTTCTCCTGAAGAATCGCGAGAATCCGCCGGTCGATGGCATCCAATTCGGCTTGCGCCATCTTCTGCCCTCCAATGAATGATTTGAGACTGGAAATTGCGCCATCGTAGGTTCCGATAATTAAGTTCGCAAGTTTACGCTCGCGACTGCCCGCTACACTTTGTCGCACGTACCGATGCGTCGCGCACGCCACCGCGTGTGCCACGTTCGACATCGAACCAGGCCGGGCCTGCGCACGTCGCCCCGGCCGATCGCCCCCACAGGAGACACGCCATGCAGATCCCGAACTGGGACAACCCCGTCGGCACCGACGGCTTCGAATTCATCGAATACACGGCACCGGACCCGAAAGCGCTCGGACAACTGTTCGAACGGATGGGTTTCACCGCGATCGCGCGCCACCGCCACAAGGACGTGACGGTGTACCGCCAGGGCGACATCAACTTCATCATCAACGCCGAACCCGATTCGTTCGCGCAACGCTTCGCGCGCCTGCATGGCCCGTCGATCTGCGCGATCGCGTTCCGCGTGCAGGATGCCGCGAAGGCGTACCAGCACGCGCTGGAGCTCGGCGCATGGGGCTTCGACAACAAGACCGGCCCGATGGAGCTGAACATCCCGGCGATCAAGGGCATCGGCGATTCGCTGATCTATTTCGTCGACCGCTGGCGCGGCAAGAACGGCGCGCAACCGGGCGCCATCGGCGACATCAGCATCTATGACGTCGACTTCGAGCCGATCGCCGGCGCGAACCCGAATCCGGTCGGCCACGGCCTCACCTACATCGACCACCTGACGCACAACGTGCATCGCGGCCGCATGCAGGAATGGGCCGAGTTCTACGAGCGCCTGTTCAACTTCCGCGAAGTGCGCTACTTCGACATCGAAGGCAAGGTGACGGGCGTGAAGTCGAAGGCGATGACGTCGCCGTGCGGCAAGATCCGCATCCCGATCAACGAGGAAGGCTCGGATACGGCCGGCCAGATCCAGGAATACCTCGACGCGTATCACGGCGAAGGCATCCAGCACATCGCGCTCGGCGCCACCGACATCTACCAGGCGGTCGATGGCCTGCGCAGCAAGGAAGTGAAGCTGCTCGACACGATCGACACGTATTACGAACTGGTCGACCGCCGCGTGCCGAACCACGGCGAATCGCTGGACGAACTGAAGAAGCGCAAGATCCTGATCGACGGCGCACGCGACGACCTGCTGCTGCAGATCTTCACCGAAAACCAGATCGGGCCGATCTTCTTCGAGATCATCCAGCGCAAGGGCAACCAGGGCTTCGGCGAAGGCAACTTCAAGGCGCTGTTCGAATCGATCGAACTCGACCAGATCCGCCGCGGCGTCGTACAGGACAAGGCCTGACACATCCGGCGGGCGGCTGCCCGGGGCAACCCGGCGGCCCGCACGATCCGGCGGCGCAAAGAAAAAGGGCGGGAATCCGAGGATTCCCGCCCTTTTTGCATTCCGGCGCGGCCCGCAGGCCGCGCGAGCGGATCAACGCGCGTTCGCCTTCGACTCGACGGCGCGCTCGGCCGACGGCTGCGCGACGGCGTCCTGGGCCGGCACGATCTGCTGCATCTGCGCGCCGGCTGCCGCCAGTGCGCTCGCGCCTCGCGCGTGCACCGGGCCGGTCATCGAGAAAAACGCGGCGGACACGATCAGGAAACTCTGGATATGACGTGTGTTCATTGCACCTCCTGTAAAACTGCCGGCGCCTCCCCGATTGCGTCGAAACCAGCCAACGCGGCCGGGCACCTCCGGCAGGCCGACAAGATTAACGGCATTTGCCCGCAGATGAACCCGGCTTTACATGCTTTTACATGATGTAACGCATGGTTCCGCCCTGTTTTTTTGACGCAGCGCCGCAATCCCCCGGCATTCCAACCGATGGGCGGCGGGTTTGCCCCAGTGCTACCATCGCTTAAAACCGGCCAATATGCCGGCCACTGCCGACGCGTCCACAAGACGCCCGAAGCAGTCGAGTTTTGGTGATCCCAAACTGGGTGGAGGAGACAGTTAATGAATGCCCCGCTAGACGCAGACCAACGCGCGTCGCTAGAAGCCGCGCTGAAGTCCGTCACGCTTGACGACAAATACACACTGGAGCGCGGTCGCGCGTACATGAGCGGCATCCAGGCCCTCGTGCGCCTGCCGATGCTGCAGCAGGAACGCGATCGCGCCGCCGGTCTCAATACCGCCGGCTTCATCTCCGGCTATCGTGGTTCGCCGCTCGGCGGCCTCGATCTGTCGCTCTGGAAAGCCAAGCAGCACCTGGCCGCCCACCAGATCGTCTTCCAGCCCGGCCTCAACGAAGATCTCGCCGCCACCGCCGTGTGGGGCTCGCAGCAAGTGAACCTGTACCCCGGCGCGAAGCACGACGGCGTGTTCGGCATGTGGTACGGCAAGGGCCCGGGCGTCGACCGCACGGGCGACGTATTCAAGCACGCGAACTCGGCCGGCTCGTCGCAGCACGGCGGCGTGCTGGTGCTCGCCGGCGACGACCACGCGGCGAAATCGTCGACGCTCGCGCACCAGTCCGAACACATCTTCAAGGCCTGCGGGCTGCCGGTGCTGTTCCCGTCCAACGTGCAGGAATATCTCGATTTCGGCTTGCACGGCTGGGCGATGAGCCGCTACTCGGGCCTGTGGGTCGCGCTCAAGTGCGTGACGGACGTGGTCGAATCGTCGGCATCGGTCGACATCGACCCGCATCGCACCGAGATCGTGCTGCCGACCGACTTCATCCTGCCGGAAGGCGGGCTGAACATCCGCTGGCCCGATCCGCCGCTCGTGCAGGAAGCACGGCTGCTCGACTACAAGTGGTATGCGGCGCTCGCCTACGTGCGCGCGAACAAGCTCGACCGCATCGAGATCGATTCGCCGAGCGCGCGCTTCGGGATCATGACCGGCGGCAAGGCGTACCTCGACGTGCGCCAGGCGCTGACCGACCTCGGCCTCGACGACGAAACCTGCGCGCGGATCGGCATCCGGCTCTACAAGGTCGGCTGCGTGTGGCCGCTCGAAGCGCAGGGCGCGCAGGCGTTCGCGCGCGGGCTCGACGAAATCCTCGTCGTCGAGGAAAAGCGCCAGATCCTCGAATACGCGATCAAGGAAGAGCTGTACAACTGGCCCGATGGGCAACGTCCGCGCGTGTTCGGCAAGTTCGACGAGAAGGACGGCGCCGGCGGCGAATGGTCGGTGCCGATGGGCAACTGGCTGCTGCCCGCGCACTACGAGCTGTCGCCCGCGATCATCGCGAAGGCGATTGCGACGCGCCTCGAGAAGTTCGAGCTGCCGTCCGACGTGCGTGCGCGCATCGCCGCGCGCCTCGCCGTGATCAACGCGAAGGAAATGGCGCTCGCGAAGCCGCACGTGCAGACCGAGCGCAAGCCGTGGTTCTGCTCGGGCTGCCCGCACAACACGTCGACCAACGTGCCGGAAGGCTCGCGCGCGATCGCCGGCATCGGCTGCCACTACATGACCGTGTGGATGGACCGCAGCACGAGCACCTTCAGCCAGATGGGCGGCGAAGGCGTGCCGTGGATCGGCCAGGCACCGTTCACGGACGAGAAGCACGTGTTCGCGAACCTCGGCGACGGCACCTATTTCCACTCGGGCCTGCTGGCCGTGCGCGCGGCGATCTCGTCGAAGGCGAACATCACCTACAAGATCCTCTACAACGACGCGGTCGCGATGACGGGCGGCCAGCCGGTCGACGGCGTGCTGACGGTGCCGCAGATCACGCACCAGCTCGCGTCCGAAGGCGCGAAGAAGATCGTGATCGTCACCGACGAGCCGGAGAAGTACGACAGCCAGAAGGCGTTGCTCGCGCCGGGCGTGACGATCCATCACCGCGACCAGCTCGACGACGTGCAGCGCGAGCTGCGCGAGATCGAAGGCACGACGATCCTGATCTACGACCAGACCTGCGCAACCGAGAAACGCCGCCGCCGCAAACGCGGCACGTATCCGGACCCGGCCAAGCGCGTCGTGATCAACGACGCGGTGTGCGAGGGCTGCGGCGACTGCTCGGTGCAGTCGAACTGCCTGTCGGTCGAGCCGCTGGAAACCGAATTCGGCACGAAGCGCCAGATCAACCAGTCGAGCTGCAACAAGGACTTCTCGTGCGTGAAGGGCTTCTGCCCGAGCTTCGTCACGGTCGAGGGCGGCCAGTTGAAGAAGCCGAAGGCCGTCTCGGTCGACGGCAACGCACTGCCGCCGATCCCCGAACCGACGCTGCCGGACATCGACCGCGCATACGGCGTGCTCGTCACCGGCGTCGGCGGCACGGGCGTCGTCACGATCGGCGCGCTGCTCGGTATGGCCGCGCACCTGGAAAACAAGGGCGTGACCGTGCTCGACGTCACCGGCCTCGCGCAGAAGGGCGGCGCCGTGATGAGCCACGTGCAGATCTCGCACGCGCCGACCGACATCCACGCGACGCGGATCGCGATGGGCGAGGCCGACCTCGTGATCGGCTGCGACGCGATCGTCACGGCCGGCGACGAGTGCACGTCGCGCATGCGCCACGACACGACGCGCGTGGTCGTCAACAGCGCGCAGACGCCGACCGCCGAGTTCATCAAGAACCCGAACTGGGCGTTCCCGGGCCTGTCGGCCGAGAACGACATCCGTGCGGCGGCGGGCGTTGCCGTCGATTTCATCGACGCGAACCGCTTCGCGGTCGCGCTGCTCGGCGACGCGATCTACACGAACCCGTTCGTGCTCGGCTACGCGTGGCAGAAAGGCTGGCTGCCGCTCACGCTCGCGTCGCTCGTGCGCGCGATCGAGCTGAATGCGGTATCGGTCGAGAAGAACCGGGCGGCCTTCGACTGGGGCCGCCGCGCCGCGCACGACCTGGCGAGCGTGAAGCAGGCCGCGGCCGGCGATGCCCGCCCCGTGCAAGGCGCCACGGTGATTTCGCTGCACACGAAGAAGGCGGTCGACGCCCTGATCGCGAAGCGCGTGGAATTCCTCACCGCGTACCAGAATGCCGCGTACGCAGCACGCTATGCGGCGTTCGTCGACAAGGTGCGCGCGGCCGAGCGTGCGCTGGTGGACGGCGACACGGTGCAGGAGCAGCTGACCGAAGCGGTCGCGCGCAACCTGTTCAAGCTGATGGCGTACAAGGACGAATACGAGGTCGCGCGGCTGCAGTCCGATCCGGCATTCCTCGCGCGCCTGACCGCGCAGTTCGAAGGCGACTGGAAGCTGAAATTCCACCTCGCGCCGCCGCTGTTCGCGAAGACGGACGCCCACGGCCATCTCGTGAAGAAGGCGTACGGCCCGTGGATGATGTCGGCATTCCGGCTGCTTGCGAAAGCGAAGTTCCTGCGCGGCACGGGGCTCGACCCGTTCGGCCGTACCGACGAGCGTCGCACCGAGCGCGCGCTGATCGGCGAGTACGAAGCGCTGATCGGCGAGGTGCTCGCCAAGCTGAACGCGGCCAACCGCCCGCTCGCCGTCGAGCTCGCGGCGCTGCCGGACGGCATTCGCGGCTATGGCCACGTGAAGGAGAACAACCTGCGCGCGGTGCGGGTGAAGTGGGACACGCTGCTCGCGAAGTGGCGTTCGCCGGCCGGCGGCCAGTCGCAGCAGCAGGTCGCGTAACGGCACGCGGCGGGCATTCGCGGCCGGATGCCCGCCGGCGAGCGGCTATCCGCTCACGTCGCTTCACGAAAAAAAACGCCACGGAACGCAGGTTCCATGGCGTTTTTCATTGCGCCGCGCGCGAAGCGCGGCACACGCGGGCGTGGACTTACTTCGTGTTCACGTTCGCGGCGGCAACGGCCGTCATGTTGATGATCCGGCGCACGGTCGCGGCCGGCGTCAGGATGTGGGCCGGCTTCGCCGCGCCGAGCAGGAACGGGCCAACCGTCACGCCTTCGCCGCCGACCATCTTCAGCAGGTTGTACGCGATGTTCGCCGCTTCGACGTTCGGCATGATCAGCAGGTTCGCTTCGCCCGACAGCGTCGTGCCGGGGAAGGCCTGCTTGCGGATCAGTTCCGACAGCGCCGCGTCGCCGTGCATTTCGCCGTCGACTTCCAGGTTCGGTGCGCGTTCGACGATCAGCTTGCGGGCTTCGCCCATCCGGCGCGACGACGCCGACGGCGCGCTGCCGAAGTTCGAGTTCGACAGCAGCGCAGCCTTCGGCACGATGCCGAAGCGCTCGATCTCGGCCGCGGCCTGGATCGTCATGTCGGCGAGCTGTTCGGCGCTCGGCAGCTCGTTCACGTACGTATCGCACACGAACAGGTTGCGGCCCGGCAGCATCAGCAGGTTCATCGCCGCGAAGTGCTCGGCGCCCTTCGCACGGCCCAGCACCTGCTCGATGAACTTCAGGTGGCTGTGGAACGTGTCGATCATCCCGCAGATCATCCCGTCCGCGTCGCCCAGGTGCACGAGCATCGCGCCGATCAGCGTATTGAACTTGCGCATCGCGGCCTTCGCGACTTCCGGCGTCACGCCGTCGCGCGCGCCGATCTCCTGATACGCCTGCCAGTAGCGGTGGTAGCGCGCATCGTCTTCCGGATCGACGATCTCGAAATCGGTGCCGGCCTTCAGCTTCGAGCCGATCTTCGCGAGACGCATGTCGATGACCGACGGACGGCCGACGAGGATCGGCTTCGCGATCTTTTCCTGCAGCACGAACTGCGCGGCACGCAGCACGCGCTCGTCTTCGCCCTCGGCGAACACGATGCGGGCCTGCTTCTGCTTCGCGGTGGCGAACACCGGACGCATCACCATGCCGGTGCGGTAGACGGTCGCGCCGAGCTGCTCGCGGTACGCGTCCATGTCCTGGATCGGGCGAGTGGCGACGCCCGAGTCCATCGCGGCTTGCGCGACGGCCGGCGCGATCTTGATGATCAGGCGCGGGTCGAACGGCTTCGGGATCAGGTAGTCCGGACCGAATTCGAGCGAGTGGCCTTCATACGCCTTCGCGACTTCCTCGCTCTGGTCGGTTTCCTGTGCCAGCTCGGCGATCGCGCGCACGCACGCGAGCTTCATTTCTTCCGTGATCGTCGTCGCGCCGACGTCGAGCGCGCCGCGGAAGATGAACGGGAAGCACAGCACGTTGTTGACCTGGTTCGGGTAGTCCGAACGGCCGGTCGCGACGATCGCGTCCGGGCGCACGGCCTTCGCGTCTTCCGGGCGGATTTCCGGTTCCGGGTTCGCGAGCGCCAGGATCAGCGGGCGGTCGCCCATCGTCTTGACCATGTCCTGCTTCAGCACGCCCGCGCTCGAGCAGCCGAGGAACACGTCCGCGCCGACGATCGCGTCGGCGAGCGTGCGTGCGTCGGTGGTCGCCGCATAGCGCTGCTTCGACGGATCGAGGTTGCCGCGCCCTTCGTAGATCACGCCCTTCGAATCGGCGACGAGGATGTTCGACTTCGTGAGGCCGAGGTTCACCAGCAGGTCCAGACACGCGATCGCGGCCGCGCCCGCGCCCGAGCACACGAGCTTCACGTCGGACAGCTTCTTGCCGACGACCTTCAGGCCGTTCAGGATCGCGGCCGACGCGATGATCGCGGTGCCGTGCTGGTCATCGTGGAAGACGGGGATCTTCATGCGCTCGCGCAGCTTCTGCTCGATGTAGAAGCATTCCGGCGCCTTGATGTCCTCGAGGTTGATGCCGCCGAGCGTCGGCTCGAGCATTGCGATCGCCTCGACGAGCTTGTCGGGGTCGGACTCCGACAGTTCGATGTCGAACACGTCGATGCCCGCGAATTTCTTGAAGAGGCAGCCCTTGCCTTCCATCACCGGCTTCGCGGCGAGCGGGCCGATGTTGCCGAGGCCGAGCACGGCGGTGCCGTTCGTGATGACGCCGACGAGGTTGCCGCGCGACGTGTACTTCTGCGCGTCGAGCGGATCGGCGTGGATCGCTTCGCACGCTGCAGCGACGCCCGGCGAATACGCGAGCGACAGATCGAGCTGGTTCGACAGCGGCTTGGTCGGGGTGACCGAAATCTTGCCGGGTTTCGGGTTCAGGTGATAAGCGAGTGCGGCCTGCTTCAGTTGTTCGTCCATGATTGACCTGCGAGAGACATGCGAAATATTGACGGTTCAGTACGCAGCACCTTCGGCCGCGTCTGCTTGAATCGAGGGGGTGGTCGACTGCGAGACGGCACGCGACGCGCCGGGTCGGCACGCCATCGAACCTTGGCGGGTGGCAAGAGGAAAGTACAAAGTACTGAACGATTTCTAAGGGCCGCCTAGTGTACACCCCCTAAATGACGCATGTTGGTGCAGCGCCGCATCCTCCGCATCAGCGCGCGAGCGATCCGGCCCCGCTTGTTTCGCCGGTGGTGAGCCGCGCGGCGAACCCGCGCGAATTCCGCCGAAAACCGGCCTGAATCGGGTAAAATAGCCGGCTACGCGCGCAGCGATGCGATTGGCCCTCCGATCGCGCCCCGGCCCCCTGGGCAGGTTCCCCTTGCTGCGCCACCGGGCCCGCGCCCGCTCTTCGCTCATCACCCAAGGAATGCCCATGACAGGCTACGATCGTCAGTCGATCTCGGATACGACCGCCAAAATCCTGCTCGAAGTACAGGCAGTGCACTTCAACGCAGAAAAACCGTTCATCTTCACGTCCGGCTGGGCAAGCCCCGTCTATATCGACTGCCGCAAGCTGATTTCGTATCCGCGCGTGCGCCGCGCGCTGATGGAAATGGCGGAAACGACGATCACGCGCGACATCGGCTTCGAGCAGATCGACGCGGTGGCGGGCGGCGAGACGGCCGGCATCCCGTTCGCGGCCTGGATCGCCGACAGGATGATGGTGCCGATGCAGTACGTGCGCAAAAAGCCGAAGGGTTTCGGCCGCAACGCGCAGATCGAAGGCCATCTGGAAGAAGGCTCGCGCGTGCTGCTGGTGGAAGACCTGACGACCGACAGCCGCAGCAAGATCAACTTCGTCAATGCGCTGCGCACCGCGGGCGCGACGGTGAACCACTGCTTCGTGCTGTTCCACTACAACATCTTCAAGGAAAGCGTGTCGGTCCTGAAGGACATCGACGTCGACCTGCACGCGCTCGCCACGTGGTGGGACGTGCTGCGCGTCGCGAAGGCCTCGGGCTACTTCGAGACGAAGACGCTCGACGAAGTCGAGAAATTCCTGCACGCACCGGCCGAGTGGTCGGCGGCGCACGGCGGCGCGACGTCCCCGAAGGACTGACGCCGCGCCGGCCCGCTGGCCGGCGTCCTGGCTGAACGAGCCGCCCGCTTCATCGCGGGCGGCTTTTTTTCGTCCGTCGATTTTGCGTCCGCCGATTCGCGCGGGAAACGATCGCGACCACGCGTCGCGGCGTGCATCGCTCATCGAACCCTAATGCTAGACTTGATCCATCGCTGCCATCAGCTGCGCAGGCAACGCACTACGCCAACAACGCCGGACGCATCGGTCCGGACCACGTGACGGGAGAAGCGCCATATGCGTGTGGATCGCCGGATCACTCCGCCTGCGCCATCGGGTCGCCCGTCGCCGTTCCTCGTCGCCCTCCTTTACGCCGCCGTCCTCTCCACCCTGCCCGCGCATGCGGAAGGCCCGTTCACCGTGACGAGCGACGACCTGACGCCGGGCGGGCGCGTCCGCGCCGCGAACGTGTTCGACCGCGGCGACTGCAAGGGCGGCAATCACTCGCCGCAGCTCACCTGGCACAACCCGCCGCCCGGCACGCGCGGCTATGCGGTCACGGTCTTCGATCCCGATGCGCCGGGGCACGGCTGGTGGCACTGGGCCGTCGCGGGCATTCCGGCGACGGTCACGAGCCTGCCGGCCGACGCGAGCGCGTCCGGGTTCCTGCGGCGCATCGGCGCGAGCGAGGCGCGCAACGACTTCGGGATCGACGGCTACGGCGGCCCGTGCCCGCCGCCGGGCAAGCCGCACCGCTACGTGATCACCGTCTATGCGCTCAAGGGCGACGACCTGCGCGTCGCGCAGGGCCGACCCGCGCCGATGTTCGAGCACGAGATCGGCACGCTGGCGATCGGCACCGCGCAACTCACGGTCAACTACGGGCAGTAACGGGCGGCGGGCGTGACGCGCCGCCGCACTGCGATTGCCGCCGCCGCGAAATGCCGTCCTCCGCACTCATGTGCTTTCCCGTCATTTCGGCTTGCTAGACTCGTCGTCACCGGTCGCGGCGCCATGCCGCGCATCCGTCGCGCCGCCCACCGGCGACGCGTGACGCGGCGAGCCTGCGGTCCGCCGTTCCCGTTCCTTTCCGGAGAACGCTTCATGTCGAATATCGTCATCGTCTATCACAGCGGCTACGGTCACACGCAGAAACTGGCCGAGGCCGTGCACGCGGGCGCGCAGGAAGCCGGCGCTACCGTGCGCCTGCTCGCCGTCGGCGACGTCGACGACGCGGGCTGGGCCGCGCTCGACGCGGCCGACGCGATCGTCTTCGGCGCGCCGACCTACATGGGCGGCCCGTCGGCGCAGTTCAAGCAGTTTGCCGACGCGACGTCGAAAGCGTGGTTCACGCAGAAATGGAAGGACAAGATCGCCGCGGGCTTCACGAACTCCGCGACGATGAACGGCGACAAGTTCTCGACGATTCAATATTTCGTCACGCTGTCGATGCAGCATGGGATGGTGTGGGTCGGCACGAGCCTGATGCCGGCCAACTCGAAGGCGGCCACGCGCAACGACATCAACTACCTGGGCGGCTCGACGGGCCTGCTCGCGCAGTCGCCGGCCGATTCGACGCCCGACGAAGGCCCGCTGCCGGGCGACCTCGAGACCGGCAAGGCATTCGGCCGGCGGGTTGCCGAAGCGACCGCCCGGTGGGTCGCCGGCCGCGGCTGAGCACGCTCCGGCGGGCGACAAAGGGACACAAGACGGCCCGCCGGCCGTCTTTTTTTCGCCCCGCGCGGTGCAGGCCCGCCGGATGACGTCTTAAAATGGCGGCTTCAGGGCGCGGGCCCCCGTTTCATTCAGTGAGAGCGAAATGAGCACCAAAGTTTTTGTCGACGGCCAGGAAGGCACGACCGGCCTCAAGATCTTCGAATACCTGTCGGCACGCAGCGACATCGAGATCCTGCGCATCGATGAAGCGAAGCGCAAGGACGTCGAAGAGCGCCGCCGCCTGATCAACGCGTCGGACGTCACGTTCCTGTGCCTGCCGGACGTCGCATCGCGCGAATCGGCGTCGCTCGTCGAGAACCCGAACACGACGCTGATCGACGCGAGCACCGCGTTCCGCACCAGCGCCGACTGGGCGTACGGCCTGCCGGAACTGACCCGCGCGCAGCGCGAGAAGATTCGCACGTCGAAGCGCATCGCCGTGCCGGGCTGCCACGCGTCGGCCTTCGTGCTCGCGATGCGTCCGCTCGTCGATGCAGGCATCGTCGCACCGACGTTCGCCGCGCACAGCTACTCGATCACCGGCTACAGCGGCGGCGGCAAGTCGATGATCGCCGACTACGAAAACGCCACGCCGGGCGACAAGCTCGCGAGCCCGCGCCCGTATGCGCTCGGCCTCACGCACAAGCACCTGCCGGAAATGGCCGCGCACACGGGCCTCGCGACCCCGCCGATCTTCACGCCGATCGTCGGGCCGTTCCTGAAGGGTCTCGCGGTGACGACCTACTTCACGCCCGAGCAGCTCGCGAAGCGCACGACGCCGCAGGACGTGCAGCGCGTGTTCGCCGAGTACTACGCGGACGAAGCATTCGTGCGCGTCGCGCCGTTCGATGCGGACGCGAACCTCGACGGCGGCTTCTTCGACGTGCAGGCGAACAACGACACGAACCGGGTCGACCTGTTCGTGTTCGGCAACGCGGAGCGCTTCGTCACGGTCGCGCGCCTCGACAACCTCGGCAAGGGCGCATCGGGCGCGGCGATCCAGTGCATGAACCTGAGCATCGGCGCGGCCGAGGACGCAGGTCTCAAACGCTGATTTACCATCGCATGCAATGCAAAGCCGGCCACTGGCCGGCTTTTTATTTACCCCTGCCGGGCAATATATAAAAAATTCCGGATCGCGCATTTACAAATATTTACAAGCTTTCCATTGCGCGATTACCAGTGAATTAATCCCACCCCCTCTTTATCCAGTCAATCCCGAATAGGGATAAACCGGATACCGCCGCTTTAAACGCTGCCGTTATACGCAGGAAGGCTCTGCGCCGGCCTGTCCGGCGTCGCACATCCCCCACTCCAGCCGCTTTCGGCAGCCCGTCTCACGTTTTAATTCTTACCGAATTCCTTGTCGGACAAGGATTCAATACGTGACATCCGTTTCAATCGCCTTTTTTAGACGGGTTCATCAATTGACAGCAAAAATCAAGGCGGCGACATTAGCTCGCACAATTAAACGATTGGAGACAGCGGCATGTCGCACACCTTATCGAAGGGGGTGGCAACGGCCTTTGCCATTGCCCCTTTCCTGGTTGCATGTGGTGGGGGGGACGGCGGCGCACCCGCGCCGATCAATGCGCCCCAATGTTCCGGATCCAGTTGCGGCACGCAAGGGCCGCCGCCGTCGCAGCCCATCAATGGTGCGCTGTGCCCGGCCAACGCCGACATCGTGAAGAGCACGTACCTCGGCGGCGCCGGTAGCGGCGAGATCGTCAGCGTCAACATCGACGCGGTGGCGATGACCTACACGCTCAAGTGGCTCGAATCGCCGATTCCGCTCGCGACCGGCACGGTCACGCCGAGCCGCGTCGGCACAACGATCACCGGCGCAGTCATGCACCCGCCGACCGGCGTGCTACCGACCGCGGAGCAGACGCGCTGCGCGTTCATCCTGACGCCCGGCACGGGCAAGGCGCCGAGCGGCGCCACGTACTCGACGGCCGCCGACTTCAACCAGGCGAACCCGCCGATGCTGCTGGTCGGCATGGGTGTCGCGGGCGGCGGCATTCCGGGCGCGACGATCCAGTACGACGGGCTGACGATCATCCCGGGCGTGCTCCAGAACATCGGCCAGGTGCCGAAGCGACACTTCGACTTCTATCCGTTCCTCGGCTTCGCGAACACGACGACGGATATCTCGAAGCTGCCGGGCACGTACAACGCGCTGCTCTATCACCTCGTGCCGTCGAGCAACTACGCGACGAAGGGTTCGAACTCGAGCGAGACGTTCGACGCGAACGGCGCGTGCACGTCGAGCGGCTCAGGCGGCTGCCAGACGACCGGTGACCCGTGGAAGGCGAGCGCGAACGGCGGCTACTTCGACAGCACGAAGGCCCCGCAGATACTGCCGCAGACGCAGCTGCCGACCGGCGCGACCGGCAAGTCGGCGACCGCGCACATGGTGATCGGCCAGCTCAACGGCGCGACGGTGCCGGTGATCGTACGCACGGGCAACGTGAACCTCGGCACGCCGCCGCTGCACCTCGATGCGCAGGTCGACGACGAGTCGGGCATCGCGGTGCTCGGCGCGGCGACGGCCATCACGTCGGGCGCGATCGACGGCGGTTACGCGGGCGCGGATTCGAACTTCAAGTACACGGCCGCGCTGATCCGCGGCAGCAACGCGTCGTTCATCAACCCGAGCACGCAGGCCGAGGAAGACGGCTTCACGCTCGACTACGGCCAGGCGACGCCGGGCCTGCTGAACGCGACGACGATTCCGAAGAGCGGCTCGGCCGCATCGGGCGTGGTAATCGCGACGGGCGGCCTGTATGCGGCGCTGATCCAGGGCACGGTGAACGGCGGCGTCACGCCGACGTCGGCGAATTCGACGACATCGTCGACCCCGTACTTCGGCGTGGGCGCGCAGATCAGCAAGTAGCGACGAGGGCGCGGCGGCGGCCTGCCGCCGCCGCGTGACGCAGGGAAGGCACGAAGGCGCTCGGCACGGCGCAAGCAGGACGAGCACGACCAACAGAAGCGGCCGACAGGGAGCTGGCCGCCGCACAAGACAAATCTGGAGGAGCAACATGAAGCGCAACCTCATTCTGGCGGCGGCCTTTGCCGCCCCCCTTCTTTCCGCCTGCGGCGGCAGCGGCAGCGGCGGCGACAACCCGCCCCCGCTCGTCGAAGACCGGCTCTGCCCCGCCACGCTCGACTACAACACCGTATTCACGGGCGGCGCGGGCAGCGGCGAACTCGCGAAAGTCCAGCTCGACACGACCAAGATGACCTGGCAGGTCACCTACGTCGAATCGGCCGTCCCGCAAAAGACCGGCACCGTCACGCCGACCCGCGCCGGCACCGTCGACAGCGGCACGCTCACGCAGGAAACGCTGCTGCCGACCAACAAGCTGAACCAGTGCGCGTTCCGGCTGAACGGCGCGAGCCTCGATGCGTCGCGTCCGGCACGCATCTTCGTCGGCTTCGGCGTCGCGGGCGGCACGATCCCCGGCAAGGAAATCCAGTTCGACGGCGTGCTCGGCCAGGCCGCGGTGCCTGATACGAAGTTCCCGTACTACCCGTTCATCGGCTTCTCGTCGATCGAAACCGACATCACGAAGGTCGCGGGCACGTACAGCCACGTCGGCTTCGGCGAAGTGCCGTCGCAGAAGTTCGCGCCGGCGTCGATCGACGCGAAGGTGACGATCAACGCGGACGGCACGTGGACCAAGTGCGACACGACCGGCCAGTTCGCCGGTGGCGCCTGCGCGCAGCAGGGCACGAACTTCGTGCAGTCGGCCGACGGCAGCGGCGCGTTCCAGTCGAACAACTACGCGAGCCAGCTGAAGCCGACGCTGTCGGCGACGCCGCAGGGCAAGGGCTTCATGATCGTCGGCAAGCTGCGCAACCAGCTCGTGCCGATCCTCGTGCGCACGGGCGTCGCGAACCCGAACCCGACGCCGGACGCCAACGGCGTGCCGGGCCTCACCGCCGACGACGAATCGAGCATCTCGATCCTCGCGCCGCAGACGGCCGTCGCGCTCGGCTCGCAGAACGGCGAGTACATCGGCGTCGACAGCCAGTTCGACTACCGCACCACCGCGCTGATCGACAAGCAGGCCACGCTGCTCGATCCGTTCAACGCGTCGCAGGCCTCGCTCGCGACCGCGCTCGATCTCGACTACACGCAGAAGGTGCCGGGCACGGTCACGACGATTCACACGGGCTCGGGCAGCACGTCGCCGACCGGCAAGTTCATCTTCACGGGTGGCGTGTTCGGTTTCCTCGACAACGCGGGATCGACGCCGTATTTCACGATCGGCGCATTCGTCCAGTAAGCGGAGGGAAGAGCCGTGATGAAGAAGACCCTTCTCTGCGCGGCGGCCGGCGCCGCCGCCGTGGCGCCGCTCGCGGCGCACGCGCAGAGCGCCGGCAGCAACGTCGTGACGCTGGGCTGGTTCCACATCATGCCGCAGCAGAGCAGCACGCCGATGACGACCAACGTCGCGCCGACGCCGATCAACACGCCGCTGCGGCTGCCGCCGTCGTTCACGTCGCCGGGCACCGGACTGCACACGAGCGGCGCCGACACCGTCGGCCTGACGGTCAGCCACTTCCTGACCGACCATATCGCGGTGACATCGGTGGCCGGCGTGCCGCCGGTGTTCAAGGTCTCGGGCCAGGGCACGATCAAGCCGCCGGGCCCGGCCGGCGCGCTCGGCACGCAGAACATCGGGCTGGGCTCGGTCAACCCGATCGTGAAGAGCGTGCGGCAGTGGAGCCCGGCGGCGATCCTGCAGTACTACTTCGGGGCCGCGAACGCGAAGTTCCGGCCGTTCCTCGGCCTCGGCGTGTCGTACAACTGGTTCAGCGACCTGCAGCTCAACACGAACTTCATCAAGCAGACGCAGGACAATCTCGGCGCGGTTCTCGCGGCGGGCGCGGGCAAGCCGGGTACGACATCGGTAGAGGCGAAGGCGTCGTCGTCATGGCAGCCGGTGTTCAACGCGGGCCTGCAGTACAACATGACGGAGCATTTCGGGCTGATCGCGTCGGTCACGTACATCCCGCTGAAGACGACGTCGACGGTGACGATCAAGGCGGCCGACGGCACGGTGCTCTCGGAGTCGAAATCGGACCTGAAGGCCGACCCGATCATCAGCTACGTCGGGATGACGTACAAGTTCTGAGCGCAGCGACGGACGACGAATGGACGGCCGCGACAAAATCGCAGGCAAAAAAAAGCCCGCCTAAGAGGCGGGCTGAATCCATATCAGAGGAGACATGGAGGAGACAGGTGCAACTATAGCGAAACAGTTTCCGCAATGCAACATTTCCGTAGAGAAAATAAGGATTTTCCCTCGAATGTCGCCTCTAGACCGCCTTTACCGCATCTGACCCCGCCTTGTTTACCCGGTCGAGCACTTCGCCCAGCACATCGCGCAGCAGCGCGACGGGCCGCACGAGCCGGCCCGGCAGCGCGCCGTGCACGATCCACACGTTGATCCGCGTCTCCAGCCCCACCGTTTCCACCACCCTCAGCGCATCGCGATGCGCGCTGCGCGCCAGCGCGTTCGGCGCCGCGATGCCGATGCCCGCGCCGCGCGCGACGAGCGACAACTGCAGCTCCGAGCCGAACGCCTCGACCGCGACGTCGAACGGCAGCCCGGCCGCGCCGAGCATGCGGCTCAGCGCCGAACGCATCCCGCAGCCGTCCTGGCTCAGCACCCACGGAAAACCCGACAGCGTGTCGATCGACAGCGGACCGTCCGGCAGCGGGTAGTCGCGCGCGGCAACGAGCACCGTCGGCTGCGTGCCGATCAGCGTCGACGTGAACGTGTCGGGCAGCGTCGAACTGGCCGGCACCATCACGGCCGCGACGTCGAGCGTGCCCCGCTCGACGCCTTGCATCAACGCCGGCGACCAGCCGGCCGTCACCCGCAGCGTGAGGCGCGGAAACGCGTCACGCAGCCGGTCGATCGGCTGCTCGAGCGCCAGCTCGGACAGGAACGGCGGCACGCCGATGCGCAGCTCGCCCGACGGCTCGCTGTCCGGCGCGCCCGCCGCCATCAGCTCGTCGACCGCGCCGAGCACGTTGCGCGCGAGCGCGTAGACGTCGCGCCCGGCGGCGGTCGGCTTCAGCGGCTTGCTTTGCCGCTCCAGCAGCGGCATGCCGAGCAGCGTTTCGAGGTTCTGCACCCGCCGTGTCAGGCCCGGCTGCGTCAGGTGGAGCTTCGCGGCCGCGGCGACCATCGACCCGCTGTCGACCACCGCGACGAATGCCTGGAGATCACGCGTATTCAAAACAAACTCGCATAATCATGTTAGAGATATTTCAATTGTCGCATAAACATCGGGCGCCTACGATGGGGACTTCTTCGACCCACTCGCCAGGCTTCCGATGAACTGCCCTGCCAACCCTTGCCCCGCCACCGCGCGCCCGCCCGTCAGCGCGCCGGCCGGCACGCCGCCCGCGCTGAGCGCCGGCATGACGCTGTTCTTCGCCGCGACGGTCGGCGTGATCGTGATGGACCTGTTCGCCGCGCAGCCGCTGACGGGCCCGATCAGCGCCGACCTGCACCTGCCGCCCGGCCTGGCCGGCCTCGTCGCGATGCTGCCGCAGCTCGGCTACGCGGCCGGGCTCGTGCTGCTCGTCCCGCTCGTCGACCTGCTCGAGAACCGCCGCCTGATCGTCACGACGCTGGCCGCGTGCGCGGCCGCGCTCGCGCTGCCGGCGTTCACGCGGTCGGGCACCGTATTCCTGCTGGCGACGCTCGTGGCCGGCGCCGCGTCGAGCGTGATCCAGATGCTCGTGCCGATGGCCGCGTCGATGGCGCCCGAGGCGCAGCGCGGTCGCGCGGTCGGCAACGTGATGAGCGGGCTGATGCTCGGCATCCTGCTGTCGCGGCCGCTCGCGAGCCTGATCGCGGGCTCGGCCGGCTGGCGCGGGTTCTATGTGCTGGCCGCGCTCGCGAATGCCGCGATCGCCGTGGTGCTCGCGCTGCGCCTGCCGTCGCGCACACCGTCGATCTCGGCCGGCTACCGCACGCTGCTTGCGTCGATGGGCCGCCTGCTGGCCGACGAGCCGGTGCTGCGCCGGCATGCGCTGTCGGCCGCGCTCGCGATGGCCTCGTTCAGCGCATTCTGGACCGCCGTCGGGCTGCGGCTCGCGCAGCCGCCGTTCGGCCTCGACCTGCACGGCATTGCGCTGTTCGCGTTCGCCGGCGCGAGCGGCGCGATCGTCACGCCGCTCGCGGGCCGTGCCGGCGACCGTGGGCATGGCCCGGCCGCGCAGCGGATCGCGCACGTCACGATGCTCGTGGCGCTCGTCTTGCTCGGGATCGCGGGCGCCGGCTGGTTCGGCTTCGACGCACACCTGCATCGCGGCCTCGCGCTCGCGCTGCTGGCCGGCGGCGCCGCGCTGCTCGACGCGGGCGTCATCGTCGACCAGACGATCGGCCGCCGCGCGATCAACCTGCTGAACCCGGCCGCGCGCGGCCGCCTGAACGGCCTGTTCGTCGGGCTGTTCTTCATCGGCGGCGCGCTCGGCGCGGCGCTCGCAGGCAGCGCGTGGGCCTCGGGCGGGTGGAGCGCGGTGTGCGGCGTGGGGTTTGCGTTCGCCGGCGCGGCCGCCGTCTTCGGGCTCACGGCCGGACGCGGCGCCGGCGCGGCGGCATGGACGCGCCCGCGTGCTTAAGCAAGCGAGTGACGGAGGCCCGAAAAGCAGAACGCCCCGCCCTCTTGAGAGGAACGGGGCGTTCGGTCCGCCGGTGTCAGTGCGAAATCAGTGACGGACCAGCGCCATCATCGCGCCGAAGCCGACGAACAACCCGCCCGTCAGCCGGTTGAAGATCTTCGCCACGCTCTGGCTCTTCAGCGTCGCGCCGATGCGCGTGCCGAACGACGCGTAGACGAGATACCAGCTCACCTCGATCACCGCGAACGTGACGACGAGAATGCCGAACTGCGGCAGCGTCGGCTCGGCCGCGTTGATGAACTGCGGCAGCAGCGCAGCCGCGAACAGGATCGCCTTCGGGTTGCTGCCCGCGACCAGAAAGCCGTTGCGGAACAGCGTCCCGCGCGATGCCGGCGCGGCCTGGCGCGACACGGTGTCGACGTCGGCGGCCGGCTGCTCGTCGTCGACGCGTGCGCGCCAGGCCTTCACGCCGAGGTAGATCAGGTAGGCCGCGCCCGCGAAGCGCAACGTGTTGAACATCGCCGGCCACGCTTCGAGCACCGCACCGAGGCCCGCCGCCGACACCGACAGCATCAGCACCAGCGCGGTGAGGCAGCCGGCCATCGTCCACGTCGAACGCCGCAACCCGTGCCGCGCGCCGTGCGTCATCACCAGCAGCATGTTCGGGCCCGGAATCGCCGACACGACGAACACCGTCGCCACGAAAAGCCACCACGTATGCAAGTTCATGCCCGCCTCTGCGTCGATGCAAGGAAAAAGGAAACGTCGATTATGCCGGTGCGCCGGACTTCTGTCGCGCGACGGCTCAGCGGCCCGCTCGGCGCAGCGCGACTTCGCCGAGCACCGCGAAATCCTGCTCGCCGCCGCCGTGCGCCAGCGCGTCGAGCAGGTTGTCGCGTACAACGCTCGCCACCGGCAGCGGCACCGACACGGCGTCGCCCGCTTCCAGCGCAAGGCGAACGTCCTTCAGCCCGAGGCGCGCCTTGAAGCGCGCGGGCTCGTAGCGCCGCTCGGCGATCATCGAGCCGTAGCCTTCGTAGACGGGGCCCGGAAACACGCTGCCGGTGATCACGTCGAGGAAGTCGCGCATCGCGACGCCGTGCGCGCCCAGCAAGGCAGACGCTTCGCCGAGCGTCTCGATCGCCGACGCGAGCGTGAAGTTCGCGGCGATCTTCGCGACGTTCGCGTGCTGCGGCAACGACCCGAACCGCCAGGTCTTCTGGCCGATCGCGTCGAACAGCGGCTGCACGCGGTCAATCGCCTCGGCCGGGCCGCCCGCCATGATCGTCAGGCGCGCGGCGGCCGCGACGTCCGGCCGGCCCATCACCGGCGCGGCGACGTAATGGATGCCACGCGACGCATGCGCATGCGCGAGCGATTCGGCCAGCGCGACCGACACCGTCGCCATGTTGACGTGGATCAGGCCGCGCGGCGCCTGGGCGAGCAGTGCGTCGTCGAAGATCGCGCGCGCCGCGGCGTCGTCGGCCAGCATCGAGAACACCGCGTCGCCGCGAAACGCGTCGGCCGGCGTGTCGACGATCTGCGCGCCGACGGCCGCGAGCGGCTCGGCGCGCTCGCGCGACCGGTTCCAGACGCGCACCGTGTGCCCGGCCTTCAGCAGGTTCGTCGCGATTGCCTGCCCCATTTCACCCAGCCCGATAAATCCGAGATCCATTTCCCGCTCCTTCGCTCCGTGAAGCGGGGAGTTAAACACAGATGCGTGGCGCCTGCAGGGCACGCGGCCGGCCAGGCGCGGTGCCATACTGCCCGCATGGCGACCGCGACCTTCCGCTTCCACGACGAACTGAACGCCTTTCTCCCGCGCGCCCAGCGCGACCGCGCGTTCGGGCACGCATGTGCGCGCGACGCGACGGTGAAGCACGCGATCGAGGCGCTCGGCGTGCCGCATACCGAAATCGGCCGGCTGTGCGTGAACGATGCGCCGGCCGCGCTCGACCGGCCGCTCGACGACGGCGACCGGGTCGAGGCTTTTCCGGAACGCGCACAGCCGGCTGCCGTGAACGGGGCCACCGCGCCGCCCGCGCAATGGCGCTTCGTCGCCGACGCGCATCTCGGCGGCCTCGCGCAACTGCTGCGCCTCGCGGGCTTCGACACCTGCTATGACAACCACTACCGCGACGACGAGCTCGCGGCGCTCGCCGCGCGGGAGGGCCGGATCGTGCTGACCCGCGACCGCGAGCTGCTCAAGCGGCGCGCGGTCGCGCGCGGCTGCTACCTGCACGCGCTGCAGCCGGCCGACCAGCTGCGCGAACTGTTCGAACGGCTCGATCTCGCGCCGCACATGCGGCCATTCCGGCTGTGCCTGCGCTGCAATGCGCCGCTGCATCCGCTCGACGCGGCCGCTGCCGCGCCACGCGTGCCGGCCGGCGTCCGGCTGCGGCACCGGCGCTTCGCCGCGTGCGACGTGTGCCGGCGCGTGTTCTGGGAAGGCTCGCACTGGCGGCGCATGCGCACGGTGGTCGACGCGATGCGCGCGCCGCCGCCGCCGCCGGCCGATGAACACGAGGCCTGAAAAAAACAAAACCCCGCATGCGTGAACATGCGGGGTCTAGCGACTGGCGGCCGGCGGTGCCGGCCGCAGCGCAACGCGCTTCTTAGTTCTGCGCGCCTGCGTCGTTCGTGCCGGCTGCCGATGCAGCTTCGGCCTTCGCCTTGCCCTTGGCCGAACCGTGGCGCTTCAGCTGGTGCTTCGGCTTGCTGTGATCCTTCTTGGCCGGTGCCGGAGCGGCTGCCGACGTGTCGGCTGCCGGCGCGGACGCCTGTGCGAATGCCGAAACCGATGCGAGTGCGAATGCTGCGGCGATGATCGAAGCGAGCGTCTTCTTCATTGTTCTTCCTTTAGCGGAGAAAAAATCAAACGTACCGGTCAGTAAAGATGCGAGGCATTCGCATCGGAGCCCCAGGCCGCGAAGCCGGCTTTCGCCGTGCCGTCGCGACAAAACCTGACGCACTGGTTCCATAACGCACCGTGTTCGCGGCAAGTTGACACGTTGCTTGCGCCCCTCGGGTTTCCCCGGGGGAGCACGCGTATCCCCGGGGCGGTGCCCCGTCCGGCGGCCGCCGCGGCGGCGCTGCAAACCGGCTCGCGCACCGTCGGGGCGACGCTTATACTGGCGTCCATCCGTCCCTTTCCCCGGAAACCGGATCGCGGCCGGTCGCCAGACCGCCGCCGTCTCGAGGCGCTCAAATTGCCCGATCACAATCTGGACAAACTGAAAATCGACCGGCGTCCGCTCGCACCGGCGCCCCGTCGCCGCCGGTGGCTCCGCTATGCGGTGGCCGCCGCACTCGTCATCGGCGCGATTGCCGCTGGCCTCGCGCTCACCGGCCGGCCGGCCGTCGAAACCACCGCCGTCACGTCCGCCTACCCGTACCAGAACGACACGCAGCTCAATGCGACCGGCTACGTCGTGCCGCAGCGCAAGGCCGCGGTCGCGTCGAAGGGCCAGGGGCGCGTCGAATGGCTCGGCGTGCTGGAAGGCACGCGCGTGAAGCAGGACGAGATCATCGCGCGGCTCGAAAGCAACGACGTGCGCGCATCGCTCGCGCAGGCGCGCGCGCAGGTGCAGGTGTCCCGCGCGAACCTCGGCGTCGCGCAGGCGGAACTGAAGGATGCGGAGATCGCGTTGCGCCGCACGTCCGCGCTCGCGCCCAAGGGCGCTGTGCCGGCCGCGCAGCTCGACACCGACACGGCCCGCGTGAACAAGGCGCGCGCGACGCTCAACAGCGACCAGGCCGCGATCGCATCGGCCGAGGCCAACGCACAGGCCGCACAGGTGGCAGTCGACCAGACGGTGATCCGCGCGCCGTTCGACGGCATCGTGCTCGCGAAGCACGCGAACGTCGGCGACAACATCACGCCGTTCTCGTCCGCGTCGGACAGCAAGGGCGCGGTCGTGACGATCGCCGACATGGACACGCTCGAGGTCGAGGCCGACGTCGCCGAATCGAACATCGCGAAGATCCGCGCCGAGCAGCCGTGCGAGGTCCAGCTCGACGCGCTGCCCGACATGCGGTTCGCGGGCCGCGTGTCGCGCATCGTGCCGACCGTCGACCGCTCGAAGGCCACCGTGCTCGTGAAGGTGCGCTTCGTCGACCGCGACGACCGCGTGCTGCCCGACATGAGCGCGAAGATCGCGTTCCTGTCGAAGCCCGTGTCGGCACAGGACCGGCAGCCCGTGACGGCCGTGCAGGCCAGCGCGGTCGTGGAGCGCGACGGGCGGCCGGTCGTGTTCGTCGTGAAGGACGATGTGGTGCGCGCCGTGCCCGTGACGCGCGGCATGCGGATCGGCGAACTCGTCGCGCTCACCGGCGTGAAGCCCGGCGACACGGTCGTGCTCGCGCCGGATGCGAAGCTGCAGGACGGCGCGAAAGTGACCGTCGCGAAGAAGTAGCGCACGCGTGAACGACGCCCAGCCGCCCCTCGTCGAGCTTAGCCACGTCGCGAAGTCGTACCGGCGCGGCAACCAGATCGTGCCCGTGCTGACCGACATCACGCTCGACATCGGCGAAGGCGACTTCGTCGCACTGATGGGGCCGTCCGGCTCCGGCAAGAGCACGCTGCTGAACCTGGTGGCCGGCATCGACCGGCCCGACAGCGGCGAGCTGCGGGTGGGCGGGCTCGACATCTCGCTGCTCGCGGAGGCGCAACTGGCCGAATGGCGCGCGGCGAACGTCGGCTTCATCTTCCAGTTCTACAACCTGATGCCGGTGCTCACCGCGTTCGAGAACGTCGAGCTGCCGCTGATGCTCACGCACCTGTCGCGCCGCGAGCGGCGCGAACGGGTCGAGCTCGTGCTCGACATGGTGAACCTCGGCGACCGGACGAGCCATTACCCGTCCGAGCTGTCGGGCGGCCAGCAGCAGCGTGTCGCGATCGCGCGCGCGCTGATCACCGATCCGGTGCTGATCGTCGCCGACGAGCCGACCGGCGACCTCGACCGCACGTCGGCCACCGACGTGCTCGCGATGCTGCAGCGAATGAACGCCGAGCTCGGCAAGACGATCATCATGGTGACCCACGACGCGCATGCGGCCGGCGCCGCGCGCTCGCTCGTGCATCTGGAAAAAGGGGAGCTGATCGATGGGCACGCCGGCTGACCGGCTGCGGGAGCGCGCGCAATGTACGTGCTGAAGCTGATCGCGCGCAATGCGATGCGGCACCGGCTGCGCACGCTGCTGACCGTGCTCGGGCTCACCATCGCCGTGCTCGCGTTCGGGCTGCTGCACACCGTGGTCGACGCGTGGTACGCGGGCGCGGCCGCTGCCTCCAGCGGGCGGCTCGTCACGCGCAACGCGATCTCGCTCGTGTTTCCGCTGCCTGTCAGCTACGAGAACCGGATCCGCGGCGTCGAAGGCGTGACGGCCGTGGTCCGCTCGAACTGGTTCGGCGGCATCTACCGCGACCCGAAGAACTTCTTCGCGAGCTTCGCGGTATCGGACAACTATCTCGACCTGTACCCGGAATTCATCATCCCGGCGCAGCAGCGCGCCGACTACGATCGCGACCGCCGCGGCTGCCTCGTCGGCCGCCAGCTCGCGACGCAATTCGGCTTCAAGATCGGCGACGTGATCCCGCTGAAGGGCACGATCTACCCGGGCACATGGGATTTCGTCGTGCGCGGCATCCTGGACGGCCGCGACGACTCGACGATCACGCGGCAGCTGGTGTTCCACTGGGAATACCTGAACGAGACGGTGCGCCAGCGCACGCCGAAGCAGGCCGACCAGGTCGGCGTATTCGTGCTCGGCGTCGCGAACCCCGACGACGGCGCGTCGATCGCGCGCCACGTCGACGCGGTGTTCAAGAACTCGCTCGCCGAGACGCTGACCGAAACCGAGCAGGCGTTCCAGCTCGGCTTCGTCGCGATGTCGAACCAGATCATCGCGGCGATCCGCCTCGTGTCGTATGTGGTGATCCTGATCATCATGGCCGTGATGGCCAACGCGATGGCAATGAGCGCGCGCGAGCGCACAGCCGAATACGCGACGCTGAAGGCGCTCGGCTTCGGCCCCGGCTTCCTCGCGCTGATCGTGTTCGGCGAATCGGTCGTGATCGCGGTGGCCGGCGGCGGGCTCGGGATCCTCGCGACGCCGCCCGCCGCGAGTCTCTTCAAGCAGGCGGCCGGCGGCATCTTCCCGGTGTTCAAGGTGTCCACCGAGACGGTCGTGCTGCAGGCCGCGTGCTCGGTCGCGGTCGGCTTCGCGGCGGCGATCGTGCCGGCGTGGCAGGCGGCGCGCGTGCGCGTCGTCGAAGGCCTCCGGGCAATCGGTTAGGTTGGCCCATGGCGATCCCGCTCAACTACATCGCGCGCAACCTGTGGACCCGACGGCTCACCACCGCGCTGACCGCCGGCGGGATGGCGCTCGTGATCTTCGTGTTCGCGACCGTGCAGATGCTCGACGCGGGGCTCACGCAGACGCTCGTGTCGACCGGCGAACCCGACAACGCGGTGGTGATCCGCAAGGGCGCCGAAACCGAGATCCAGAGCTCGATCGACCACCAGCAGGCCAATGCGCTCGAAATGCATCCGGCCGTCGCACTCGGCCCCGACGGCCGGCCGCTCGTGTCGAAGGAAGCGGTCGTGCTGATCTCGCTGGTGAAGACCTCGACCGGCAAGCCGTCGAACGTCGTGATCCGCGGCGTGTCGCCGTCCGGCCTCGCGCTGCGCCCGCACGTGAAGCTCGTCGCCGGCCGCATGTTCGCGCCCGGCTCGTCGGAAATCATCGTCGGCAGCGCGATCGCGAAGGGCTTCAGCGGCACGCAGCTCGGCGACAGCCTGCATTTCGCGCAGCGCGACTGGACCATCGTCGGCATCTTCGACGCGGGCGGCAGCGGCTTCGATTCGGAGATCTGGGGCGACGTCGACCAGCTGATGCAGTCGTTCCGGCGCACCAGCTATTCGTCGATGGTGCTGCGCATCCCGAGTGCCGACGGCTTCGCGCGCTTCAAGGCCGACATCGACGTCGACCCGCGCCTCACCGACGAGGCGAAACGCGAACAGACCTTCTACGGCGATCAGTCGAGGGCGCTGTCGACGTTCATCAACATCCTCGGCATCACGCTGTCGACGATCTTCTCGATCGCCGCGATGATCGGCGCGATGATCACGATGTATGCGTCGGTCGCGAACCGCGTCGCCGAGATCGGCACGCTGCGCGCGCTCGGCTTCAAGCGCACGAACGTGCTCGCCGCGTTCCTGCTGGAAGCGCTGCTGCTCGGCTTCGTCGGCGGTGTGGCGGGGCTCGCGTGCGCGTCGCTGATGCAGTTCGCGTCGTTCTCGACGACCAACTTTCAAACCTTCGCCGACCTGTCGTTCCGCTTCGTGTTGACGCCCGCGATCGTCGTGAAGACGCTGCTGTTCTCACTGGTGATGGGGCTCGTCGGCGGGTTCCTGCCGGCGATGCGCGCCGCGCGGCTGAAAATCGTCGATGCGCTGCGCGCGCAGTGACGCGCGCCGCCGCTCACGTTCAACGTTCGCGCGGCACCCACGCGCCGTGGAACCCGGCCGGCACGCGGCGCGGCAGGTGCACGGTGGCGACCGGCCCCGCGTCGATCGCGCGCGCATCGAGGATCACGACGTCACTCGTATCGGTCGCCGCGCGGTAGACCATCACCAGCAGCCAGCCGTCGTCCTCGTTCGCGCCGCCCGGGCGCGGCACGAACACCGGCTCGCTGTTCTGGTCGCCGGGCGGCACCGCGTAGTGCGTCGTCGTGCCGCTCGCGTGGTCGAAGCGCATCACGCCGCGCATTTCCACAGGATTCGGCTGCTCGACCGCATACAGGTAGCGGTAGCGGCGCCCCGTCCGGCTTTCGTTGATGCGCGGCATCTCGATGCCGCCGTCGGCGAGCGGCCCTTCGTCGATCAGCCCGTTCGCCGTATCGATCACGTAGCGCCACAGCTCGCCGACCGGGTTGTCGGCGAAGCGGCCCGTGCCCGCGTCGAACCGCAGGAACGACGGATAGCGCACCGCATCGAGCACGATGCACGACGCGTCGCAGTCGTACGCGTTCACGACGTGCAGGATGAAGCACGGCTCGACGTCGAACCAGCGCACCGCGCCGCCGTGGCGCGGGAGCACGCCGATGCGCGCGGGCCGGTCGTCGTGCCAGCGCAGCGGCATCCGGTGGCCGTGCTTCAGCAGCGAAAAGTCGTAGCCGACGTTCAGGTCGAGCAGCAGGCTGCGGGTTTCGGTGATCGCGAGGTCGTGCATCATCGACGGCGCGTTCAGCGCGATCTCGAGATCGACGCGCTGCACGCCCTGCGCATCGGCGACACCGTAGCGCAGCCACGGTGCGCGCCAGTCCGCGCGGAACGCAATCAGCTCGCCGGTCACCGGATCGACCTTCGGATGCGCGGTCATCCCGCCGCCGAGGCCCGCGTGCCGCGCCGGCACACCGAGCGAATCGAGCGCGGCCGTGATCGCGAACGGCGCGCCGCCCTCCGCCAGTGCGAGCAATTCGCCGGCATGCTGCAGCACGTTCACGTTCGGGTTGGTGTCGGGCAGCTGCGATGCCGCTTCAGGCGCATGCACGGCGGCCCAGCGCTGCGTGCGCGCCCAGCGGTTCCGGTAGCCGGTCGCGCGGCCGCCTTCGAACGCGATCGCGTGCAGCATCGCGGCTTCCGGCCACCACGACAGCATGTCGTTTCCTTCGAAACGGCCGCCCGGCGGATTCGGGCCGTTGCGCAGCAACGTGCCGGCGAGTTCGTGCGGGATCGTGCCGGTCACGCGCAGCTCGACGAGATCGACCTCGTCGGCAACCGGCGCGATCGCGCCGCGATTCAGATCGAATGCGGTCATGGCGTCCGATGCTCCTGTCGGCAGTCTTCGGTGGACGGCGGCAGTTCGCCGCGTGCCAGCGCGAGCGCATGGTCGCGCACGTCGTCCGGCCAGCCGGCGATCAGCTCGGCGACGCGTGTCAGGTCGTTCGCATACAGCGCGCGCGCGGCCTCCTCGAAACCGGGCAGGTCGCCCGCCATCGCCGACATGAAGTGGTAGGCGCGCGCCTGCGCGTCGCGTCGCCGGTCGGCTTCCGCATGGGTGCGCCGTGCGTCCTCGACAAGCTTGCGCAACGCGACCGACGCGCCGCCGGGCTGCGTGGCCAGCCATTCCCAGTGACGCGGCAGCAGCGTGACCTCGCGCGACACGACGCCGAGCTTCGGCCGGCCGCGGCCGCGCTGTTCGCCCGCGCCGTCGCCGGCCAGCTCGCCGGCGGCGCTGGCCGTATCGCCCGACGGCGGTGCGTAGCGCGCGCGGATTTCGTCCGCCGTGCCGCGCAGGTCGAGGTCGATCGAGCGGCCCGTCGCATCGTCGAAGATCAGGATCGTGCCGGGCATCGCATCGCCGGCGGCCTGCCGGACCGCGAGCGCGACCGTCGCGAGCGGCCCCGACGCGAGCCGCCGGTGGCCGTCGAAGGCCGTGTAGGAAGGGAGCAGTGTGGTGGTGGTCATCGTGATCGCCCCGCGGGCTGGAATCGGAATGACGCTATTTTTATACGGGTATAAATTGGATGTCAATATTATCCGGGTAAAAATATTCCAGCAAGCCATGGCACGGCCTTGGGCCAATTGGCTGATCGATTCAATTGCTGAATCGATCAAGTCAGCAATTGGCATGAAGGCGCAAATTTCGCCATGACAGAATGGCCCGGACGCCCTGCCCTGCGGTAGCGGCGTCCGGCCTCCGGCCGGCAGCCCCCATACGAATGGCGCGCATCGACGCGCCTGCCGCACGACGGCACCTTCCGCCCTTCGGAGGAGACAGTCATGAATCCGCTTCAAGCGCTGCCGGCGTCCGCGTCGGCAACGGCCCGGCGCACGCGCGTGCGCTGGCTGGTGCTGGCCGTCCTGTTCGCGGTCACGACGATCAACTACGCGGATCGCGCGGCGATCGCGATCGCCGGCCCGAGCCTCGCCCGCGCGCTGCACCTGAGCCACGTGCAGATGGGCTTCATCTTTTCCGCGTTCGGCTGGTCGTACGTGGTCGCGCAACTGCCGGGCGGCTGGCTGCTCGACCGCTACGGGTCGCGCATCGTCTATGCGTTCAGCATCTTCTTCTGGTCGCTGTTCACGCTGCTGCAAGGCGGGATCGGCTTCTTCGGCGGCGCGGCCGCGTTCGCGCTGCTGTTCGGGCTGCGCTTCCTGGTCGGCGCGGCCGAGGCGCCGTCGTTCCCGGCCAACAGCCGGATCGTGTCCGCGTGGTTCCCTGCGCCCGAACGCGGCACCGCGTCGGCGATCTTCAACGCCGCGCAGTACGCGGCGACCGTCGTGTTCGCGCCGCTGATGGGCTGGCTCGTGCACGCGTTCGGCTGGCAGTCGGTGTTCGCGGTGATGGGCGTGCTCGGCTTCGCGTTCGTCCTGGTGTGGAACCGCACGATGTACGACCCGAAGGACCACCCGACCATCAACCGCGCGGAGCTCGACTACCTCGCCGAAGGCGGCGCGCTCGTCAACATCGACCAGGCGACCGGCGGCCGCGACGGCGGCCCGTCGATGCGCCACGTGAAGGCGCTGCTGAAGAGCCGGATGCTGATCGGCGTGTACGTCGCGCAGTACTGCATCAACGCGCTCACCTATTTCTTCATCACGTGGTTTCCCGTCTATCTCGTGCAGGCGCGCGGGATGTCGATCCTCAACGCGGGGCTCGTCGCGTCGATCCCGGCCGTGTGCGGGTTCCTCGGCGGGATTCTCGGCGGCGTCGTGTCCGACGGGCTGCTCAAGCAGGGCCGCTCGCTGTCGGTCGCGCGCAAGGTGCCGATCGTGGTCGGCATGCTGCTGTCGATGTCGATGATCGTCTGCAACTACACCGATTCGCACGTGCTCGTCGTGCTGTTCATGGCGCTGTCGTTCTTCGGCAAGGGGCTCGGCGCGCTCGGCTGGGCCGTCAACGCCGACACCGCGCCGCGCCAGATCGCGGGCCTGAGCGGCGCGCTGCTCAACACGTGCGGCAACCTCTCCAGCATCACGACGCCGATCGCGATCGGCTACATCGTCGACCGCAGCGGCTCGTTCAACGGCGCGCTCGTCTACGTGGTCGCGCACGCGCTCGTCGCCGTGATCTGCTACCTGTTCGTCGTCGGCGAGATCCGCCGCGTCGAGCTTCAATGAACGGCGCGGGCCGCGCCGGCGCAGCCGGCGGCCCGTGCCCCACCGGAACCAGGAGCGAGCCGATGTCCGATTCCCGCCGTGCCGGCACCCCGCGCGTCACGCGCATGCAGGTGATTCCCGTCGCCGGCCGCGACAGCATGCTGCTCAACCTGTGCGGCGCGCACGCGCCGTACTTCACGCGCAACCTCGTGATCCTCGACGACAGCAGCGGACACACGGGCGTCGGCGAAGTGCCAGGCGGCGAAGGCATCCGCCACGCGCTCGAGCGCATGACGGATCTCGTGGTCGGCCAGTCGATCGGACGCTACCAGGCGACGCTCAACGTGGTGCGCGCGACGCTGTCCGGAGCGGGCGCGGGTGCGGGCCGCACGATCCGGCACGAGGTGACGTCGGCCGGCGAAGCCGCGGTGCTGCGCCAGCCGCACGAGATCAACCTGCGGCTCGACAACGTGATCACCGCGATCGAGGCCGCGCTGCTCGACCTGCTCGGCCAGCATCTCGACGTGCCGGTCGCGGCGCTGCTCGGTGAAGGGCAGCAGCGCGATGCGGTGCCGATGCTCGCGTACCTGTTCTATCTCGGCGATCGCGGCCGCACCGACCTGCCGTATCGCGACGAGGCGCAGGCGTCGGATGCATGGTTCCGGCTGCGCAACGAGGAAGCGCTCACGCCGGCCGCGATCGCGCGGCAGGCCGAGGCCGCAGTCGATCGCTACGGCTTCGCCGATTTCAAGCTGAAGGGCGGCGTGATGGCCGGCGCCGACGAGATGGAAGCGATCGCCGCGATCAAGGCACGCTTCCCCGACGCCCGCGCGACGCTCGACCCGAACGGCGCGTGGTCGCTCGACGAGGCCGTCGCGCTATGCCGCGGACAAGGCCACCTGCTCGCGTATGCGGAAGATCCGTGCGGGCCGGAAGGCGGCTATTCGGGCCGCGAGGTGATGGCCGAATTCCGCCGCGCGACGGGAATCCCGACCGCGACCAACATGATCGCGACCGACTGGCGGCAGATGGATCATGCGGTGCGGCTGCAGGCGGTCGACATCCCGCTCGCCGACCCGCATTTCTGGACGATGCAGGGCTCGGTGCGGCTCGCGCAGCTGTGCCGCGACTGGGGGCTCACGTGGGGTTCGCACTCGAACAACCACTTCGACGTGTCGCTCGCGATGTTCACGCATGCGGCGGCGGCCGCGCCCGGCACGATCACCGCGATCGACACGCACTGGATCTGGCAGGAAGGCGATGCGCGGCTCACGCGCGAGCCGCTGAAGATCGTCGGGGGCCAGGTGGCCGTGCCGGAGCGGCCGGGGCTCGGGATCGAGCTCGACATGGCGCAGGTCGAGGCCGCGCATGCGCTTTATCGGCAAGTCGGCGGCACGGCGCGCGACGACGCGGTCGCGATGCGCTATCTCGTGCCGGGGTGGACGTACGATCCGAAGCGGCCGAGTTTCGGGCGGGGGTGAAGGCGGCGGCGGGCAGCGGCGGGTGGTTGCCAAACATCGGAAACGCCCGCATCCTGCTGGCTGCCTGAACCTGCCCGCGTGGCGACCGGTTCGGCGGCCCGTCCACCCGAATAAGAACCATCCGTCATGACGTCTTCCGATCCGACACCGCGACAGCTGGTCGTCTACATCCTGTATTCGGTGCTGGGCCTGCCCGCGAGCATGACCGCCGCCGGTTACGGCGCGACGCTGATGACGCGGAACGTATCGAACTTCGAAGGCGGCGCCGGCTACGCGGCGCTCTGGTGGATCATCCTGCTGACCTGCGCGTTCTATGCGCTGTCGTTCGTCATCTTCGCGCTGCTGCGGAAGAGAACAGTGATTCTCGCGGTCATGACGGTGGCGTTCGCCGCGTTGGCGGTGCCGACGTTCAGGCTCGCGCACGAACTGCTGACCTGACTGACCGGCCACCGGTCGACCCACTCCGCCACGTCGAGTACGGTGCCTGGCCCGGCCTGCCATCGCGGACCCACACAAACAAAAAGGCCCGATCTTGCGATCGAGCCCTTCGAATTCCGTTGGTGGAGCGGAGGAGGATCGAACTCCCGACCTTCGCATTGCGAACGCGACGCTCTCCCAGCTGAGCTACCGCCCCAACAGTCAACCATCATACACACGCATTTCCGCGCTTGGCAATAGGGGTTGAATCGCCCCTGACACCTTACTTTGACGGCGCGCCAGCCAGCACCCATTCGACCACCGAACGCACGTCGGCGTCGCTCATGCGCGGGTGCGCGGGCATCGGAATGGCGCCCCAGACGCCCGAGCCGCCCTCCTTCACCTTCTTCGACAGCTTGGCCACGGCCTGCGGATCGGCCTTGTAGCGGGCGGCGATATCCTTGAACGACGGGCCGACGAGCTTGCGGTCGATCGCGTGGCAGCCCATGCAGGCGTTGCCGCGCGCGACCTTCAGGCCGTCACCGACATCCGCATGCGCGACGCCCAGCGCGCCAATCGCGAGCGCCGCGGCCGCGACGCCCTGCACCATCCACTGTTTCATCTGCTTCATCTGCCTGTTCTTCATTGCGCCGGGGCCTTCGGGTTGCCCGGGTGCACGTTCGACGAATTCGAGATCGGCGCGGGCGGCTGCAGCGGCGCGGACTGCACCGACGCGTCGGGCACGGCGCCCACCGTCGCGGTATCCGCCGGCGCGGCGGCAGCCTGCGCGCCAGATGCGCCGCTCGCGGGCGACGCGTTCTGCAGCGCCTGCGCGTCCTGCGGCTTCACGTACTGGAACACCTTCACGACCTTCTCGACGCCCGGCACCTGGCTGGCGGCTTCCGCGCCGCGATTGCCCTCGTCGACCGTCACGAGCCCCATCAGGTAAAGGTTGCCGCGTTCGCTGACGACCTTGTAGTAGTTCGACGAGATGCCCTTCGTCGCAATCAGCTCGGACTTCACGCGCCCTTCGAGGTACGAGTCGTTCGCGCGCGACGACAGCGACGACGCCGGCTCGACCGACAGCTCGTTGACGATGCCGTTCACGTTGTTGATGCCGCGCACGATTTCCTCGGCGCGCTGCTTCGATGCATCGTTCGGCACTTCGCCCGTCAGCAGCACGCGGCGGTTGAACACCGTCACGTTCACGTGCGACTGGTCGGGCAGCCCGTTGTTGATCTGCGTGAGCGACTTGACCTGGATCTCGCGATCTTCCGTCTGCGCGCCGAGCGTACGGCGATCGGTCGCGATCAGCGCGCCGCCGCCGGCCGCTGCGCCCACGACCCCGAGCACACAACCTTGCAGCGACACGGCGAGGCCCGCCGTCAGCGCAGCGAGCAGCGTGGTTCTGACGAGCGTCTGTTTGACGCGGCTTTGATTCATCGACGGCTCTCCTTCGTTCAATCCTCACCCAGCAGCATCGCGTCGATGCCGTCGCACAGGCAGTGGATGGTCAGCAGATGGACTTCGTGGATGCGCGCCGCGCGAACGGCGGGCACGCTGATCGGAATATCGGTATCGGACAGCGCGGCGGCGACCGCATGGCCGTCGCCGCCCGTCAGCGCGACGACGGTCATCTCGCGCTCGTGCGCTTCGTCGATCGCCGCCAGCACGCGCGGCGACGCGCCGGCCGGATCGAGCACCAGCAGGATGTCGCCGGTCTGGCCGAGCACGCGCACCTGCTGCGCGAACAGCTGATCGGCGGACACCGCGCCCGCGAGGCCGCCCTGCGACGCATCGGTGGCCAGCGCGATCGCGGGCAGGCCCGGGCGCTCGCGCTCGAAGCCGCCGACGAGTGACACGGCGAGGTAATGCGCGGCGGCGGCTGACGGGCCGTCACCGCACGCGACGATCTTGTTGCCGTTCGCCAGCGCGGCGAACATCGCATCGACCGCGGCTGCGATCGGCAGCGACAGCGCGTCGGCCGCTTCGGCGTGAAGCGCGGCGCTGTCGCGGAAATGTTGCTGAATACGTTCGACTGACATCGATTCCTGGTGAACTGGGCGCGTGGCACGCATCGCGCGACATCGTGGGTGCGGCGAGTTTACCGTACTCCGGCACCCTCTCCGGCGGTCCGGCAAGAACTCTTTACATCTCGTCACAGCTCGCCGCTACGCATCGTCGGCACGAAATGCGTCGCGCAGCCACGCGAGCCGGCCGGCCTCGAACGCGACGACGTCGAAGCGGCACGCGGCGCCGGCGCCGTGCCGCGCCCAGAACTGGAGCGCGGCCGCCACCAGGCGACGCCGCTTGCGCCAGCCGACGCTCGCGGCCGCGCCGCCATGCCGGACGCTGCGCCGCGCGCGCACCTCGACGAACACGAGCATGCCGTCAGGCTCGCGCATCACGAGATCGAGCTCGCCACCGCGCATCGTCACGTTCGCCGCGACGAACCCGAGGCCGCGGCGTTCGAGAAACTGCCGCGCGCGCAGCTCGAATGCCGCGCCGACCGGTTTGGATCGCGCCGCATCCGAAAAGTTGTCGCCGGCGCGCACCAAACCGCGCCCGTCGCCCGGCCGGGCCGGCGCCGCGTGGCACAATGCCGTCCTTGTTCCGCTTGCGCCGCGATTGCGCGCATTGCCTGCCATGACTGCCCTCCTCGAACTCGCGCACACGCAGCACTACCCGGACGCCGCGCTCTACGTGGTCGCCACGCCGATCGGCAACACCGCCGACATCACGCTGCGCGCGCTGCACGTGCTCGGCCTCGCCGACCGCATCGCGGCCGAAGACACCCGCAACACGGGCCAGCTGCTCGCCCGCTACGGGATCTCGAAACCGCTCGTCGCCGTGCACGAGCACAACGAACGCGAAGCCGCGCAACGCGTGATCGAACTGCTGCGCGGCGGCGAGCGCGTGGCCTATGTATCGGACGCCGGCACGCCCGGCATCTCGGATCCCGGCGCGCGGCTCGTCGACGCGGTGCGCGCCGCCGGCTTCGCGGTGATTCCGCTGCCGGGCGCGAGCGCGGCCGTGACCGCGCTGAGCGTGGCCGGCGACTGGGCCGGCGCGTTCACGTTCGCGGGCTTCCTGCCGCCGAAGACGAAGCAGCGCGCGACCGCGCTGCAGGCGCTGGTATCGCACCCGTATGCACTGGTGTTCTACGAGGCCCCGCACCGGATCGCCGAAACCGTCGCCGCACTCGCCGACGCATTCGGCCCCGCGCGCCGGCTGCTGATCGCGCGCGAGCTCACCAAGCTACACGAGCAGTTGTTCCAGGGCACCCTGGCCGAAGGACAGACCTGGCTCGCCGGCGATGCGAACCGGCAGCGCGGCGAGTTCGTGCTGGTGGTCGAAGGCGCACCGGCGACGAGCGGCGAAGCCGACGACACCGCGCACGACGCGCTGCTCAAGCTGCTGCTGGAAGAGGTGCCGGTGAAGAGCGCGGCCAAGCTCGCGGCCGCGCTGACGGGCGCGTCGCGCAACACGCTGTATGCGCGTGCGCTGGCGCTGAAGGACGAAAGCTGACACGCGAGGCGGCCGGCACCGGGAAGCCGGCGCCGGCATCGCGCCGCGCAGGAAAGACAAAGGGCTGCCCGCGGGCAGCCCTTTTGCATGAGCGGTCGAGCCGCTGCGTTACTTCGCCGAGACCGACGCGAACATTTCGTCGCGTGCCTCGCGCGCTTCCTGCGGCGACAGCCCTTCGATCTTCACGCGGCCCGTGCCGGCGTGCACGAGGCCGATCATCTTGGCGGCCGCATACGACAGGTCGAGCACACGACCGCGCTTGAACGGCCCGCGATCGTTGACCTTCACGACGACCCACTTGCCGGTCGACGCGTTCGTCACCTTGATGTACGACGACAGCGGCAGCGTGCGGTGTGCGGCGGTGAGTGCATTCATGTTGAAGCGCTCGCCGTTCGCGGTGCGGCGGCCGTGGAAGTCCCGCCCGTACCACGATGCGCGGCCCGTCTGGCGGAAATCGGACACATCCTTGCCGTCGATCGGCTCGGCGTCCGCCAGCGACGACTTCTTCGCGTCCTTGCTGTCGGCAGCCGGCATCGATGCCAGCGCGGAATCAAAGTTCAGCTGCTTGTCGCTATCCGCCTTCGCGGCGGCGGCCGTCTTGTCGACGGCGTTCTTCTGGTTCGCGCTACCGGTGGTCTGGCTGGGTGGCACCGCGCAGCCCGTCAGCGCAAAAAACAATGCAATGGTCCCGAATCGACTCGGAAAACGTAAATTCATCGACGTGTCGCCTTCTGGTTCGGGCCGCGCCTTCATCACACCGATTCACGGCGCGGATATGCGGCCCGGACGGCAAATGCGTGCACGCCCCGCTCGGATGCGAGCAGGCGGCTAGCATGGGCGCGGCTTTCGTCTAGGCCGCAACCGTCCTGATTAGCTTTCACGTCTGGCGCAACCTGTCCCCAACAGCCTGACCAGACCCCACATGCCGCCATCGAACATGGCTTCACGTTCGCGCGCGTCGAAACGACCGACTCACAGGAACGGCGGCACAGGCCCCATCCGGCGGCGCGGCAGCAGGGCCGCAGGCGGGCGCGCAGCACCCGGCCGGACAAGACGTGAGCACCGAATATTCGGTGCTGGATACACCGCCGGACTCCCCGGCGGCTGATGCTTGACGGTGCCTCCGACGCCCCTTTTTTAACGGGGCCGAAACACCAGCGAATTGCGTGAAATTCACGTGCAATGGGGCGCATTATACATAAACCAAAAGGTTGTCTCGAAAAGCGCCCGTCGGGGACCATTGATTCTCACTATGGCCGTAACAATCGACATGCTCCGGGAATGCCCGGAGGCGTCCGCCGCGACGCGCGTCGCGCGACCGGCAGGCGGCACGCGCGACCGGTACAATCGCTCCTTTTAGCCGCCGGTGCCTCCATGAAAGTCACGCTCATTCCGGTCACGCCGTTCCAGCAGAACTGCTCGCTGCTCGTCTGCGAGAAAACGGGCCGCGCCGCCGTCGTCGATCCGGGCGGCGATCTCGACCGGATCGAACAGGAAGTCGCGCGGCAGAACGTGCAGGTCGAGAAGGTGCTGCTCACGCACGGGCACATCGATCACTGCGCGGGCGCGAAGACGCTCGCGACGCATTACGGCGTGCCGATCGAGGGGCCGCAGGAAGAAGAGCGCTTCTGGATCGAGAAGCTGCCGATGCAGAGCGAGCGCTTCGGCTTTCCGGCCGCCGAAACCTTCGAGCCGGATCACTGGCTGAACGACGGCGACACCGTGCAGTTCGGCGACGAGACGCTTGAGGTCTATCACTGCCCGGGCCACACGCCCGGCCACGTCGTGTTCTTCAGCCGCGCGCATCGCGTCGCGATCGTCGGCGACGTGCTGTTCGCGGGCTCGATCGGCCGCACCGATTTTCCGCGCGGCAATCACGAGGATCTCGTCCGGTCGATCAAGGAGAAGCTGTGGCCGCTCGGCGACGACGTGACGTTCGTGCCGGGCCACGGCCCGGTGTCGACGTTCGGCGACGAGCGCCGCACCAACCCGTTCGTGTCCGACAAGGTATTCGGATGAACCAGACCGCCATCCCGGAAATCTACGTCAGCACCGACGTCGAGGCCGACGGCCCGATTCCCGGCCCGCACTCGATGCTGAGCTTCGCGTCGGCCGCCTATACCGAGGACAAGCAGCTGATCGCGACGTTCTCGGCCAATCTCGACACGCTGCCCGGCGCGCAGGCGCACCCGGTGCAGGAAGCGTGGTGGAAGACCGAGCCCGAAGCATGGGCCGCGTGCCGGAAGGATCTGCAGGCACCCGAAGCGGCGCTGCTCGCGTACGTCGACTGGGTCGAGGCGCTGCCCGGCAAGCCGGTGTTCGTCGCGATGCCGGCGGGCTTCGATTTCACGTTCATGTTCTGGTACATGATGCGCTTCGCGGGCCGCTGCCCGTTCTCGTGGTCGGCGCTCGACATCAAGACGCTCGCGTTCGCGATGACGGGCCTGCCGTACCGCAAGGCGATCAAGCCGCGCTTTCCGAAGCACTGGTTCGACGACCATCCGCACACGCACGTCGCGCTCGACGACGCGATCGAGCAAGGCGCGCTGTTCTGCAACATGCTGGCCGACCTGCGCCGCCAGCAGGCCGCGCTCGCGGGCCTCGCGGTGTCGGACACCGATCGGTCGGAAAACGCAGGCGCGGGACAAAATCCCACGGATCCGCGAGCAAATTAGCGAATCTCGCTCAACAACGCGACGCCAGATTGCCTTTCCTTTCCCGGCCCTCTAACATTCAGCGTGTTGTAGCTGCCGCATGGAGGCGCAGGTGACGCTCGATTCCTTTTCGCAAAAAATCCTTCGCCTGTTGCAGCTCGACGCGCGCCGCTCGGTCCAGGAAATCTCGGACCAGGTCGGCCTGTCGAGCACGCCGTGCTGGCGCCGCATCAAGGACATGGAACAGTCGGGCGTGATCCAGCGCTACACGGCGCTGCTCGATCGCGAGAAGCTCGGCCTGCACGTCTGCGCGCTCGCGCACGTGCACCTGACCCGCCACAACGAAGGCGGCGTCGAGCAGTTCGAGCGCGAGATCTCGACCTGCCCGGAAGTCACCGAGTGCTACAGCACGACCGGCGAAGCCGACTACATCCTCAAGATCGTCGCGCCGGACATCAAGGCCTACGACGTGTTCCTGCACGAACGCATCTTCAAGATCCCCGCCGTGTCGCAGGTGCGCACGAGCGTCGTGCTGCGCGAGATCAAGTTCGACACGCAACTGCCGCTGTAACGCGCCAGCACGCGCCGGCAGCCTTCTATCCCGTGTGCCCGCGGCGGGTCACGCATGCGCGGGCATCGTGCGCGTGAAGCCGATCCGGCGCGCGCCGAACTCGCGCTTCAGCGCGTCGGCGTCGAGCCTTCCAGCCAGCGCCGCGTCGGTGTCGTGCGGATCGCAGGCAAGCGTCACGTCGATCTCGAGCCCCGTACTCAGGTAATGCAGGTTGATGGCCGCCGCATGCAGCCCGCGCAGCGCGAGCGCGGCCTCGAGCCGTGCCACGATCTCGCCGCGCGGCGGCAGCGCGAGCGCCGGACGGCGCGCCGCGTCGTTCTCGGGATCGACATGGATCAGCGCATCGAGCACGCGCGCGTCGGTCAGCACGCGCGCACGCGCGGTCTCGGCGATGTAGTGCCCTTCGGAGACGGAGATTTTCGGATCGACGAGGATGTGCGCGTCGACGAGCGCGGCATCGCCCATCTTGCGCGTGCGCAGGTCGTGCACGTCGCGCACGCCCGGCGTCGCCGCGAGCAGCGCGCGGATCTCGGCCGTATCGGTCGTATCGAGCGCGCGGTCGGAGAGGTCCTGCAACGCGTCATAGCCGAACGTCCAGCCCATGCGCGCAACCATGAAGCCGACGATCGCCGCCGCGATCGGGTCGAGCAGCCGCACGCCGGCCAGGCTGCCGACGATGCCGATCGCGACGACGAGCGACGACGCGGCATCCGAACGCGCATGCCATGCATTCGCGACGAGCATCGCCGAACGGACGCGCCGCGCTTCGCGCAACATGTAGCGAAACAGCGCCTCTTTCGACACGAGCACCGTCAGCGCGACGAGCAGCGCGGAAAAATGTACCGCCGGAATGTTTTCGAGATTAACGAGGCGGTCGCCGGCCCGCCAGAGCATGCCGACGCCAACCGCAATCAGGATCGCGCCGAGAAACAGCGAGGCGACGGTCTCGTAGCGGCTGTGGCCGTAATTGTGGTCGGCATCCGGCGATGCGCCGCTATGCCGATTCGCAACCAGCACGACAAAATCCGAGATCAAATCGGAAATCGAATGCACCCCGTCAGCAATCAATGCCTGCGAATGGGCAATCACGCCGACGACGATCTGAAATGTCGCAAGCACGACATTCAGCACAATACTGACGAACGTGCTCTTGCGTGCAACCGCGTGCTTATCTGCGCTCTGCGCGTCGCCGGAAAACGTGGACATGAAATATGAGATATCGGTGAGCGATACCCGATTCTATCAAGGGCGCCCCGTGAACCCCGCCAATACCCACAAATTTCTTATTTAAATCAACCGCTTATGCGAACGGGTCGTATTTTCATTCACGCCCCATCATTACATTTTCATGACAACGCCATGTGCGCGGCGAGCGCAGAAAACAAAAAAGCCGCGCTCCTTAACGGACACGCGGCTCTTTTGAAGAGCAGGCTATTTAAACGGACGTTTAAATCGCAAACTGTTCGCGGTTCTTGCCTGCGATCCAGCGCGGCGGCTTGCCGCGGCCCGACCACGTCGCGCCCGTTTCCGGATCGCGGTATTTCGCGGCAACGCCTGCGCGCGGACGGCCAACCTTACCTGCCTTCGCGCGGCTGAGACCGAGTTCGGCGAGCGAAAAGCCGTAGTCGGCAATTTTCTGCTTCACGTCATTCAGCACTTCAGCGTATTCACGCGACTTTGCTTCTTCGATTTGCTTCTCCAGCTTCTCCCGCTGGGCCAGCAGGTCCTTGTAAGAAGACATAGTTTCCCTTTCTATCTGACCAATGGCGCCGGTCTGCAGCCAGCTCACCATTCATGAAATATATGTGCCTCGGATTTTCGAAGGCAGAGATTAGCACAAAAAAGATTTGATAGAAGCGGGATTCATGAAAATCCCGAGATCAATTGGAATTCACACGTGTCATTTTGACCGGCCACGGCCTTTTCTCAAATTTTTACGTTCCTACACAGAGATTAGGACATTAGCGATTGGCTATTAGGTCTATCAACATACGCAATTACCCTGCATTTGAAAAATAGAAGCTTTCATCGGACGACAGTTTTACGAAAATCGGATGGCGCGCCTCGCTAAACGGGCAAAGCGCGGAGCCGCCGGTATCCGCGACGTCACGTCACATCCCGCGCGCACGCCATCAGCCGCTCGCGCCATTCGCCCGCATCGGCCAATGGCGTATCGAACGGCGTACGCACGCGGCGGCCGTCATGTCGCCAGTCGGCGCCGTGGCGATCGACGCCGAGCAATTCGAGCCCGTCGCGGCGCGCCGCGCCGGCATCGTACGCGTCCCATAACGCCTGCTCCTCGTCGAACGCGAGCGGCGGCAGCGCATCGAGATGCGTGCCGTCGACCCAGCCCATGCGCCCGAACCCGCCGATATAGCGCAGCCGCTCGACGTCGAGTGCCCAGAACGTGAAATCGCCCAGCGCGAGATAGCGCGCGGCATCCGGCTCATAACGACAGTAGCGCGCGGTGACGTGCGGATCGTCGCCGAGCGGCACGAACCGGCCGAGCAGCGTCGCGCGCTCGGCGTTCAGCACGTCGCCGTCGGGCGCATCGACGACGAGGAAGCCCGCGCGCGGATCGGCGGCCAGATTGCGCGTGTGCTCCGCAAGGCCGCTCACGAGGATCACGGGACGATGGCTTGCATCGGGTGCAAACGGGACGACCGTCGGATACGGGAAACCCTGCGGATCGCGCGAATGGGTGGCGAGCGTGCCGAGCGCGCAGCGGTGCAGCAAATGCACGGCGAGAGCGGGATCGATGTTCAAGAGGACTCCTGCGGTCGAAGGGGGGCGCACCGGGCACGCCATGCGCTCCGATGTTACCCGCGGGCGCGGCGCGCCGTGCATCGGTCGAACGGCCAGGGCAGTCGATGCGGCCGAACGCGGGTCACTGACTAATCGCCGGATCATCGGCCGAACGGCCAACGCCCGGCACGATCGTAAGCGGTTCGATAGAATCGGACGAATCCGACGGGCGCCGCGTGCGTCCGTGCATTTCCTTTGATGAGCGTCATCGTGTCCGAATCCTCCTCCCCCGAATCGTCGTCCCCGTTCGCCGCGCCGCCCGACGCGCATCGCGTGCTGTCGCTGCCGGCCCGCCAGCGGGCCCGCGCGGCATCGATGGCGCTGTTCTTCGTCGCCGGCATGATGTTCGCGTCGTGGGGCGTGCACGTGCCGACCGTGCGCGACAAGTTCGCGCTGAGCCCCGGGCTGCTGTCGATCGCGCTGTTCGCGGTCGCCGTCGGCTCGATCGCCGCGATGCTGACCATCGCGCGCTGGATCGCGCGCGTCGGCTCGCGCACCGCGTGCCTCGCGGGCGGGCTCGTGATGTCGGCCTGCGCGGCGCTGATCCTCGTCGTGCCCGATTACCCGTTGCTGCTCGCCGTGCTCGCGCTGTTCGGCTTCTCGATGGCGACGCTCGACGTGGCGATGAACGCCGAGGCCAGCGCGGTCGAAATCGCGATCGGCAGGCCGATCATGTCGTCGCTGCACGGCATGTTCAGCATCGGCGGGATGGCCGGCGCGGCCGCCGGCGGCGCGCTGCTGTCGGCCGGCATGGCGCCGGCCGTGCATCTCGCGCTCGCGGCGGCGACCAGCGCGACGGTGCTCGTAGTCGCCAGCCCGGCCGTGCTCCCGCATGTGCCGCATCACGAACACGCGCACGGCGGCGGCAACCGCTGGCGCTCGCCGGCGTTGTGGATGCTCGGCGGCATCGCGCTCGTCGCGCTGATCGCCGAAGGCGCGATGTACGACTGGGCGACGGTCTACATGCGCGACGTCGTCGTGGCGAGCCCCGCGCTCGCCAGCGCCGCCTATGCCGCGTTCTCGGGCGGGATGGCCATCGCGCGCTTCGCGGGCGACGCCGTGCGCGCCCGCTTCGGCGCGCCGCAGCTCGTGTTCGCGAGCGCGTCGCTCGCCTGCGCGGGGATGATCGGCGCGCTGCTGCTGCCGTATTCGGCCACGGTGCTGACCGGCTTCACGCTGATGGGCCTCGGCCTCGCGAACATGATGCCGGTGCTGTTCGCGGCCGCCGCGCGCGTGAAAGGCATCCATGCAGCCGAAGGGCTCGCGCACGTGGCCGGCCTCGCGTATTTCGGCATGCTGTTCGGTCCGGTCGTGATCGGCGCCGTCGCGCAGGCGTCGAACCTGACGATCGGCCTGTCCGTCGTCGCGCTGTGCGCGGCGCTCGTCGCGGCCGTCGCGCCGAAGGTGCTCGCGCGGCTGAAGATCTGACGGGGCACGGCACGCGCCGGCCCAAAAAGAAAGCGCGCATGCGTTGCCGCATGCGCGCTTTCACCCCTTCTGTTGACCGCTTGTATCGTTACATCTTCACTTCGTCGAGCAGCGACTTCTTGCCGCCCTTGTAGTTGTACAGCGAGATCACGCCGTGCTGCAGGTCGCCCTTCGAGTCGAAGGTCGTCGTGCCGATCACGCCCGAGTAGTTCGTCGCCGGCATCGCGGCGAGGATCTTCGCCGGATCCGTCGAGTTCGAGCGCTTCATCGCATCGACGATGATGTACACGGCGTCATACGTGAACGGTGCGTAGATCTGGATCGGCTGGCCGAAGCGCTTCTCGTACTTCGCCTTGAACGCCGCGCCGCCCGACATCTTCTCGAGCGAAGCACCGGCTTCCGAGCACACCACGTTGTCGGTCGCGTCGCCGGCCAGGTCGGCCAGCTTTTCCGTGCACACGCCGTCGCCCGCGAAGATCTTCGCGCGCAGGCCGAGCTGCTTCGCCTGCTTCGCGAACGGGCCGCCCGTTGCGTCCATGCCGCCGTACATGATCGCGTCCGGATTCTCGCCCTTGATCTTGGTCAGAATCGCGCGGAAGTCGACCGCCTTGTCGTTCGTCGCGTCGTGCGACATCACCTTCAGGCCGAGCGCCTTGGCCTTCTTCTCGAACTCGTTCGCGAGACCCTGGCCGTACGCGGTCGAATCGTCGACCACGGCCACGCTCTTGATGCCCTTCGAGTGCGCGTAGTTCGCGAGTGCCGGGCCCTGCTGCGCATCGGTGGCCACCACGCGGTACGTGGTCTTGAAGCCCTGCTGCGTGTAGGCCGGGTTGGTCGCCGACGGCGAGATCTGCACGATGCCCGCATCGCTGTAGATCTTCGAGGCCGGGATCGACGTGCCCGAGTTCAGGTGGCCGACCACCGCGACGACCTTGTCGTCGACGAGCTTCTGCGCAACCTGCGTGGCCTGCCGCGGGTCGGCCGCGTCGTCCTGCGGGTCGAGTTGCAGCGTGATTTTCTGGCCGCCGACCGTGAGACCCTTGGCGTTGATCTCTTCAACCGCGAGACGTGCGCCGTTTTCGTTGTCCTTGCCCAGGTGTGCAATGCCGCCCGTCAAGGGCGCGACGTGGCCGATCTTGACGACTTGATCGGCCGCTGCGTTGCCCGCAGCTGCAGCGCACAGCATCGCGGCCGCGGTGATCGGCAACAGCTTTTGCATCTTGATATTCATGTAAGTCTCCAGTTTCGGTCCCAATAAAACGCCATCGCCCGGTGCCCCGCTGCCATCCCTGTGTTTGCAATCACTGGACGATTCGCCGGTTGCATCGTTCATGCACTTGGCCTCAAGCACGTGAAAACCGCCGCTTTTAGCAGCCGCCCGTCCGTACTTGCGCGCAAGTGTAGGTGATCAAATTAATTTGTGGGACTTTTTTGGGGTAGTGGTAACACTACCGATATGCACGCTTTGGAATGACGACTCGAATATCGCCGCAAGCCCCGCCGGATAAGGGTTTCCGCTAATTTCAGGTGGCTTTCTGAAAGGTCGTTTTAAAACAATCCGGGGGCATTTCGATTCGGTATTTTGTGCCCGTGATCATTGAATGAAACGCGCGTGACAACGCGCGTTTCGTCGTCCGACATGAACGCATCAGGCAGCCGCCGCACGCCATTCGGCATCGAGCGCGGCGACGAGCTGCGACGTCGTCAGCGCATCGCCGCGCCGCCGCGCGAGCGGCGCGCCCTGCCCGGCCCACAGCGACAGGTAGTCGCCGTCGTTCGCGCGCGCGGCGGCCTGGCGCAGCGGCTGGGTCAGCGCGTTCTGCACCGGGTACGGCGCGGCGTCGGCCACGCGTTCGCCGAGCCGGGCCATCAGCGTGTTGCGCAGCCCGCGCGCGTGGCGGCCGGTGATCGCGCGCGTGACCTGCGTCGACGTGTCGGTGCTCGCGAGCAGGCGCGCCTTCCAGTCCGCCGCGATCGCGCTTTCCGTGCAGGTGAGGAACGCGGTGCCGAGCTGTGCGCCCTGCGCGCCGAGCGCGAGCGCGGCCGCGATCCCGCGGCCGTCCATGATGCCGCCCGCGGCGAGCACGGGCAGGCCGGTCGCGTCGACCAGTTGCGGCACGAGCGCGAGCGTACCGATCAGCGCATCGTCGGCGGAACCGATGAACGTGCCGCGATGGCCGCCCGCCTCGGCGCCCTGCGCGGACAGCGCGTCGGCGCCGGCCGCCTGCCAGGCGAGGCCCTCGGCCACGTGCGTCGCCGTGCCGATCACGTAGGTGCCGGCCGCCTTCAGGCGCGCGACGTCGGCCGCATCGAGCACGCCGAACGTGAAGCTCGCAACGGGCACGCGCAGCGCCACGAGCGCATCGAGCTGTGCGCGGAAGTCGGGCGCATAGCGCGCGGGGACGGTGCCCGGCGGCAACCCGAGCACCGCGTTCAGCGGGTCGATCGCGGCGAGCGCGCGGGCGACGGTCGCCGCGTCGGGCGTCGCGTCCGGCAGCACGAACAGGTTGATCGCGAACGGGCGATCGGTCGCCGCGCGGATGGCTTCGACTTCGGTCGCGAGGCGCTCGGGCGCGAACGCGGCGGCGCCGAGACTGCCGAGCGCGCCGGCATTCGACGCGGCGGCGACCATCGCGGTCGTAGTCGCGCCGACCATCGGCGCCTGCACGAGCGGCAGGCGCAGGCCGAAGCGTTCGGAAAAGGGCGTGGAAAACAGACGGGCAGACATGGCGAATCCTTCGATGACGATGCGCGAAAGCGCTTTGTAAAGGCCGGCACATCGACTCTATCGAAGCGGCGCAGCGCCGAAAAATGAATAATCGAGATCGAAACGATCGCTGCGCGAGAAGCGGGCGCATGCGCTGCACCGTCACACGATCGATGGCACACTAGGCCGCCCTCTTCCACCCCGGGGCGCGCATCGCGCACCCCGTTCGCCAGGAGTTCAGAACGTGACTGCCCAATGGATCGACATCCCCGCCGGTAACGACAGCTTCGGCGGCTATCTCGCGCTGCCCAAGCGCGGCAAAGGCCCTGCCGTCATCATCATCCAGGAGATCTTCGGCGTGAACGCGCACATCCGCGCGGTGGCCGACCAGTACGCGTCCGACGGCTTCGTCGCGCTCGCGCCGGACGTGTTCTGGCGCACGCAGCCGCGCGTCGAGCTCACCTACGAAGGCGCGGATCGCGACAAGGGCATCGAGCTGATGAAAAAGACCGACGTGGGCCTCGCGGTCGCGGACATCGGCGCGGCCGCCGATGCGTTGCGCGCGCGCCCGGAAGTGGCCGGCAAGGTTGCCGCGATCGGCTACTGCTTCGGCGGCCAGCTCGCGTACCGCGCGGCCGCGACCGGCAAGATCGACGCGGCCGTGGCCTACTACGGCGGCGGTATCCAGAACGCGCTCGATCTGGCCGGCCAGATCAAGCAGCCGATCCTGTTCCACTACGCGGGACACGACCACGCGATCCCGCCCGAGGCCGTCGACCAGGTGAAGGCCGCTTTCGCCGGCCACGGCCACGCGTCGTTCCACGACTATCCGGGCGCCGAGCACGGCTTCAACTGCACGGACCGCGCGTCGTACAACCAGCGCGCGTCGGCGCTCGCGCACGGCCGCACGCTGACCTTCCTCGCCGAGCACCTCTAAAAACGGCCGGCCGCGGGCCCCGCGCACCGGGCCCGCGTTATGCTGCTGTCATCGCCACGAACCACAACGGGGATGACAGCGATGCACTCGGACTATCTCGCGCATGACGCGATCGGCCTCGCCACACTGGTACGTGAACGCAAGGCGAGCCCGCGCGAACTGCTCGACGCCGCGATCGGCCAGGCCGAAGCGGTCAACGGCGCGATCAACGCGATCGTGCTGCAGGACTACGAAGCCGCACGCCAGCGCGCGGCCGCCACACCCGACGGCGGCACCGACGCGCCGTTCGCCGGCGTTCCCTATCTCGTGAAGGATCTCGGCGCGGCGGTCGCCGGGCTGCCGCTGTCGATGGGCAGCCGGCACTACCGGTATTTCGTGCCCGCCGACGATTCGCCGGTGATCGCGCGCAGCCGCGCGGCCGGTCTCAACGTGTTCGGCAAGACCAACACGTCGGAGATCGGCCAGATGCCGTACACGGAACCCGAACTGTTCGGCGCGTGCCGCAACCCGTGGAATCTCGATCACACGCCCGGCGGCTCGAGCGGCGGTGCGGCGGCGGCCGTCGCGGCCGGCATCGTGCCGCTCGCGCATGCTTCCGACGGCGGCGGCTCGATCCGCATTCCGGCGTCGTGCTGCGGGCTGTTCGGCCTGAAGCCGAGCCGCAACCCGGTACTCGTCGACCTGCCGTCGAACGGCGAGCTGGTCGTCCAGCATGCGGTCACGCGCAGCGTGCGCGACAGCGCGCTGCTGCTCGACGTGACGACCGGCCAGACCTTGCCACCGGGCGCGCCCGGCACATTCCTCGGCGAACTCGACACGCCGCCCGGCCCGCTGCGGATCGGCCTCGTGCTCGACCCGATGCTCGCGCCGGCACTCGCCGACGACACGCGCGCGGCGCTCGACGACGCGGCCGCACTGCTCGAATCGCTCGGCCACCATGTCGAGCCGGCGACGCTGCACGTCAACTACGCGCGCGCGGCCGAAACCTTCCTCACGCTATGGGCGACGATCGCCGAGGAGATGGTGCTCGGCGCGCGCGCACTGACCGGCCGCACGCCGAAGCGCGGCGAATTCGAGGCCGCGACGTGGGCGATGGCCGTGATCGGCCGGCGCCTCGCGCGCACGCGCCTGCCGGACGTGCTCGAATGGCAGCGCCAGCTCACCGTGCAGGTGGCCGGCCTCGTGTCGCGCTACGACGCAATCCTGTGCGCGTCGCTCGCGGGCCCGCCGGTGAAGATCGGCGAATTGCAGCCGACGCCGCTCGAAGCGGCGCAGATGAAGGTGCTCGCCGCGCTGCCGGTGAAGCCGCTGCTGAAGGAGATGCTCGCGAGGTCGTCGGAAAAGGCGTTCACGTGGGCCGGCTGCACCGAGCTGTTCAACCTGACCGGCCAGCCGGCGATGTCGGTGCCGCTCTACTGGAACGCGCGCGGGCTGCCGATCGGCGTGCAGTTCGCCGCGCGTCATGCCGACGACGCGCTGCTGCTCCGGCTCGCCCGCCAGCTCGAACAGGCGCGGCCGTGGTTCGAGCGCCGCCCGCCGCTGATGCAGGCGCAGCGCTGACGCACGCGGCCGCGCGCCGCCGACATCGAAAAAAAAGCCCCGCCGGCACAACCGGCGGGGCTTTGACGCATGCAATCGCGTGAGCGCGCTTACATGACGAGCCGTTCACAGATCGTCCGCGTCGCGGCCGCCGTGTTCAGCGTATAGAAATGCAGACCCGGCACGCCCGCGTCGACCAGACGCTGGCACAGGCTCGTGACGACGTCCGCGCCGAACGCGCGGATCGACTCGCGATCGTCGCCGAAGCTCTCGAGCCGGCGCGCGACCCAGCGCGGCACTTCGGCGCCGCACATCTCGGAGAAGCGCATCAGCTGCGAGAAGTTCGTGATCGGCATGATGCCCGGCACGATCGGCACCTCCACGCCCAGCTTGCGCGCATCGTCGACGAAGCGGAAATACGCATCGGCGTTGAAGAAGTACTGCGTGATCGCGGAATTTGCGCCGGCTTTCACCTTGCGCGCGAAATTCTCGAGATCGGCCTTCGGCGAGCGCGCCTGCGGGTGGTACTCCGGATAGCCGGCCACCTCGATGTGGAACCAGTCGCCGTGTTCGGCACGGATGAAGCTGACGAGCTCCGACGCATAGCGCAGTTCGCCGACTTCGCCCATCCCCGACGGCAGGTCGCCCCGCAGCGCGACGATGTGGCGGATGCCGTACGAGCGGTACTGGTCGAGGATCGCGCGCAGGCTGTCGCGCGACGAACCGATGCACGACAGGTGCGGCGCGGCCTCGAGGCCGTCCTTCTGCATGTCGAGCACCGTATCGAGCGTGCCCTGCTGCGTCGAACCGCCGGCGCCGAACGTGCAGGACACGAATTTCGGCTTCAACGGCAGCAGCTGCGCACGCGTGGCGCGCAGCTTCTCGACGCCTTCCGCCGTCTTCGGCGGGAAGAATTCAAACGAGAGTTCGATCGGTTTCATGATTCTGAGGGAACAGGCCCTGGGGCGTCAGCCGATGTCGCGCTGACCGAAGATCAGGGCGGACAGCAGCCACGACACGATGCTGTACAGGATCGAACCGAAGAATGCGGACCAGAAGCCCGACACCTCGAAGCCCTTCAGCAGCGACGACGCGAACCAGAAGCACAACGCGTTCACGACGAGGATGAACACCCCGAGCGTGACGATCGTGACGGGCAGCGTCAGCAGGATCAGCACCGGACGGATCACCGTGTTGATCAGGCCGAGCACGACCGCGATGATCAGCGCCGTGCCGAAGCTCTTGATGTGGATCGACGGCACGAGGTAGGTGATGATCAGCAGCGCGAGCGCGTTGATGACCCAGGTGAGGATGACGCTCATGGAGTGCTCCGGTTCGGTTGTCGATCGGTACGATCAGTGGCCGCCGCCGGCTGCCGCGGGGGCCCGAAGGCGCGCCGCGGCAGCCGGCGATCCCGCGCCGTGCCGCCGTACCGGGTGCGCGCGGGTGACGCGCGAACGGCACGGCGGCAGCGGCGCATCGGATCAGTAGCGGTAGTGGTTCGGCTTGAACGGGCCGTCCTTCTGCACGCCGATGTACGAAGCCTGCTCGTCCGACAGCACGGACAGGTTCGCGCCGATGCGCGCGAGGTGCAGGCGCGCGACCTTTTCATCGAGGTGCTTCGGCAGCACGTACACCTTGTTCTCGTACTCGTTGCCGCGCACGAACAGCTCGATCTGCGCGAGCGTCTGGTTCGCGAACGAGTTCGACATCACGAACGACGGGTGGCCGGTCGCGCAGCCGAGGTTCACGAGGCGGCCTTCCGCCAGCAGGATCACGCGCTTGCCGTCCGGGAAGATGATGTGGTCGACCTGCGGCTTGATGTTTTCCCACTGGTACTGGCGGGTCGACGCAACGTCGATTTCCGAGTCGAAGTGGCCGATGTTGCAGACGATCGCGTTGTGGCGCATCGCCTTCATGTGATCGTGGTTGATCACGTGGTAGTTGCCGGTGGCCGTCACGAAGATGTCGGCCTTGTCGGCCGCGTATTCCATCGTCACGACGCGGTAGCCTTCCATCGCCGCCTGCAGTGCGCAGATCGGGTCGATTTCGGTGACCCACACGGTCGCGCCCAGGCCGCGCAGCGACTGCGCGCAGCCCTTGCCCACGTCGCCGTAGCCCGCGACGACCGCGACCTTGCCCGCGATCATCACGTCGGTCGCGCGCTTGATGCCGTCGACCAGCGATTCACGGCAGCCGTACAGGTTGTCGAACTTCGACTTGGTGACCGAATCGTTCACGTTGAACGCCGGGAACGGCAGGCGGCCGTCCTTTTCCATCTGGTACAGGCGGTGCACGCCGGTCGTGGTTTCTTCGGTCACGCCCTTGATGTGCGCGAGGCGCGTCGAGTACCAGGTCGGGTCCGCGTCGAGGTGCTGCGCGATCGACTTGTACAGCGCGACTTCTTCCTCGTTGGTCGGCTTCGCGATCACCGAACGGTCCTTCTCGGCCTTCGCGCCGAGGATCAGCAGCAGCGTTGCGTCGCCGCCGTCGTCCAGGATCATGTTCGCGAATTCGCCGTTCGGCCATTCGAAGATGCGGTGCGAGAACTCCCAGTATTCGTCGAGCGATTCGCCCTTGAACGCGAACACCGGCGTGCCGGCTTCGACGATCGCGGCAGCGGCGTGGTCCTGCGTCGAGAAGATGTTGCACGAGGCCCAGCGGACGTCCGCGCCGAGCGCCTTCAGCGTCTCGATCAGCACGCCCGTCTGGATCGTCATGTGCAGCGAACCGGCAATGCGCGCGCCCTTCAGCGGCTGCTGCGCCTTGTATTCGTCACGGATCTGCACGAGGCCCGGCATTTCGGTCTCAGCGATGTTCAGTTCCTTGCGGCCCCAGCCGGCCAGCGCCATGTCGGCGACGACGTAATCGTTGGAAGCTTTGGAATCGATAATGGCGTTCATCACGCCCTCCTTTCTAAAAAGTTTCTAGATTGGTGACGTGAGCGCCGTTCAGGAAGCGGGGCCGACGCGGTTGTGCCGCACGACTGCTTGGTGAAGCCTTCCGAGCCTGGCGGACGCAGGGTGGTCCGTCGCAACGCTCCTCGGAAAGCGGAGAGGATTGTAGCAAATCGGCGCGCAGAATGCGCAAGCCTGCACATACACGACGCGCACCCGGCACACGCGCGCGGCGTCGGCGCGCGCGGCCGTCAGTAAAGGGTCAGGACTCCGCGCCGACCCACGCCTGTTCGCGCAGCCGGGCACGCAGGCGCGCGACCGCCTGGCTGTGCAGCTGGCACACCCGCGATTCGCTCACTTCGAGCACCGCGCCGATTTCGCGCAGATTCAGACCCCGTTCGTAGTACAGCGACATCAGCAGCTTCTCGCGCTCCGGCAGCCGCTCGATCGCCTCGACGAGCGCTTCGCGCAGGTGCTCGTCGAGCAGCGCCGACAGCGGATCGGCGTGATCGACGCGGTAGCGGTCGAGGAACGGCTCGTCGTCGGCCGCGCGGTCGAAATCCTCGTAGTAGATCAGCTGGCTGCCGTGCAGGTCCTGCAGCATCCCCTGGTATTCGTCGAGCGGCATGTTCAGGTGCTGCGCGATCTCGGTCTCGCTCGCCGAGCGGCCGAGATGCTGCTCGACCTGGTGCACCGCGTGCTCGACCTCGCGCGACGTCTTGCGCAGGCTGCGCGGCAGCCAGTCGTTGCTGCGCAGCTCGTCGAGCATCGCGCCGCGGATACGCTGGGTCGCGTAGGTCTCGAACTGCGCGCCCTGGTCTTCCTTGTAGCGGCCGGCCGCGTCCATCAGGCCGATCATGCCGGCCTGGATCAGGTCGTCGAGGTCGACGCTCGCCGGCATCTTCGCGACGAGCTGCAGCCCGAGGCGTCGCACGAGCGGCGCATATTGCGCGAGCACGTCGGCCTGGGACATCTTTCCTTGAGCGTTGTACATCATGGCTCTCTCCTTCCGGTGGCGCTCACGCGGCGTGTGCCGCGCCCGCCTCATACGACGGCTTGCCGCCCGCGTGCACGGCACGGCCCGCACCCGAGCGCGGGCGCATCGGCCAGTACAGCAGGTCGGCGGCAATCTGCCGGTAGTCGCGCGCGGCGGGCGACGACGGGAACGCGTCGACCGCGGCACGCGTCAGCTCGCGCGCATGCTCGACGAGCGGATCGGCGCTCACGCAGCCCGCGTCGGCGATCGACACCGTCAGGTAGCGGCTCGCGACGCCCGCGAGGTTGTCGAACGCCGTCTTCGCGTCCGCGTGGCTGCCGACGTGATTGGTCAGCACGCGGAACTGCGCGAACGCATGCGCGAAATGCAGCCGCTTCATGCACGCATACGCCTCGGTGATCGCCTGCGCGGCGACCCGCGTGACGACCAGCACGTCGTGCGCTTCGCGGGCGAGCGCCGAGAACGAACCGTCGGCGCCGAGCTGCGCGTCGACGAGGACGATGTCGGCCGGGCCGTCGATGAAATCGCTCAGCTGCGCGTCGGTGTAGCCGGTGCGCGCGAGCCGCGCCGCGGCGCACAGGCCGAAGCCGGCCGCGACCCGCGTGCGCTCGCCGTCGCGCAGCCACGCGCCCGCCAGCGTCGCGCTGGCCGAATGCACGTCGGCACGCTCGTCGACGACGAGCACATCCTTGCCGAGCGACGCGAGCGCCGCCGCCAGGTTCACGACGGTGGACGTGCAGCCGACCCCCGCCGGCCCGCCCGCCACCGCGACGATGCGTGACGCGCGCCCGGCCAGCAGGCGCCGCAGCCCTTCGGCCTGGTCGATGATTCGTTTATCCAAATCGCACCTCGTGAAGCTCGGCGGTGGAACGTGCGGTCAGTGCGGAAAGCAGCGTCGGCATGTCCTCGTCTTGCGGCACGAAGGGCGAGCCGTCACGCGGTACACAGAACGCGCTCTTCAGCAGGAATTTGGTCGACGCGACGTACAGGTTCTCCGGCACTTTCTGGCCGGTCGACACGTAATGGATCGGCAGCTTGTAGCGGATCACCGTGTCGAGCACGCCGCCGAGGTGGGTCGCCTCGTCGAGCTTCGTGAGGATGCAGCCGGCCAGGTCCGGATGCTCGCCCGCGCTGCGGTACGCCTGCACGACTTCGTTGAGCGTGTCGCCGTGGCTGGTCGCGTTGAGCAGCAGCAGGCGCTGCACCGGCGCGTTCGCCCCGTGCAGCATCGCGATCTGGTCGGATACCGCCCGGTCGCGCTGGCTCATGCCGATCGTGTCGATCAGCACGATGTGCTTGTTGCGCAGCTCGGACAGCGCGAGCGCGAGGTCGCCCGCATCCTTCACCGCGTGCACGGGCACGCCGAGGATCTTGCCGAAGATGCGCAGCTGCTCGTGGCCGCCGATCCGGTAGCTGTCGGTGGTCAGCAGCGCGACCTTGCTCGCGCCGAAGCGCATCACGCAGCGCGCGGCCAGCTTCGCGGTGGTGGTCGTCTTGCCGACGCCCGTCGGCCCCATCAGCGCGAACACGCCGCCGCGCTCCATCAGCGCATCTTCGCTTTCGAGCACCGGCAGGTTCGACGCGAGCACCGACTGCGCCCATTCGGCGGCCTGTTCGAAGGTCTGCGCGCCGTCGCCGGCCGGCATGTTGTCGACCAGCATCCGCACGAGCTGCGCGGAGAAGCCGGCCGCGAACAGGTGCTTCGTCAGCGCGCCATGCACGGCGCTGCGACGCTGGCGGTCGTGCCACATCAGGCTGTCGAACTGCTCTGCCATCATCCCGCGCAGTTCGCCGAGCTCCTGCATCACCGTATCGTTGACGATCCGCTCGATGCGCGACTTCACGGCATCGGCCACCGCGGCGGCCGCGTCGGCGGACAGGCGCGTGCGCTCGGCCGCCTTCGCGGCATGCGCGGCGCTCGTGTTCGTGTCGGGGGCGCGGGGGGCGGCGGCCGGCATCCGGCGTTCGGCCTCGCGCACGATGTCGCGCGCCCAGTTGGGCGGCGTCGCGCTCGCGGCGGCCTGCGGGGCAGGCGCGTTCGCTTGCGGCGCGGCGGGCGTCGCCTGCGCACGCGCCATCAGCGCGTCGCGCTGCTGCGTCAGGCGCTTCGCGTGCTCGACGAGCCACGGCGCGGGTTCGGAGGTGGCGGCCGGTGCGGGGGCGGCGGAGGACGGCGCTGCCGCGGCCGGCGCTTCGTCATCGAGCGCCGAAGGTTGCGCCGTCGCCTCGTCCCCGTCGGCGCTTGCACCGAACATCGACGAGAACACGTCCGGCAACCCGCCTTCGCCTGCCGCATACGGATTGACCGTCGGGCGGGCCAGCGGCGTGCCCGGGCGCGACACGATGCCCGGCACGGCGGCAGCCGGCACCGATTCCGGCGGGCGCGACGCGGCGATGCGCGGGCGTGCCGCGGCCGGCGGGGTCACGGCGGCCAGGTCCGAATCTGCCAGGGCGACGATTTCCACGCTGCCGTCATCGAGCGTGCGGTTCGACAGCACGACCGCGTCGGCGCCGAGCGCCTCGCGCACCAGACGAAGTGCGTCGCGGCTCGTTGCGCCGGTGAATTTGCGAATGTTCAAGCGGAACCCCCGATGACGTTAACGACTTTGATCGTGCGTGTGTCCGGCACTTCGGCATACGACAGCACTTTCAATTGCGGCAGGCTGCGGCGCAGGAAACGCGCGAGCATCGCGCGCAGCGCGTGCTGCACCAGCAGCACGGGCGGCAGCCCGAGATTCTGTTGACGCAGCATCGCCTGTTGCGTGCCGGTCAGAAGGTTGTGCGCGAGGCCGGGTTCGAGGCCCGGATTCGCGCCGGTGGCGAGCGCCTGCGACAGCACGCGCTCCAGATTCGAGTCGAGGCCCATCACCTGCATCTCGCCGGCACCCGGATACCACTGCTGCGTGATCGCGCGGCCGAGCGACAGCCGCACGGCGGCCGTGATCTCGAACGCGTCGCCGCGGCCCGCGTGTTCGGACACGGCTTCGAGAATCGTGCGCATGTCGCGGATCGGCACGCCTTCCTCGAGCAGGTTCTGCAGCACCTTCTGCAGCGTCGTCAGCGAGATCGTCTTCGGCACGAGGTCCTCGACGAGCGACGGCGCATCCTTGCCGGTGCGCTCGATGAGCGACTGCACTTCCTGGCGGCCGAGCAGCTCGGCCGCGTGCTGGACGACCAGATGGTTCAGGTGCGTCGCGACGACCGTGCTCGCGTCGACCACCGTGTAGCCGTACACCTGTGCCTGTTCGCGCATCGCGACGTCGATCCACACGGCCGGCAGCCCGAACGCGGGATCCTGCGTGACGGCGCCCGGCAGCGCGGCCGTCACCTGGCCGGGGTTGATCGCGAGCCACTGGCCCGGGAACACTTCGCCGACACCGATCTCGACGCCCTTCAGCGCGATCCGGTACGCGTTCGGCCGCAGCTCGAGGTTGTCGCGGATATGGATCACCGGCGGCAGGAAGCCGATTTCCTGCGCGAATTTCTTGCGGATGCTCTTGATGCGCTTGAGCAGTTCGCCGTCGCTGTTCTTGTCGACGAGCGGGATCAGGCGGTAACCGACTTCCAGCCCGAGCGGGTCGATCAGCTGCACGTCGTCCCAGGTCGCCTCGTGGCTGTCCGACGGCAGCACCGCGGGCGGCGCGATGTCGGTCAGGTCGCCGGCCGCCTTGCGGGCCGCCGCGCGCTTGGTCTGCGTGCGGGCCAGCCAGATCGCGCCGCCGCCGAGGGCGAGGAACGCGAAGTGCGGCATGCCCGGGATCAGCCCCATCAGCACGATGATCGCGCCGGTGATGTTCAGCACGCGCGGGTTCGTGAACAGCTGGCCGGTGATCTGCGTGCCGATGTCCTCGTCGGTCGCGACGCGCGACACGATCACGCCGGCCGCGGTGGAGATCACCAGCGACGGGATCTGCGCGACGAGGCCGTCGCCGATCGTCAGCAGCGTGTAGTTCGTGCCGGCGGCCGCGAACGTCATGTCGTGCTGGACCATCCCGACGATCAGCCCGCCGATCACGTTGATCGCCATGATGATCAGGCCGGCGATCGCGTCGCCGCGCACGAACTTCGACGCGCCGTCCATCGACCCGTAGAACTCGGCTTCCTGCGACACGGCCAGGCGGCGCTTGCGCGCCTGCTCTTCGTTGATGAGGCCCGCGTTCAGGTCGGCGTCGATCGCCATCTGCTTGCCGGGCATCGCGTCGAGCGTGAAGCGCGCGGACACTTCGGCGATCCGCCCCGCGCCCTTCGTGATCACCATGAAGTTGATGATCATCAGGATCACGAACACGACGATGCCGACCGCGAAGTTGCCGCCGACCAGGAAGTGGCCGAACGCCTCGATCACCTGGCCGGCCGCGTCCGGGCCCGTGTGGCCTTCGAGCAGCACGACGCGCGTCGAGGCGACGTTCAGCGACAGGCGCAGGAGCGTCGAGAACAGCAGCACGCTCGGGAACGCCGCGAAGTCGAGCGGCTTCATCGTGTACATGCTGACGAGCAGCACCATCACGGACAGCGCGATGTTGAACGTGAACAGCAGATCCAGCAGCATCGGCGGCAGCGGCAGGATCATCATCCCCAAAATCATGCAGATGAGGATCGGGCCCGCGAGTGCGCGCAGGTTCGTGCCCGCGAACGGGTTCGGGCGCTTCGCGAACAGGCCGGTTGGGGTGCTCATGCCGTACCTCCCTTGCCGAGCGCGTCTTCCTGCTCTTCGCGTTCATCGTCGGCGGACACCGACGCGCCCTTGTCGAGGTCGGCCGGCACCTCCAGATCGACCGGCATCGCCGGGAACGCGCCGCCTTCCGAACGGAAGCGCTTGAGCTGGTAGACCCACGCGAGCACTTCGGCGACGGCCGAGTACAGCGAGCCGGGAATCTCGCGTTCGAGTTCGACGTTGTGATACAGCGCACGCGCGAGCGGCGGCGCTTCGAGCAGCGGCACGTTGTGTTCGGCCGCGAGTTCGCGGATGCGCGCGGCGACGAGGTTCACGCCCTTCGCGACGACCTTCGGCGCGCGCATCTCGCCGTCCGTGTATTGCAGCGCGACGGCGAAGTGCGTCGGGTTCGTCACGACCACGTCGGCCTTCGGCACGGCCGCCATCATCCGGCGGCGCGCGATCGCACGCTGCTGCTGGCGGATCCGCCCCTTCACGTGCGGATCGCCTTCGTTCTCGCGATGCTCGCGCTTCACTTCTTCCTTCGTCATGCGCAACTTCTTGTTGTACTGCCAGATTTGGTAAGGCACATCGAGTGCGGCGACCACCAGCATCCCGGCGACCGTCGTGCCGCAGCACACGGCGATCAGGTGCAGCGCATCGGGCAGCGCCACGCGCAGCGGCTGCGTCGCGAGGGCGAGCAGCTCGTCCTTGCTGCGCCAGATCGCGATGCCGCCGATGCCGCCGACGACCAGCGTCTTCGCGAACGACATCCCGAGCTGGATCGGCCCCTGGATCGAGAAGATCCGGCCGAGGCCCGAGATCGGGTTCAGGCGGTCGAACTTCAGCTCGAACGTCTTCGACGAGATCAGCCAGCCGCCAAGCGCCATCGGCGCGAGCAGCGCGGCGACGCCGGTGAGCGCGAGGATCGGCAGCAGCGCGGCGAAGCCTTCGAGGCTCGCGCTGCCGGCCGCCGACAGCATCCGGCTCGTGTCGAACGCGGTCGCGCGATCGAACGTGAACGCGCCGCGCAGCATCGCCTGCAGATGCCCGCCCGACGGGCCCGCGAGCAGCCACGTGCCGTAGAACCCGGCCGCGAGCAACGCGAACGAAGCCAGCTCGCGCGAACGCGCGACCTGCCCCTCCTCACGCGCCTTCTCGAGGCGCCTGGGAGTGGCGGCTTCGGTCTTGTCGAGATCGCTCTCGTCTGCCACGGGGCCTCCAGTCGGGTACGGCGGAATGCCGCTTTCCAGTGACACCGATTATTCATGGAGGCGTCAAACGCCGATCGGTCGAGCAAAGCCGGGAAAGGGGGGTATTTCGGGGAATCGGGCGAACCGGTGCGAACGGGGCCGGACGGGGGACGGAACGGGGTGCGGCGCGGCGGTAAAACGTGCCGGCGGGGGCGATGGCGGGTGTCGGCGCCGGGCGGAGCGGCGACGGCGTGAAGCGGGGAAGAAGCAGTGAAGCAGTGAAGCAGTGAAGCAGTGAAGCAGTGAAGCGGTCAGCGGTCAGCGGTCAGCGGATGCGACGCGAAATCGGGCCCCGACGCGGCGTCGCGCGTCGGGGCAGGCGTCGGTCAGGCCGCCACGATCGGGTCCGCGCCGAAGCGGTTCGGACCTTCGGTGCCGCGCGTGCACGTCCATACCAGCAGCAGGATGCCGCCGACGACCGGAATCAGCGCGAGCAGCAAGAACCAGCCCGAGCGGCCCGTATCGTGCAGGCGGCGGACGCTGACCGCGAGGCCCGGAATGATCAGCGCCAGCGAAACCAGGGCGAGTACGGCGAGCAGCAGCAGCGTGATCAGGCCGCCGTCGCGGCCGGCCGCGCCGATGATCTGCGCGGCGATCGACAGCACCGTGGTCAACAGCACGAAATACCAGTATTCGGCACGACGCGCACGGCCTTCGAATGTCGCGTATTTATTGAGTACGGCACGAACGGCTTCGGAAAAATTCATTTTATTACCCTCCTGTTTTATATAGACGACCCCGGAAACAACGCCGGCATTATATGTTTGAATTTAGACGGACTCCATCTCTTTTCACATACCGGTAGTGCGCGCACCGGCCGTCTTGCCGGCCCGCACGGTGCGGGAATGGCTGCAATAGCGGAATCCGGCGCCATCGGCTTGCATGCCGCGTCATTTTAATAATCTTGAAGACCTGACAGAAACGACAGCCCCCGGATAATCCAGCATTTGATTACATCCGAATGAAATCGAGTGCGATCGATAATCGGCCGCGAGTGTGCCGCATTCGATTAACCGGCCGGCATTACGCGGGCGTGCAAAGCGCGCTACGCTTCGCCATGATTTGCCGATTCCGGTCGAACCGCACCATGCTCGGTCATCCGCTCGTTCCGTTGCTGTCGCTTGCCTGCGCGCTGGCCGCCGGATGCGCGGGCACGCCGGCCCTGCCGCCCGGCGCGCAGGCGCCTGATGCGCCGCATCCCGGCACGATCGCCCTGCGCGATGCATGGAACGGATCGACGCAACCCCTGCGCGCGCAGGATTTCCCCGCGAGCTTCATCTTCCGCTGCGTCGACACGCGCGGCGAGCCGGCGGAACGCGCCCGCGCGGCCTGGTGCGTGCCGGTCGTCGAGATCGAATCGGTGCCGGTCGATGCCGCCGGGCGCCCGGTCGCGCCGGCCGACGCCGTCCGGATCGAAAGCACCGCGTACGGGCCCGACCACCGCTTCCTCGACCACACGCGCCTGATGCGCGACGGCCGGCCGCCGGCCTAGCGCCCATTCCGGCCGCCCACGGGGCTTGCGCGGCCCGCCGGTTCGCCGGTTCACGCCTGCACCCCGCCACCCGGCCCCCTAACCCGCCGCCGCCCGCTGCAACGCGTCGAGATCGAGCTTCTTCATCGTCATCACCTGCGCCATCACGCGCTCCGCGCGCGCCGGATCGCCCGTCATCAGCTCGCTCATCTGCGCCGGCACGACCTGCCACGACACGCCGAAGCGGTCGCGCAGCCAGCCGCACTGCTGCGCACGCTCGTCGCCGCCTTCCGACAGGCGCGCCCAGTAGCGGTCGATTTCGTCCTGGTCCCGGCAGTTGACGACGAACGACACGGCCGGCGTGATCTGGAACACGGGGCCGCCGTTCAGCGCGACGAAGGCCTGCCCGTCGAGCTCGAACGCGACGGTCATCACCGCACCCTCCGCGCTGCCGGACGCATGCGCGCCGGCCTTGCCGTAGCGCGCGACATGCACGATGCGCGCGTTGTCGAACACCGATACGTAGAAACCGGCGGCCGCCTCGGCGTCGCGGTCGAACCACAGGAACGGCGTGATGCGTTGTATGCGCGGGTTCATGGCGCTGCCTCCTCGATGTCGTGCCGGCATGGGTGCCGGTATTACATCGTAGGCGCTGTGCCCGCGCGCGGCGGCGCGCCGGTCGGACCCGTCGTGCCGCGCACGGCCGTCGAATAAAAAAGGGGGCGATCGCTCGCCCCCTGGTCCTGCGTGTCGCCGTGCCGCGTCAGAACGCGACGAAAGGCGCCGCGCCGCCGCTCGCGGTCTTGTCCATCCCGAAGTAGATCGTCCGGTTGTAGAAGTGCGGCATGCCGATGTCGAGCCAGCTGGACGAACCAAACGGGCCCGCGATGTCGTTGAACGCGAACGTCGACGGGTTCGAGAACAGTGAATCCGCGTTCACGACGGGCATTGTCACCGTGCCGCTCACGCCGTTCTGGCCGGTCAGCGTCGCCGAATTGCTGGTCGTCGTCGACGGGCAGTAGAACTGCGTATTCTTCGGGCAGGCCGGCAACGTGCCCGACGTATCGTTGAAGAAGTACGCATTCGAACCCGTATCGAAGAACGCGGTCACGTTGCGCCCCTGGAACGTCGCGCTGACGTCGCCCGTCGTGGTCGACGTCATCACGGTCTTCCCGGTCAGGTCGGGCAGGCCGAACGTCAGCGTGCCGGTTGCGCTGGCCTGCCCGCTGTCCGAAATTTTCGGCATGCTCACGCTCACCCCGCTGCTGTCGGCGAAGCGATGCACCGGGTTGGCGACCTGCTGCGCCACCGGCACGAGCGCGACCGTGCAGTTCGCGTTGTTGCCGTTCGGGCACGCGTAATAGTTGTTGTTCGTCGACGTCGACGTCGCGCAGGTCGTGCCGCAGTCGACCGGCGCCGGCCCGATGCCGAGGATCCCGTTCGCGCCGAGCGCGCTTGCCGAGTTGGCCGACGCGCCGCCGTTCGTGCACGAGCTCGGCACGTTGGTCGTGCCGAGGTCGCCGATGATCTGCACGGGCAGCGAACTCGCCTGCTCGGAGCCGATCGACAGGTCGACCGTGCGCACCGACCCCCACGTATAGCTCGACACGAACTTGCCGCACTCGGCGACCGGCGCGCCGCCGCTCGTCACCTGCGGGAGGCTGCCGAGCACGCCCGACACGGCGCTGCCGACGAGCCGCAGCCCGTAGGACGCGGTATCGACGAGCACGTTGTTGACCACCTGGCAGTTCGACGTGCCCGGCGCGCAGACCTTCAGGCTGACGGTCGGGATGTTGATCACGTTCGCGACGCCGGCATTGACGGTGATGACGGCCGTGTTCCCGGAATTGCCGTCCGAGCCGCCGTTACCGTTGTTGCCGCCGTTGCCGTTGTTGCCCGAGCTGCTGCCGCCGCCGTCTCCGCCGCCGCATGCCGTCACGAGGACGGCCGTTGCCGCCGCAAGGCCCAGCACGCCGAGCCAGCGCTTGAATGTACGAGGAATTCTCAAGATCGCTCTCCCGCTGTCACTGGATGTCGGTGCCGGTCAGGCCGGCAGGCAGCGCCGCCGGCAGCCACGCCTGGCCCGAGAAGGCGCCCATGTGGCCGCCTGTCCGGATCACGAGGCCGCTGGTGTCGACGGACACGGGCGCGCGCCAGCCGCGCGCCTGGTGCGCCGCCTGGACGCCTGCGGTGTACTGCGGGAAATAGCTGCCGAGCAGCGACGCGAGATCCGGCATCGTCGGCCCTTGCCATGCGAGGCCGAACACGCTGCCGGCGGCCGACGTGTATTCGTGGATGACGGTGCCCGATCCGAGCGTGATCTCGCGGACGGTATAGGCGGCCGTGCTCGTCTGCATGCCGTCTGCCGAACGCATCGCGCGCTGCAGTGCGCGCACGGTTGCGGCCCGATCGTCCGCCGGCGGCGACATCGGCGCGCCGCCCAGTTCAGCGTATGCGTGGACACTCCACAGCACACCCATTGCAGCCGTCGCGTGCGCGACGGCCCAGCCCAAGCGTTTCAGCTTCACGTTCCCCCCAAGGGACTGGCTTCGTCGACGGCGGTGCGGCCATCGCGCCCGCGCCACCAGCCAACATATGAAATCGTACGATTGACGCTACGTTGCTGCTGACGCGTAGTATGCCTGCTGAGTGTGTCGAAGTGTCAATTTGACGCAGGATCGCGCTGCGCCACGCGGGGGCCGCGTGCGCGGTGAAGGAGTGCGGGGGACGGTGTGACGCGGGCATCGGGCGCCGCTGCGAGACGCGGCGCGCCGATGCCCGCGGCAGGGTCAGAAGCCCAGGCTGGCGAGCAGGTCGTCCACCTGCCCCTGGTCCTGGACCACGTCGGTCTTGCCTTCCGGCGCGATCTGCGGGCCGTTCAGCAGCGACTCGGGGCTGCCGGTCGGGCTGATCTGCTCGGCCGCGAGCAAAGCCGCGGTGGCCGCGAACTGCTCGCGCCGCTCGGGCGCGATGTTCTCGACGAGCACCGTGAGGAGCTGCTGCTCGATCAGGTAGACCATGTCCATGATCTTCTTGATCACCTGCCCGGTCAGGTCCTGGAAATCCTGCGCGAGCATGATCTCGAGCAGTTGCGCGCGGGTGGCCGAAGCCGATTCGGGCAGCGTGCGCAGGAACGTGCGCGTATCGTCCATCAGCTCGCGCACTTCCGCGTGCTCGATCGGTGCCGCATACCACTGGGCCCAGCGCGCGTCGAGCGCCTCGGCCTCGTTCTGGATGCGCTCCTGCATCGGCTTCGCGACCTCGATCGCGTTCAGCACGCGCACGGCGGCCTGCTCGGTCATCGTCGCGACGTAGCGTAGCCGGTCGCGCGCATCGGGCACGGCTTCCGCCGCCCGCTCGACATGCTTGTCGAGCCCGAGCTCGCGCATCGAATCGCGCAGCGTGCGCGTGACATGGCCGATGCGCGCGAGGATGCGGTCGCTCGCGAAATCGGCGCCTTCGGCCTGGCCGTCGGCGCTGAACCCGGCGCCGGTCAGCGCGGCATGGATCGGCTCGTTCACGTCAGCTCCCGGTCTTCGCCATCTTGTCGATGATCTTGTTCAGCTTCTCGTCGAGCGTCGCGGCCGTGAACGGTTTCACGACGTAGCCGCTCGCGCCGGCCTGCGCGGCCGCGATGATGTTCTCCTTCTTCGACTCGGCCGTGACCATCAGCACCGGCAGGTGCGTGAGCGTCGCGTCCGCGCGGATTTCCTTCAGCATCGCGAGGCCGTCGAGGTTCGGCATGTTCCAGTCGGAGATCACGAAGTCGAAACCGCCGCCGCGCAGCCGCGCCAGGCCGGCCGCGCCGTCCTCGGCCTCGTCGACGTTCGAATAGCCCAGTTCCTTGAGCAGGTTGCGGACGATCCGGCGCATCGTCGGGAAATCGTCCACCACCAGGATTTTCATGCTCTTGTCCATCGTCGTTCCTTTCCAGATTCGTTTCCGTCGGGACGCGTATCGTGGCACGCGCCCCGTGACATTCCATTCAAACGCGCTGCACGCGGTCGCCCATCGTCGCCAGGCGCGCCATCACGCGACGGCTCATCTCGGCGAGCGGCACGATCTCGTCCGCGCCGCCGAGCGCGATCGCCTCGCGCGGCATCCCGAACACGATGCAGCTTGCTTCATCCTGCGCGAACGTGTGAGCGCCCGCGCGTTTCATTTCCAGCAGGCCGGCCGCGCCGTCGCGGCCCATCCCGGTCAGGATCACCCCGAGCGCGTTCTTGCCCGCGTGCGTCGCCGCCGAGCGGAACAGCACGTCGACCGACGGGCGGTGCCGGTTCACCGGCGGCTCGTCCGACAGTTGCGCAATATAGTTCGCCCCGCTTCTCGCAAGCAACAGGTGCGCGTGGCCCGGCGCAATATATGCGTGGCCCGGCAGCACGCGCTCGCCGTGCTCGGCTTCCTTCACCGCGATCCGGCACAGGCCGTTCAGCCGCTGCGCGAACGACTTCGTGAAGCCCGGCGGCATGTGCTGCGCGATCAGCACGGCCGGCGCATCCGGCGGCAGCGGCGTCAGCACTTCGCGGATCGCCTCGGTGCCGCCCGTCGACGCGCCGATGATGATCAGCTTCTCGGTACTGACGAGCGGGTTGTTGATCATCGGCGCGGCCGGGTGGCTGTCCGTCGCGCGCGCGGCGGCCTGCGGCTGCGGCGCCTGGCGCACGCGCGCCCGCGACGCCGCGCGGATCTTGTCGGCGAGCTTTTCCGCGTAGTCGAGCATGCCGTCGCGAATCCCGACGCGCGGCTTCGTGACGAAATCGACCGCGCCGAGTTCGAGCGCACGCAGCGTGATTTCCGAGCCGCGCTCGGTCAGCGACGACACCATCACGACCGGCATCGGCCGCAGGCGCATCAGCTTCTCGAGGAAGTCGAGCCCGTCCATGCGCGGCATTTCGACGTCGAGCGTGAGCACGTCGGGGTTGTGCTGCTTGATGAGCTCGCGCGCGACGAGCGGATCGGGCGCGGTCGCGCACACCGTCATGTCGGGCTGGCTGTTGATGATCTCGGTCATCAGGCTGCGGATCAGCGCCGAATCGTCGACGCACAACACTTTGATCTTCTGCACTGCGGTCATGCCTCCTGCTTTCTTGATAGGTTCGCCGCCCGCACGCCGCCGGCCGGCGCCGCGCTGCGCGCGCCGAACAGCTCGATGCGCGGGCGCGCCGGTTGCGGCGGGGCCGGACGCTTGGCCGCGAACAGCTCGACCTGCGGACGCGGCCGTGCGGCGCGGGCGCGATCGGCCTCGCGGGCGAGCGCGGCTTCGCGCTCGGTGACGCCCGGCACCTGCAGCCGCAGCTTCTTCACCGCCGCGCGCCCCGTGGCCGCCATGAACGCGACCTTGCGCGGGTGCACGCCCTGCAGGTCTTCCGCCGTGATGCGGATGCGTTCGAGCGCGAGGTAGCGGCGCACGAAATCCGCGTTGCGGTCGCCGATGTTGATCGTCGTCATCCCGGCCAGCACGGCGGCGCCCCCGAACACCTTCGCCTCGAAGCGTTCGCGGCGCCCGCCGGCCTTGATCATCTCGTTGATCAGCACTTCCATCGCATACGCGCCGTAGCGCATCGATTCCGACGCGGCCGCGCCCGGGTCGGCGCCGTCGTCGGGCAGCATGAAGTGGTTCATCCCGCCGATGCCCGCGTACGGATCGTGCAGGCACGCGGCGACGCACGAGCCGAGCACGGTCATCAGCACCATGTCCTCGGACGTCGTGTAGAACTCGTTCGGCAGCAGCTTCACGCCGGGACGGCCGAAGTGGTTGTCGAAGTAGCGATTGGTGGCGATCGGCAAGGCGCTCATCCGCGCTCTCCCAGAGCGGATGCGGCGCCCGCGGCATGCATGCGCGCGGGAGACGGCATCGCGCTCGCCTGCGCGCCCCGCGGCCGCGCGCCCTGGGCGGCGTCGCGGGTCAGTTCGTACACCGTCTGCCCGCGCAGCCGGAACGCCTGCGTGACATACGTGAAGTTCTCCGAATGGCCGGCGAACAGCAGCCCGCCCGGCTTCACGAGCGGCTCGAAGCGCGACAGCACCTGCCCCTGCGTCGGCTTGTCGAAATAGATCATCACGTTGCGGCAGAAGATCGCGTCGAACGGCTTCGCGATCCCGTAATCCGCATCGGTCAGGTTCAGCTGCTCGAAGCGGATCATCGCGCGCAGCTCGGGGCGCACCTTCACGCGGCCGGCCTGCGCGCCCGTGCCCTTCAGGAAGAAGCGCTTCAGCCGCTCCGGCGCCAGGTGCTTGACCTGGTCGTACGTGTAGATGCCGGCCTCCGCCTTCGCGAGCACCTGCGTGTCGAGGTCGGTCGCGAGGATCGACGCGCCGCGCGCGGCCGATTCGCCGAGCGCCTCGATCAGCGTGATCGCGATCGAGTAAGGCTCTTCGCCCGTCGACGCCGCCGAGCACCAGACCGAGACCGGCGCCGGCCGCCCTTTCACGAAATCCGACAGGATCGGGAAATGGTGAGCCTCGCGGAAGAACGCGGTCAGGTTCGTCGTCAGCGCATTGGTGAACGCTTCCCACTCGAGCGGATCGTCTTCCTGCTCGAGCAGGTCGAGGTAGTCGCGGAACGTGTCGAGGCCGCGTGCCCGCAAGCGGCGCGCGAGACGGCTGTACGCCATGTCGCGCTTGTGCTCGGACAGCGAGATTCCCGCGCGTTGATGGATCAGCGCGCGAATGCGTGCGAAATCCGCGCTGGTGAACGCGAAATCGCGCCCCGGCTCGCCCGCGCGAGGCGAGGCATCCGGTGCATCGGGTCGAAACGGCGCGCGCGCATGCGGCATGGTTTAGAAGGTCTCCCAATCGTCGTCGGACGTGCCGGCCGTGGCCGCCGCCGGCTTCTCGCCGTTCAGCGCCGGGCGCACGAGCGCGGGCTTCGCGGCCGGCTTGTCGGCCGGTGCGGCGGTTTTCGCCAGACGCGGCCCGTAGCCGCCCGCGGCCGTGCCGCGGGAAGCCGGTGCATCCTTGTGCGCGTGCGCGCCCGTATCGGCTGCACGCTTCGTTTCATGGCCCGCACCCGATGCAGCCGCGGCGGCGGCACGCGGCGCCGGCGCGGCGCGCCGTGCCGGTTGTGCGGCAGCCTGCGGAGCCGGCAGCGCGGCGACCGGCGCCGCGTCGAAACGCGGCTCCGACGTCAGCGCCGGCGCGGGCTCGTGTGCGACCGGCCGCGCGACACCACGCGACGGCGCGAGCACGATGCCGCCCATCACGCGCCAGCCCGACACGATCGCCTTCATCTGGCGCGTCTGCTCCTCGAGCGACGCCGCCGCGGCGGCCGCCTGCTCGACGAGCGCGGCGTTCTGCTGCGTGACCGAATCCATCTGGCCGACCGCGCGGTTGACCTGCTCGATGCCGGTCGACTGCTCGTCCGACGCGGCGCTGATCTCGCCCATGATGTCGGTCACGCGGCGCACGGCCTGCACGATCTCGTCCATCGTCGAACCGGCGCGCGACACGAGCGCCGACCCGCTTTCGACCTTCTCGGCCGAATCGCCGATCAGCTGCTTGATTTCCTTCGCGGCGCTCGCGCTGCGCTGCGCGAGCGAGCGCACCTCGCCGGCGACCACCGCGAAGCCGCGGCCCTGTTCGCCCGCACGCGCGGCTTCGACCGCCGCGTTCAGCGCGAGGATGTTGGTCTGGAACGCGATGCCTTCGATCGTGCCGATGATGTCGACGACCTTGCCCGAGCTGGCCGCGATGTCCTGCATCGTCGACACGACCTGGCCGACCACTTCGCCGCCCTGCGTCGCGATGTCCGATGCGTTCACCGCGAGCTGGCTGGCCTGCCGCGCGTTTTCCGCGTTCTGCCGCACGGTGCCCGTCAGCTGCTCCATGCTCGACGCGGTTTCCTGCAGCGATGCGGCCTGCTCCTCGGTGCGCTGCGACAGGTCGGTGTTGCCGGTCGAGATCTCGCGCGCGCCGACGTCGATCGACTCGGTACCGCGATGCACGGCCTGCACCATCGTCGTGACGGCGTCCTGCATCCGCTTGATGCCGCCGAACAGGCGGCCGATCTCGTTGGTGCTGAACACGTTGACCGGCTGCGTGAGGTCGCCGCCGGCGATGCGCTCGAAGTGCGCGATCGCGTCTTCCAGCGGCTGCACGATCAGCCCGCGCAGCGCGAAGCGGATCGCGATCACGACGACGAACGCGATCGCGATGCCCGCCGCGATCAACCCGATCATCAGCGAGATCTGCGATTGCGTCGTGGCCTGGCGATCTTCCGCGCGCTTCTGCAGCGACGCGACCACGGCCGCCGCGGCCTGGTCGTACGCGACGAACATCGGGCTGATCTTGGTATCGGCGACCGCGTGGTACGCGGCCATGTCGCCCGCGCGCGCGGCCGCGAACTCGGGCTCGACGCCTTCCTTCACGATCGTCGCGTAGCGGGCGGCCAGGTCGTCGACGAGCGCCTGCTCGATACCGAGCTTCGGCGTCGCCTGGAACGCCTGCCAGTTCTGGTTCGACTTTGCGTACAGCTCCTGCGCGCGGTCGAGCACCTTGGCCGCTTCGGCCGTGTTGCCGGCTTCCGTCAACGAGCGGAAGCGGTCGAGCGACACGCGTGCGCGCAGCAGGTACGACGACGTATCGTCGAGCGAGTGGATCGCCGGCAGGTCGACGTGCGCGATCGCGTCGAGCGAGCGGCTCGCGTGATTCAGCGCGACCAGGCCGAGCCCGCCGACGGCTGCGGCCAGCGCCACGAGGATGAGTCCGACCGCCGTGAGCGTCGTGCGGATCGACCAGTTTTGCAACATTGCAGATTCTCCCGAAATTCCTGCGCGCGCGGCGCGCTTACCCGCCGAGCGTCTCGATCAGCGCCATTTCACGGCTCGACATCAGCTTCTCGATGTCCATCAGGATCAGCATGCGGCCGTCGACCGTGCCGAGGCCAGTCAGGTACTCGGTCGTCAGCGTCGCGCCGAATTCCGGCGCCGGCATGATCTGGTCGGTCTGCAGCGTCAGCACGTCCGACACGCCGTCGACCACCATCCCGACCACGCGATGCGCGACGTTCAGGATGATCACGACGGTCTGGTGGTCGTACTCGACGCGGCCGAGATGGAACTTGATCCGCATGTCGACGATCGGCACGATGATCCCGCGCAGGTTGATCACGCCCTTGATGAACTCCGGCGCGTTCGCGATGCGCGTGACGCTGTCGTAGCCGCGGATTTCCTGCACCTTCAGGATGTCGATCCCGTATTCCTCGTCGCCGAGCGTGAACACGAGGAATTCCTGGCCCGTCGCGTCGCCTTGTTCCGCGTCGCGGCGGCTCGTCGCCGCGTTCGCCGCGGCCGGATTGATCATTTGGACTTCAGCAGACACGTTTGCCCCCAATCGGTTGAATGGCGAGTGACATCAGAACATCGCGAGCTCGGCGCCGGCACGGGCGCCGTGCATCGCACGGGTTTCGCGGTTCAGCGCCGCGACGTCGACGATCAGCGCGACGCTGCCGTCGCCGAGGATGGTCGCCGCCGAGATGCCGTGCACCTTGCGGTAATTGGTTTCGAGGTTCTTCACGACCACCTGCTGCTGGCCGACCAGCTCGTCGATCAGCATCGCGAAGCGGCGCCCCTCGGTTTCCATGATCGTGACGATCCCTTGCGTCGGGTCGGTGCGCGCGTCGTCGACCGAGAACACCTCGTGCAGCGCGACCAGCGGCAGGTATTCGCCGCGCACGCGCACCACGCGCTCGCCGTTGCCGACCGTGTAGATGTCGTCGTTCGACGGCTGCAGCGACTCCATCACGAAGTTCAGCGGCAGGATGAAGATCTCGTTGCCGACCTTCACCGACATCCCGTCGAGGATCGCGAGCGTCAGCGGCAGCACGATCCGCGTGGTCGTGCCGCGGCCGGCCACCGACGTGATTTCCACGTGGCCGCCCATCGACTGGATGTTGCGCTTCACGACGTCCATCCCGACGCCGCGGCCCGACACGTCGGTCACCGTCTCGGCGGTCGAGAAGCCCGGCGCGAAGATCAGCTGCCAGACTTCGTCGTCACTGATGTTGTCGGACACCTGCATGCCCTGTTTCGCGGCCTTCGCGAGGATCCGCTCGCGGTTCAGGCCCGCGCCGTCGTCGCTCACCTCGATCACGATGTTGCCGCCGTGATGCGCGGCCGACAGCACGAGCTGGCCCACGGCGTCCTTGCCGGCGGCCACGCGCTTGTCGACCGTCTCGATCCCGTGGTCGAGGCTGTTGCGCACGAGGTGGGTCAGCGGATCGATGATCCGTTCGATCAGGCTCTTGTCGAGCTCGGTCGCCTGGCCGAACGTGACGAGCTCGACCTGCTTGCCGAGCTTGCCGGCGAGGTCGCGCACGAGACGCGGGAAGCGGCTGAACACGTAGTCCATCGGCATCATGCGGATCGACATCACCGCTTCCTGCAGGTCGCGCGCATTGCGCTCGAGCTGCGCCATCCCGTTGAACAGGCGGTCGTGCAGCGCCGGATCGAACGCGCTCGCGGTTTCCGCGAGCATCGCCTGCGTGATCACGAGCTCGCCGACCAGGTTGATCAGCTGGTCGACCTTCTCGACACCGACGCGGATCGAGCTGCCTTCGGCGCCCGATGCCGCCGCGGCGGCCGGGCGGGCGCGCTTGTCGTCGTGATGCGCGGCGGCCTGCGGCGCGTGGTCGGCGTGCGCCGCCGGCTGGGCCGGCTGCGGCGCTTGCGCGGCGGCGGCGGCCGGCTCGGCGGGCGCGGCCGGTGCCGATGCCGCCGGTTGCGGTGCCGCGGCCTGCGGCGCGAATACCTCGGCGCGCGCCGGTTGCGCGGCGGCGGCCGGTTCCGCGGCCGGCACCGCGGCGTCCTGCGCGGCCGCCGGTGCAGCCGGCGCCGTGCCGCGCCCGACGCGGATCTGGCTTTCGTCGATCACGAAGCAGCACACGGCGACGATGTCGTCGGACGGCACGTCCGATTCGACCCACAGCGTCAGGTCGGCGCCCACTTCCTCGCGGCCGACGATCCGGCCGAGGTTGCCGAGTTCTTCGGTGAGCAGTTCGCGATCCTTTGCATCGACGCCCACGAGCGTGATCTTCAGGTGCGGGCCGCCTTCGCCTGCGTCGCCCGCCGGATGCGCAGCCGCGACGGCCTGCTCGATCACGTGGTCGGGCACACGATCGTCGGCGGCAGCCGGTTCCACGGCCGGCGCAGCCGGTGCGACGACAGCCGCGACCGGCGCCACGGCGGCGGCAGCCGGCGCAGCCGCGCCGCTCTCGGCCTTCAGCCGTTCGAGCTTCGCGCAGATCGTCGCGGCGGCGGCCGCGTCCGGTTCGGCGCTCGCGCGGTAGTCGACGAGCTGGTCGGACAGCACGTCCTTGGTCTCCAGGAACGCGTCGACCATTTCCTTGGTCAGCGTCAGCTCATGGTTGCGGGCGCGGTCGAGCAGCGATTCGAGGATGTGCGTCGTATCGGTCAGCGCGGAAAAGCCGAACGTCGCCGCGCCGCCCTTGATCGAATGCGCGGCGCGGAAGATCGCGGCCAGATCCTCGGGGTCGGGCGAACCGACGTCGAGGTTCAGCAGCAGCTGCTCCATCTGTGCGAGCAGCTCGTCCGCTTCGTCGAAAAATGTCTGGTAGAACTGAGTGATGTCGAGAGTCATGCCCGGTCCCGGGTTGAATGCGTCGCGTGAATGTCAGGAGGCGGCCGGCTCGGACAGCGTCGCGACCAGGTCGACCAGCACGGCGGGGTCGATCGGCTTCTCGATCCAGCCGGTCGCGCCCGCGTCGCGTGCGGCGTCCTTGAACGCGTCGCTGCCTTCGGTCGTCAGCACGAGGATCGGCGTTTCCGTATAGGCGGTCAGCTTGCGCAGCGCGGCGATCACTTCCAGCCCGCTCTTGCGCGGCATGTTCTGGTCGGTCAGCACCAGGTCGTACGGCACGGTGGCCGCCAGGTCGAAGCCGGCCTCGCCGTCCGGCGCCACCGTCACGTCGTAGCCGGCCTGCATCAGCGTTGCCTGCAGCAGCGCACGCATGGTCGCGGAGTCGTCGATGGCGAGAATGGTTCGGATCATGTCTGTCTCGGAATCTCGTAAACGTCAGGGTTTCGGCACGGCGACGGCGGACGCCGCGAGCGCCGGGCGCACGGCCGGCGCCGGGGCCAGCTGCTGCGCGAGCTGCTGCGAGCCGGCCGCATCGGCCGACAGCGTCGTGGTCGTCGCATCGTCGCGCATCAGCGCCTCTTCGGATTTGCGGTTCAGCACGATCACGCTGATCCGGCGGTTTTCCGGATCGAGCGGGTCGGCCTTGTTCAGGTTCTGGGTCGACGCGAGGCCGAGCACGCGCAGCACTTTCGCCTCGCCCATGCCGCCCGCGATCAGCTCGCGGCGCGACGCGTTCGCGCGGTCGGCCGACAGCTCCCAGTTGCTGTAGCCGCCCTCGCCGCCCGCGTACGGCACGGCGTCGGTGTGGCCCTGGACGATGATCCGGTTCGGCACGTCGTTCAGCGTCTTGCCGATCTCGCGCAGGATGTCGCGCATGTACGGCTCGACGTGGTCGCTCGACATCGCGAACATCGGCCGCTTCTGCGAATCGACGATCTCGATGCGCAGCCCCATCAGCGTGGAATCGATGCGGATCTGCTGCTTGAACTGGCGCAGCGTCGGGTTGGCCTCGATCGCGGCCATCAGCTTGATCTGCAGGTCGTGCAGGCGCGCCTGCTCGAGCCGGTCCTGCGCGGCCTGCGCGTTCTGCGCCTGCGAGCGGGAATGCTCGTCGCCCATCTTCGCGAGACGTTCGGCGAGCTGCGTGGTGCCGTCGGTGCGGCGCAGCGTGCCGGCGTCGACGCTCGACAGGTCGCGGCCGCCGCCGTTGATGATGCTGGAATCCTGCGAGCTGCGGTCGCCGCTGCCGAACAGCGCGGCCTTCAGCGGCGTGTTGAAGTATTCGGCGATCCCCTTCAGCTGCACCGGCGTGACCGAGCTCAGCAGCCACATCAGCAGGAAGAACGCCATCATCGCGGTCATGAAGTCCGCGTATGCGAGCTTCCATGCGCCGCCGTGGTGGCCCTTCTTCGCCGGGGCCACCCGCTTGACGACGATTGCGCGATCCTTGCTCTTGCTCATTGGGCGCTCCGCGTCACTTCGCCTTCACGCGGCGCACATGTTCTTCGAGTTCGGAGAACGACGGGCGCTCGGTCGAGAACAGCACCTTGCGGCCGAACTCGACCGCAATCGCCGGCGCATAGCCGTTCAGCGTCGCGAGGATCGTCACCTTGATGCACTGGAACATCTTGGTCGACTCGGCGACGCGCTGCTCCGCGAGGCTCGCGAGCGGCCCGATCAGCCCGTACGACAGCAGGATCCCGAGGAACGTGCCGACCAGCGCCTGCGCGATCATCGCGCCGAGCACCGCGGGCGGCTTGTCGGCCGACGCCATCGTGTGCACGACGCCCATCACGGCCGCGACGATACCGAATGCCGGCATCGCGTCGCCGACACGCATCAGCGCATGCGCGGGGCCTTCGCCTTCCGCGTGGTGCGTCTCGATCTCCTCGTCCATCAGGCTCTCGATCTCGAACGCGTTCATGTTGCCGCCCACCATCAGGCGCAGGTAGTCGGTCAGGAATTCGACGATGTGATGATCGGCGAGGATCTTCGGGTATTGCGTGAAGATCGGGCTCTTTTCCGGATCGTCGATGTCGGCCTCGAGCGTGAGCGTGCCTTCCTTGCGTGCCTTCGCGAGCAGCACGTAAAGAAGCGCCATCAGCTCCATGTAGACATCCTTCGTGTATTTCGAGCCCTTGAAGAGCGTCGGCAGCACGCGCAGCGTGGCCTTGATGGTCTTGCCGCCGTTGCCGAGGATGAACGCGCCGACGCCGGCGCCCACGATCATCAGGATCTCGACCGGCTGGATCAAGGCGCCCAGATGCCCGCCTGCCAGCGCATAACCGCCGAAGACGGACAACAGCGTCACGAGTGTTCCCACGATAATCAGCACTGCCTGTCCCTCACGAATGACCGGCGGGGAGACCGCCGTTAATCAGGTTTACGGCAGTCGGCAGGAAAACTTTCGCGGGCGGCCAGGCGGCGGCCCGACGGTGTTTACCAGCAATTCGCAGACGATTCGCGCCATCCGGCGCGGCCTGAGCGCCCCGCCCGGCGCTGCTCAGGCCGCGGCAGCGGCCAGTTCGGCGCGCGCGGCGGCGGCCTTGCGGGTCTTGCCCGCGCGCGACGGCGGCTGGCAGAGGCCGCAGACGAAACCTTGATGCGGATCATGCGCATGCGCGACGAAGTGGCCGCCGCAGCGCGTGCACGGGGTCATCTGCAGCATCCCCGAATCGAAGAAGCGCACGAGCGTCCACGCGCGCGTGAGGCTCAGCGCGGCCTCGTCGCCGGACAGGTTCACGTGCTCCTGATAGAGCCGGTACGCCTTCACGATCGACTGGATCGGCTCGCAGCGGCCGTGGTCCTGCATGAACCGGTAGATGTTGTAGAACAGCGACGAGTGGATGTTCGGCTGCCACGTCATGAACCAGTCGGTCGAGAACGGCAGCATCCCCTTCGGCGGCGACACGCCCTTCAGTTCCTTGTACAGCTTGATCAGACGGTCCCGCGACAGGCTCGTCTCCGCTTCCAGCAGCTGCAGCCGGGCGCCCAGTTCGATCAGTTCGATGGCGAGGGTGATTTCCTTCACCTCGATCACGACGCTTTTGCTTGCCATGGTGATAACCGTCCGCTTGACGTTATTCGGATGGATGGCCAATACGCTGCCCACCGGCGCGGCACGCCGGGACAAACGCAAGGCGGGATGGATCAGCGGACGCCTTCGACCTGCTGCCCGGCCATCAGGATGGCCGAGTGGGCGTGCGCGACGACATCGCTGCGGCCCTTGTCGGCGAGCGACGAGAGCAGCGCGTGATCATCGAAGCGGAAGCGGCACAGCATCTGGTTCGACGCAGCCAGCTTCACGGTCTGTGCGAGCGTGAGGCTGGCGAGCACGTCGGCGAGTTCCTGGGAAATGCCCATGCGGAACATGCCCATCGCTTTGTCTTCCCGCAGCAGGCGTTGCGCGAGGAGGAGGTACGACAGGTTGACCTCTTTGATCTCACTGAGCATTTCGCTGGTAGCGCTCATGATTCCCCCGTTAAAGAGCTTTGCTTTGGCCATTCGTGTTATGAAAACGTTTGCTCGATCAGGGCGCTCTTGGCGCTCAGTCGGCTCGTTTATAGTCTTACAGGGCGAATTTTGGCCAAACGGCATGTGCGCCGGTATCAGCGAAGTGGCGTATGCCGCGCAGGATTTGTCTGTAAACCGTGTAGGAATTTTTCCGACAAAGCGAATTGAAAGACTCAATCGGGGAAGCGGCTGGCAGCGCGGATTCGGCTGTGATGTGTCCGATGGCCTCCGTGCAGTCCTGGAAGGCTTGCCGGCAAGGCTGCCAGCAATCGGATCGGTAAAAATTATAGTGCTTTTTCACGAAGACGCAACAATAGTTGCGTCTATCTCTATTTCTGTTTCCGCACCCTTTTTATCGGGGTTTTCGCGTATTTCATCGTGTAACAAGCCTTAAGTGTTTGAAAAAACACTCGAACCCCTCAGGGCGATATCGATAATGGACTCCAATGGGCGGCGGCGCGAGCCGTGCCGGCCCGCCCCGCAGCTTGCCGTCCGAAGCCCCGCGCACCCCGCCCAGGGCACGGCCACGTACCGCCAACCGCGTACGCCGGCGAGTTCCGCAACGTTGCACGGGACCCGCGTCGGCGCCACCGCGCCCCGGGTCGAAACAGGAGAACATCCATGCGAATTGCCCAGATCGCGCCGCTTTACGAAGCCGTTCCGCCGAAACTCTACGGCGGCACCGAGCGTGTCGTGTCCTACCTCACCGAGGCGCTCGTCGATCTCGGCCATGACGTGACCCTGTTTGCCAGCGGCGACTCCGTCACGTCGGCCCGACTCGAGGCGGCCTGGCCGCGCGCACTGCGGCTCGACCCGTCGATCCGCGATTCGATGGCGCCCCATATGCGGCTCCTCGAAAAGGTCGCCCGGGTCGCGCACGAATTCGACGTGCTGCACTTCCACCTCGACTACCTGCCGTTCCCGCTGATGTCGCGCCTCGACACGCCGTACGTGACGACGCTGCACGGCCGCCTCGACCTGCCGGAACTGCAGCCCGTGTTCGATGCGTTCCCGGACGCGCCGGTTGTGTCGATCTCGAACAACCAGCGCAAGCCGCTGCCGCAGGCCGCGTGGGCCGGCACCGTGTATCACGGGCTGCCCGACACGCTGCTCACGCCGCAACCGGGCGTGAAGCCCGAATACCTCGCGTTCCTCGGCCGGATCTGCCCGGAAAAGCGCGTCGACACCGCGATCCGGATCGCCGCGCAAAGCGGGCTGCCGCTGAAGATCGCCGCGAAGGTCGACAAGGCCGACGCCGACTACTTCAAGGAAGTGATCGAGCCGCTGCTCGACCAGGCGCACGTCGAATTCATCGGCGAGATCAACGAGGCGCAGAAGCCCGCGTTCCTGTCCGGCGCGAAGGCGCTGCTGTTCCCGATCGACTGGCCGGAGCCGTTCGGCCTGGTGATGATCGAGGCGATGGCCTGCGGCACGCCGGTCGTCGCGTTCAACCGCGGCTCGGTGCCCGAAGTGATCGAGGACGGCGTGACCGGCTTCATCGTCGAGGACGTGCAGGGCGCGGTCGGCGCGCTGCACCGGATCGACAGCCTGTCGCGCACCGCCATCCGCGAACGTTTCGATACGCGCTTCAGCTCGAAGGCGATGGCGCAGCGATATGTCGAAACTTACGAATCGCTTTGCACGGGAGCCCGTCAACCGGCATTGCGCCGGGTCGCCGGCGCCTGACACGGAATGCCGCAAGGAAATATGCCGTAATCCAATCCGCGCCGAAATTGGCGCGGATAACAAAAGAGCCGCATCTCGATGCGGCTCTTTTGTTTGGGCTTTCGGTCATTCGATGAGGAAACGATCGCGGTTTTTACCGACGATCCAATTCGGCGGCTTGCCACGCCCGCTCCAGGTCGCGCCCGACTTCGGATCGCGGTATTTCGGGGGCAGCGGCGCCTTCTTCGGCGGACGCCCGCGCTTCGCTCGCTCCGCGAAGCCCAGATCCTGGGCAGTCAGCCCATATTCGGCAATCTTTTGCTGGACTTCCGCAATCACCGCCGCCACTTCCTGGCGGCGCACATCGTCCGCCTGGGCCTGCAGATCGGCGATCTGCGCCTTGAGCTTCGCGTATTGAGACATTTTTTGACTCCCCTTTTCGATGATGCGGCCCCGGCGAATCCGGCCGGGACACCAACATCCGTTACGCCATCCGCACTGCCGCCCTGCCCTTTGAAATGAATGCTGTCATCTTTAACCGATTCGACTATATCGAGAATGCGGACTTATTCTAATAAAAGGCATTCGTCAGCTATTCAAATTTAACAATCGTTGACCCTCCCCGACCCGATTCATTTCCTATAATCCAGACCAATTCCGGGTGACGGTTTAAATCCGTCGCGTCGTCCGGTTGTCTTCAATCGACTTGAACGAGGTCCTTACATGAATCTTTCTCAGCGTCTCGCTGCAGAGGTATTCGGCACGTTCTGGCTGGTGCTCGGCGGGTGCGGAAGCGCCGTGCTGGCCGCCGCCTTTCCGGGCCTCGGCATCGGCTTTGCCGGCGTCGCACTTGCCTTCGGCCTGACCGTGCTGACGATGGCATTCGCAATTGGCCACATTTCGGGCTGCCACCTGAATCCGGCGGTGAGCGTCGGCCTGACGGTCGCCGGCCGCTTCCCCGCACGCGATCTCGTGCCGTACATCGTCGCGCAGGTGGTCGGCGCGACGCTCGGCGCGTTCGTGCTGTACCTGATCGCGACCGGCAAGCCGGGCTTCGACGTCGTCGGCAGCGGCTTCGCGACGAACGGCTTCGGCGAACGCTCGCCCGGCCACTACGCACTCAGTTCGGCGTTCATTTGCGAAGTCGTGATGACGGGCTTCTTCCTGTTCGTGATCCTGGGCGCCACCGACAAGCGCGGCGTGCCGGCCGGCTTTGCGCCGATCGCGATCGGCCTGTGCCTGACGCTGATCCACCTGATCTCGATCCCGGTCACCAACACGTCGGTGAACCCGGCCCGCTCGACCGGCCCCGCGCTGTTCGTGGGCGGCGATGCGATCGGTCAGCTCTGGCTGTTCTGGGTGGCACCGATCATCGGCGCGGTACTCGCCGGGATCATCTATCCGCTGGTCGCGGGGCGTGACGACGCCGTCGACCTGCTGCCGGCATCGGCTCGCACAAGCGAATAAAACACTACGGGGTCAAGCGAGCAGAGCAGCGAGCCTCACGCTGTCGAAGAAGATCGAGGCAGGTCATTTCGACGGGCGCCACTGGCGCCCGTTTTTCATTTCCGCGCCGGCAGCGCGCTCAGGAGGCGGCGACGTTGTCTTCGAGCGAGAACAGCGTGCGCAGGTGACGGGCGACGCCCGAATCGAAGTTGTTGCCGATCCGCGGGATGTGCGGGAGCCGCGCGATCAGGTCGGGATTCGCGTTGTTCATCATGAACGCGTGGCCGGCGGTTTCGAGCAGGTCGATATCGTTCATGTTGTCGCCGAACGCGATGCAGTGGCCGGTGTCGACGCCGAGCCGTGCGAGCACCGAGCGCAGCGCGCGGCCCTTCGACACGTTCGCGGTCATCACCTCGAGGCAGTCGGGCAGCGAGTACGTGACGTACAGCGCATCGCCGAAGCGCACGCGCATCTGCTCGGCGACGACCGCCAGATCCGCCGGATCGCCGATGTACAGCACTTTCGCGATATCCGCGCCGTCATGCGCGGGCATGTCGATCACGTCGTAGCGGAAGCCCGAATCCTGGTGGAATTCGAGCAGGTGCGGCGCATCGCGGTCGATCAGCCAGCCCTGGTCGGTGAACAGGTTGACGATCACGCGGCCATGCGCGCCGACGACATCCGGCTGCACGAGGCCGCGGACGATCGCCGGATCGATGTCCTGCGCGTGGATCGTCGTGTCGTCCGGTGCATGCACACGCGCGCCGTTCGACGTGATCAGGTACGGCCGGATGCCGAGCACGTCGCGAATGCCGGCGACGTCCGCGTAATGGCGCCCGGTGGCGATCACGAACTGCAGGCCGTCGCGGTCGAGCCGGCGGACGGTGTCGATCGTGTACGGATCGAGCTGGTGGTCGCTGTTCAGCAGGGTACCGTCGAGATCGGTGGCGATGACTTTGTACATGGGACGGAAGAATGGCGCTCAGGGCTCTGCGGAACGGCCATTCTAACGTCGTGCCCGGTTGCCCGCCGGACGGTTCCCGGTCGATTGCCGCCAGCGGCGCGGTTGCGGTGCGCCTCCATCCCCCCCCCCCCCCGAAACGCCGTCAGCCCCCTTCCGCCGCCCGCAACGCCTGCAGCGCGAGCCGCAGCGCGCCGTGCGCGGAATCGTCGAGCGGCGCGCGCAGCCGGACGGCATGGCGTGCCGGCACGGCCGGAGCGAGGGCGTCCGCCAATCCGCCGCACAGCGCAACCGGCAGCGCCCGCTGCGGATCGAGCGCGTCGATCATCTTGCCGATCTCGTCGCCCGCCTGCGCGATCAGCGCGGCCGCGACCGGATGCGCACGATGCGCGAACACGATCGGCGCAAGCCGCGCGTAGATCGTCTGGTTCGCATCGCACGACCACTGGACGAGCGCGTCGCGATCCTGCGCGCCCGTTTCCGCGAGCAGCGCGGTGGCGAACGCATCGCGCGGCACGCGGCCGTCGAGCGCCTGCTGCGCATACGCGAGCGCGCGCACGCCGAGCCATGCGCCGCTCGCCTCGTCGCCGGACGGGAAGCCGAAGCCGCCGGCGATGCGGCACGCGCCGGCCGCATCGAGCGCCGCGGCGATGCTGCCGGTGCCGAGCGCGACGATCAACCCCGGCGCGCCGCCGTGCGCGCCGACGACGGTCGTATACGCGTCGCTCTCGACCGCGAGCGCGCCGAGCGGTGCCTGCGCGCGGAACGCGGCCAGCCACGCCGCATTGTTGACGCCCGCGAGCCCGCAGCCGAGCGCGCACTGCGACCAGTCGAATGCATGACCGGCCTGGGTGAATGCATCCGCGCAGGCTGCGCCGATCGACGCCCACGCGCGCTCGATGCCGAGCCCGAGCCCTGACGGGCCGCCGCGCCCCTGCGCGAGCTCGCGCCCGTGCCGGTCGGCCAGCACCGCGCGCGTGCCCGTGCCGCCGCCGTCGATGCCGATCGCAAAAAGTAATGCCGCCATGCCTTCATCCCGCTGATTCGAACAGGCGCCAAGCTTAACCGGATCGGCGCCGCGCGCCCATCTGCCGTTCGGCCGGCTGTTCCGTGAAAAGGGCTTCCGCTATGCTGACGCGATCGAATCGATACGAAATGCGAGGCAGACGATGTCGCAGCGGTGCAACTGGGTGAAGACGGAAGCGGATGCTCACTATCACGATACCGAGTGGGGCGTGCCGTCGCACGACGATCGCCACCTGTTCGAAATGCTGATCCTGGAAGGCGCGCAGGCCGGGTTGTCGTGGTCGACGATCCTGAACAAGCGCGCGGGCTATCGCGAAGCCTTTGCGGATTTCGACGTCGATGCCGTCGCGCGCTTCACGCCGAAACGCATCGAGAAGCTGCTGGAGAATCCCGGCATCGTGCGCAACCGCGCGAAGGTCGAATCGGCGGTCACCAATGCGCGCGCCGTGCAGCGCATCCGCGAAGAGCATGGGTCGCTCGCCGCGTTCCTGTGGTCGTTCGTCGGCGATACGCCGGTCCAGAACGCGTGGCAGTCGTACCGCGACGCGCCCGCGTCGACCGAACAGTCCGACGCGCTCAGCAAGGCGCTGAAGGCGTACGGCTGCAAGTTCGTCGGTTCGACCATCTGCTATGCGCTGATGCAGGCCACCGGCATGGTCAACGATCACGAGGTCGGTTGCCCGTGCCACGGGCAATGCGCGGCGCTCGGCGGCAAGCCGCCCGCACGCCGGCGCAAGGCGGGCTGACGGCACGAGGCGGGCCGACGGCGCGAGGCAGGCCGACGGCGCGGGCAGCTGCCGACCGACCGCCGGTCCCCGCGGCCCAACGCGGGTTACGCCGCCCGCTCACCGCTCACGAAGCGCTGCGCGCCACCCCTCACCTTGCGGCGCGCGACGCCGCCGGCGCAACCGAGCGCGTGCTGCGCGCGGCCCGCACGCGGGCGCTGCGCTTCTTCACCCAGATGCAGATGCCCGTCACGCTCAGCATCGCGATGACGATACCGAGCGCGCTCACCGCGGCACGCCCCGCGACGCCGGCGATCCGCCCCGAGTGCAGCGGAAACTGCGCCTGCATGAACAGGTCGCCGGCCGAGCCACGGCCCGGCACCTGGGCGGCGACGGGCTTGCCGGTCACAGCGTCCCAGTAAAGCCACGCATTGCCGAGCCCGACGTCGCCGTGATCGTTGCCGGGCGTGAAGAACCCGACCGCATAGGCATTCATCGCCGGCGCGAACAGCAGCGCGCCGGGCGGTGCGGCGAAACCCGCGTCGCGCCCGGCCGCACGCGCGATCTCGACGATCCGCTCGCGCGGCAGGATCGTGCTGCCCGGCGCGGCGGGCGGGAAATGTTCGGGATTCGTGTACGGCGTCTCGGCCAGCGGCGACACCAGCGATACCAGCGGCCGCACGACGGGCACGGCGAGGTTCATCGAGATCGACGTGACCGCGACGACCAGCAGCAGCCCCCACACCCACACACCGCCCGAGCGGTGCAGGTCGAACACCAGCGGATAGCCGCCGCGGCGCACGCGGAACGCGAACGACTTGCGCCAGCTCTTCGGGTTCGGAAACGCGAGCACGAGCGCGATCAGGCAGTCGATCGCCCACACGATGCCGACGACGCCCATCACCCAGAACCCGAAGTTGATCCCGCCGTACACGGGCAGGAACAGCGAATAGTGCAGCCGGTAGATGAACGGCATCAAGTCGAGCCGCGCGACCGACAGCGCGCCCCATTCGCGGCGGCCCTGCACCGCGCCCGTCGCGGGATCGACGGCGATCTGGCTGAAGCCGAGCGCGTACGGCTGGCCCGTTGCCGGGTCGGTGCGCGGCATCACGCCCGCCTGCAGTGTGTGGCCCGGCTCGATCGCGAGCGGCAGATAGGTCACCTGCACGCGCGGGTCGGCGGCCTCGATGCGCGTCGCGAGCGCGAGCGGATCAAGCGGCGCCGCATCGCTGCGGGCGGTGTAGAAGTCCGGGTTCAGTGCCGCGTCGAGCTCGTGATCCCACGCGATCAGCGCGCCGGTAAGGCCCGCGACGAACAGGAACAGCGCGATCGCGAGGCCGAACCAGCGGTGCAGGCGGACGAGAAACGGTCGCAGGAACGCGTTCATCGCGCGCCCTGGGAAGGGAAAGCGGGCCGGCACGAGCGGCCCCGGTTCAACGGGATGCAGGTCATTTGCGGTCAGGCGCCGCGCCCGAGCCGGCCGGCCGCCGCTGGCGAGGCCGGATGCCCTTGCACGCGGCATGGAATTGTTGCGCGTTCGACGGGTTTTGATACGATGCGCAACATTTTATCGCAATGCGAATGATTCTTACTTGCATTTTTACTTACCCGTCATGACCGTCAGCCTCGCCCGTCCTCCTGTCCGCCCACGTCGTGTGGCCGCCGCCCTTGCCTGCCTTGCCGCGTCGCTCGCGCACGCGGACGATTCGCCCGGCGGCGCCACGGCGCTGCCGGCCATCAACGTCACCGCTGCGCATGACTCGCCGCAGCACCTGACCGACACGCTCTCCACCGGTGCGCTCGGCACGCGCCGCCAGCTCGACACGCCGTTCTCGACGACGATCGTCACGTCGGAGGAGCTCGAGGCACGCCAGCCGTACAAGCTCGGCGACGTGTTCGCGAACGACGCCTCGGTGTCCGACAACAGCGGCGCGTACAGCGCATGGGCCAGCTACATGACCGTGCGCGGCATGCAGCTCGACTGGCAGAACGGCTACAAGATCGACGGGCTGCCGTTCGTCACGTACGGGATCACGATGCCGTACGAACAGCTCGACCGCGTCGAGCTGCTGAAGGGGCTCGGCGGGTTTCTGTACGGCTTCGTGACGCCCGGCGGCGTCGTCAACTACGTGACGAAGCAGCCGGGCGTCGAGCCCGTGCGCAGCGTCGACGTCGGCTACCGGAGTACCAACGTGTGGACCGAGCACGTCGATCTCGGCCAGCGCTTCGGGCCGAACGGCATGTTCGGCGCGCGGCTGAACGCGACGCACGAGGAAGGCAAGACGTACAACGACGGCAACATCCGCCGCGACAGCGTCTCGCTCGCGCTGCAGGCGAACCTGACGCGCGACCTGTCGGTGACGCTCGGCGCGCTGTACCAGGACCGCCGCACGACGGGCCAGACGCCGTCGATCTTCACCGGCAGCTACCCGGGCGGCGCGCTGCCCGCGACGATCAGCGGCGGCACGACGAACCTCGGCGGCAAGGACCAGTACCTGAACACGAACCTGCAGCTCTACACGGCCGGGCTGCAATACCAGCTCGCGCCCGACTGGCAGCTCGACGTCGCGTACAGCTACAGCAAGGCGACGCGCCGCCGCAACGAAAGCACGCTGTACCTGCAGGACGCGGCCGGCAACTACACCGACAGCCGCTACGTCGGGATGGAGGATCACCGCTTCAGCCAGTGGCGCGCGATGGTCGAGGGCAACGTGCGCACGGGCCCGTTCAGCCACCAGATCGTGCTCGGCGCGTCGTGGCAGAAGCAGGCGAACGACTATTCGGCGAACAGCGTGTTCGTGCCGCTCGGCGCCGGCAACCTGTATGCGCCGAACCCATACCGCTACGACAGCCCGCATGGCTTCATCCAGTACCGCACGAGCGAGATCGTGCAGAAATCGCTGTTCGCGAGCGACACCGTGCAGCTCACCGAGCGGTGGTCGGTACTCGCCGGCGTGCGCTACATGAACTACGAGCAGCGCTCGTTCCAGGCGAGCGGCGCCGAGGATCCCGGCTACCGCCAGAACGGCGTGGTCACGCCGACGTTCGCGGTGATGTTCAAGCTCGCGCCGACCACGACCGCTTACGCGAGCTACGCCGAATCGCTCGAGCCCGGCAGCCGCGTGAACGACGTCTACGCGAACGCCGGCCAAGTGCTCAAGCCGCTGCGCAGCAAGCAATACGAGCTGGGGATCAAGAGCGAGCACGCGCGCTGGAGCGCGACGGCCGCGCTGTTCCGCATCCAGCGCAGCGCCGAATATGCGAACGCCACGAACGTCTACGTGCAGGACGGCGAATCGATCATCCAGGGGATCGAGTTCGGTGCGCGCGCGAAATTCGGCGCACGCTGGAACGCAGGCGTCGACGCGATGCTGCTCGACGCGTGGTACGCGAACGGGATCGGCAACAACGGCAACCGTGTCGCGGGCGCGCCACGTTTCGTGCTCGCCGGCGACCTCGGCTATGCGGTGCCGGGCGTGCCGGGGCTGATGCTCGGCGTCGACGCGAAATTCACCAGCGCGACGCCGCTGCGCGCGGCCGGCGGCCTCGACGCGCCGGGCTTTCTGGTCGTCAACGCGGGCGCGCGCTACCTGACGCGGGTCGGCCGCCACGACGTGACGCTGCGCGCGTCGATCGACAACGTGCTGAACCGCCGTTACTGGGAATACCAGTACGCGGACTACGTAAAGCCGGGCGACCCGCGCACGGTGAGCCTGAGCGCGAAGATCGACTTCTGAACGGCGAGCCGGCGGCCGCAAACCGCGGCCGCCGGCCGCCAGCCATTGGCCGGAACGGCCGCCCCGCCACAGCATCGGGAGTTTCCCGGCCCCCAAAAGCAAAACGGCGGAGCGGCTTCTTTCGAAGCACGCTCCGCCGTTTCGCGGCGAACCGTAAGACGCTCTTAGTGGAGCTTCTTCGGCAGCATCTGGCTGCGCAGGCGCTTGTGCAGGCGCTTGACGGCTGCTGCCTTCTTGCGCTTGCGGACTGCGGTCGGCTTTTCGTAGGACTGGCGTTCGCGCAGTTCAGCGATCAGGCCATTTTTTTCGATAGCACGGCGAAAGCGGCGAATCGCCACTTCGAACGGCTCGTTTTCTTTCAGAAGAATCGTCGTCATGTCGTTCCTAAATTGCTTAAACGGTCAAAAACGTAGCGGCCAAGCGCCACGCACCGGCCATCCGAGCGTCCCCACAAACAGGCGAAACGAGCGGAAATACGGCCTCGGAGGCCGGAAAAGAGAGGCGGAAAGCACCGCGAGTACGCTTCACAACCGCGTGCAGCGCCGCGTTTGACTGCCAGCAGACATGCCGAAAACGGCAGAGGCGTGACAGAAATCTCAATTCAGCCCGCCATCATAGCAGAGAATCACAGACAAAACTACCCTTTTGCATCCCCCGGTTCGCCGCTCCGCGTCGCGCGGTCGCTCACCCCGTCGAACGGGGCCGGGTGCCGCGCCTGCCCGCGGCCCGGCCGGCCAAGCCGGGCGGGCCTTTCGGCCGACAGCCATCCTTCCGTCCCGAATTTACCCAAACATCCCTCTAAAGTTTTCGCCGGGTGCCGCCGTCAACCAGGAAAGGCGGGGCAGCGCCAGTCGCGATAAAGCGCAACGCCGAAATCAGAACCTGTCTGTATCCCAGCCATTTTCCAAAACGAGGAAGCAAATGCTGAACATCAACACCAACATCCTTTCGCTGACGACGCAGACGAATCTGTCGGGCTCGCAGAGCGCACTGTCGCAAGCAATCAACCGCCTGTCGTCGGGCAAGCGCATCAACACCGCTGCTGACGATGCAGCCGGCCTGGCGATCTCGACGTCGCAAACGGCGGCAATCAACGCGCTGACGCAAGGTGTTGCAAACGCGAACAACGGCATCTCGATGATCCAGACCGCCAACGGCGCGCTGCAATCGACGGTCGACAACCTGCAGCGTATCCGTACGCTGGCGCAACAAGCCGGCGACGGCTCGCTGGATTCGAGCGCTCGCGCGAACCTGCAAGCTGAAGTGACGACGCGTCTCGGCGAAATCGACCGTGTCGCATCGCAAACGACGTTCAACAGCCAGACCATCCTGGGCGGCACCGGCAGCGTCACGTTCCAGATCGGCGCAGCAGCGAACCAGGTCGTCACCGTCGACTTCGGCACGGCGAACTGGAACAGCACGGGCATGAGCGTGAACACCCTGAGCGTCGCCACCCAGTCGGGCGCGCAATCGGCGATCACGGCGATCGACGCGGCACTGAAGCAAGTCAACACGTTCCAGGCAACGCTGGGCGCAGCACAGAACACGTTCCAGGCTGCGATCTCGACGACGCAAACCCAGGCAACCAACATGACCGCCGCTCGCTCGCAGATCACCGACGCGGACTTCGCGACGGAAACGGCGAACCTGAGCAAGGCGCAAGTGCTGCAACAAGCTGGTATCTCGGTTCTGGCGCAAGCGAACTCGCTGCCGCAGCAAGTCCTGAAGCTCCTCGGCTAATCGAGCAGCACCCGCGGCGGGCCACGCGCCCGCCCGCCTCCGGGCCGGCGGCGTCGCCATGCGATGCATCGCGACGCCGCCGACACCGCCCGGATCAGAATTCTCCAGGGAGGCACGCCTCCCTCTTTGCATTGAACCGCGGCGCCCCGCCGCATCGCGCACGTTGGTTGCGCGGACGACCGGAGCAACGGCATGGCCACCACGACCCCCGTCAGCAGCACGGACATCAGCAGCATCCTGGCGAATGCAGGTCAATCGATCATCAGCGGCGCGACCAATTCGTCGCTCGACGTCAATACGCTCGTCACGACGCTGGTGAACGCGAAGACGGCCGGGCAATTGCAGACCCTGCAGACCCGCCAGACGAACGACAATACGCAGTTGTCCGCGATCGGCCAGCTGAAGGGTGCGCTGTCCGCGCTGCAGACCGCGCTCACCGGCCTCTCGGACGGCACCGCGCTCGGCAGCCTGGCCGCGACGGCGAGCGGCACGGGCATCGCGACGACGATCAAGAGCGGCAGCGGCGCGGTGGCCGGTTCGTATTCGGTCAATGTCACGCAGCTCGCGACCGCCAACAAGCTGTCGTCGGCCGGCGTGACGTCGGCGGACACGATCTCGGCCGGCTCGCTGAGCATCACCTTCGGCAGCAACCCGGCGTTCAACGTCAACGTGGCGGCCGGCGCGTCGCTGTCCGACATCGCGTCGTCGATCAACTCCGCGTCCGGCAATGCCGGCGTCACCGCGTCGGTCATCACCGGTTCGGACGGCCAGCATCTCGTGATGCAGTCGAACGCCACCGGCGCGGCCAACACGATCTCGATCACGGGCACGGGCGTCAACTCGAAACTGACGTCGGGGTACACGACGGTCACGCCGGCCGCCGACGCGAAGCTGACGATCGACGGCACGCCGGTGTCGAGCGCGTCGAACAACGTGTCGGGCGCGCTGACGGGCGTCACGCTGGCGCTGTCGCAGGCCGCTGTCGGCACGACGCAAACCGTCACGCTGTCGCAGGACACGGCCGCGGCGACGACCGCGATCAACAATTTCGCGACCGCGTATACCAACTTCGTGAATACCGCGAAATCGCTGACGAGCTACGACCCGACGGCGAAGACCGCCGGCCCGCTGCTCGGCGACGCGATGATGAACACGATCAGGAACACACTCGCGACGACGCTCAGCAGCGGCGTCACGACGGGCGGCACGACCTATGCGCTCGGCAGCATCGGCATCAACGTGGACTCGACCGGCGCGATGTCGGTCGACACCGCCGCGCTGACCACCGCGCTCAAGTCGAACAGTTCCGCGGTGACGGCGATCTTCAACCAGACGAACGGCATCGCCCAGGCGCTCAATGCGAACATCAACACGTACACGCAGACGTCCGGCCTGATCGACCAGCGCACCAACGCAATCAACGCCGATCTGAAGAGCGTGCAGAGTCAGGCGACGCAGCTGCAGACCTACTCGGACCAGTTGACCAAGCAATACAATGCGCAGTTCACCGCGCTGAACACGCTGATGGCGACGATGGCGAACAACACCCGCTACCTGACCCAGCTGTTCGGCGGCCAGAACAGCGCCGGCGCGATGGCCAACAACAAGTAAGCCTTCGCCACACCGCCCCTTCGGAGCCGAACCATGACGAACGACACCCTGTCCCGCGCCTTCGACCTGACCCGTGCCATGCAGTCGGCGGCCGACGCACGCGACTGGGTGCGCGTCGCGGCCCTCGTCGACGAACGCTCGCCGCTGCTGATGAACCTGTCCGGCGAGCAGACCCCGGACGTGCTGGACCAGGTGCGGCAGATCATGGCGATCGACGCGTCGATCACGGAGCATGCGCAGACGGACCGTGACCGCCTGGCTGCGGAATTTGCGCAGTCCCAGGAGCGGATCAAGGCCGCGAGCCAGTACCAGAAGGCCGGCTTGCTGTGACCGGCCGGGCGTCTCGCCCGCCGCGCAGGTCGAATTAAAAGACGCCGCCAGTCGAGCGGACCGTTGTCGCCGTACCGTCGAGCCGCTTCAATGCGGCTTTTTTTCGCCGGCGGGCGGAAGCGCGAGCCGGATCGCGCCGGCTACGCCCGCATCGCCCGCGTCGCCCGCGTCGCCCGCTCGACGGCCGCGCCGATCATCTCGGGCGGCCGGCCCGACGATGCGCGAGCGCGGCTTCCAGCCGTGACGCTATCCTGCTCGTCACGCGTCCGGGGTCGCCGTCTCGCCGGACGCGTAGCAGGCCCACATACCGTGTAGCGCGTTTTCCAGGTTGCGCGCGAAGCGCGACGCGTCGCACAGCGGCGACGCGAGCAATTGCGCGCGCAGCGTTGCCCGCAACGTCGCCAGCCGGTCACGATCGCGTGCGAACGCGACGGCCTTCGTCAGGTACGCCTCCTCGTCCGTCGCGATCCAGTCGCCCATGCCCGCCGCGTGCAGCACGCTTTCGCAAATGTGCGTGACGAACCGGCCGCCCTTCATCCCGAGCACCGGCACGCCCATCCACAGCGCTTCGGCCGTGGTCGTGCCGCCCGGGTACGGAAACGGGCTCAGTGCGACGTCGATGCGGTTATACGCGGCAAAGTATTCCGCACGCGGCGACCCGCCTTCGAGAATCAGCCGATCCGCGCCGATGCCGTGCCGCGCGAAGCGGTCGAGCGTCGCCTGGTTCACGTCGTCGGCGCCGAGCTCATGAGCCTTCAGCAGCAGGCGCGCGTCCGGCAGCGCGTGCAGGATGCGCGACCACAGCGCGACGACCTCGTCGCTGATCTTGACCAGCTTGCCGAAGCAGCCGAACGTGACGCCGCCATGAGCCACCATCGGCAGCGGGCCGACCGCGACATCGTACGGTGGCGGCGTGAAGCACAGGTAGCTGTCCGGCAGCCGCCACGGCCGCTCGGTGAAGTGATGCGCCTCGTCGGCGGGTAGCGTATGCGCATCGCCGATGAAATAGTCGATCGCGCGGCAACCGGTCGTCGCGAAGAAACCGAGCCAGCTCGCCTGCACCGGTGCGGGCTTGTGTCCGAAGATCGGCAGGCCGCTCCAGTCGGTATGGCCTGCCATGTCGATCAGGATGTCGATGCCGTCGTCGCGAATCAGTTTCGCGGCCTCCTCGCGGCCCAGGCTGACCACCTTCTTCCAGCTCGCGAAGTTCGGCTTGAGCCGCGCGGTCACGTCGTCCTCGCCGATGAACGTCACATAGGCATGTGGCTCGATGCGCGACCGGTCGATCCGCGCCAGCACGCTTTCCAGAAAAATGCCGACCGGATGCTGGCGCAGGTCGCCCGACACGAAGCCGACGCGCAGCGGCCGCCCCTGCGCCTGTGCGACGCGCTGCGCGCGGTCGTGCTCGAACGGAAGCGCATCGCGCTCGAGATGTTCGCCGTAGCGGCGCGCTTCAGCGACCCACTCCTGCGGCTCGAACGCGGGCGAACTCGACATGTTGAACAGCATCCGCGAGTACGCGCGATGCAGGTCGTAGCGGATCGCCGTGCGGAATGCGTCCAGCGCGCCGGCGAGATCGCCTTTCGCCCACAGGATGTCGCCGAGCGTCATCTGGAGCTTCAGCGGATCGATGCCGAGTTCCCGCGCGATCTCCGTGTGCTTCATCGCCTCGTCGAGCTTCTCGAGCCGCAACAGCGCGGCGGCGAGGTTCTGATGGGCGTCGGCATCGTCGGGGTTCAGGTCGATCGCGTGCCGGTAGCTCAGCTCCGCCGCCGCCAGCCGGTTGAGGTTGTGATACGCGTAGCCGAGGAAATTGTACGCATCGGCCAGTTCGGGATCGAGCTCGATCGCGTGCCGGCACGCCTGCACGGCCTGCCCGTATTCGCCCTGCTGGTTGCGCAGGTCGCCGAGCCAGGCCCATGCCCGCGCATGCGCGGGATCGATCGCGATCGCCCGCTCGAGCAGTTCGACCGCCTTGCCGAACTCGCTCATGCGCTGCAGCAGCCTGGCCAGTACGCAGTGCGCGTCCGCGTCTTCCGGATCGAGCCCCTCGCGCGCATGGTCGACCGCACCTCGCAGGTCACCTGCCGCGCGCAGCGTCGCGCTCAGCCCCTGGTGCGCGACGTGGAAGCCCGGTTGCAGCGCGATGGCGCGACGATAGGCCTCCGCGGCATCGTCGAATTTCTCCTGCGCATGCAGCGCGTTGCCGAGATTGCAGTACGCATCGGCGTATTGCGGCTGGTGCGCGACCGCCTTGGCGTAGCTCGCCGCCGCCGCCTCGTGCTCGCCCAGATCCTGCAGCGCGTTGCCGAGGTTGTTGTATGCCTGCGCGTAACCGGGCCGCAGCTCGATCGCGCGCGCGCAGCTCTGCATCGCAGCCGCCGGCTCGCGCGCGTCGCGCAACGCGTTGCCGAGGTTGTTGTGCGCCTCCGGATAGTCCGGCCGCAGCCCCACCGCGCGACGGTAGTGCGCGATCGCGTCGTCGAGCCGGCCGCTTTCGCGCAGCATGTTGCCGAGGTTGTTGAAGTACGACGCGTCCGGCCGCTCGACGAGCGATTGCTCCATCAGCGCGATGCCCGCGTCGTACTGCTTCAGCTGGCACGCCAGCAGCCCGAGAAAATGCAGCGCGTCCGGCTGGCCCGGCTGCGCGGTGAGGATCGCGTCGTACAGCGTCTTCGCTTCCGCGAGACGCCCCGCCTGGTGATGCGCCAGCGCGGACTGCAGCGTGTCGTGAATATCGTTCATGCTTCGTGTTCCGAGTTCGTATAGCGTTGCCACATGCCGATGAACGCCGCTTCGAGATGCGCCGCGAACCGGCGCGCGTCGCACAGCGGCGACGCGAGCAGCTGCGCGCGCAGCCCGGCGCGCAGCGTCGCGAGCCGCTCGCGGTCGCGCACCGCCGCGATCGCCTTCGCGACGTAGGCGTCCTCGCCGTCAGCGACCCATTCGCCCATGCCCGCCGCGTGCAGCACGCTTTCGCAGATGTGCGTGACAAAGCGCCCGCCCTTCATGCCGAGCACCGGCACGCCCATCCACAGCGCTTCCGCGGTGGTCGTGCCGCCCGGGTACGGGAACGGGCTCAGCGCGACGTCGATGCGGTGATAGGCGCCGAAGTATTCCGCGCGCGGCGAACCGCCCTCGAGGATCAGCCGGCTCGCGTCGATGCCATGCCGCGCGAAGCGCGCGGCGGTCGCGTCGCGCACGCCGTCGCGGCCGAGCTCGTGCGCCTTGAGCAGCAGCCGCGCGTCCGGCAGCGTGTGCAGGATGCGCGACCATGCGCGCACGACGTCGTCGCCGATCTTCACGAGCTGGCCGAAGCAACCGAACGTCGGATGGCCGCGCGCCGCCATCGGCAGCGGGCCGACCTCGACGTCGCAGGCCGGCGGCGTGAAGCACAGGAAGCTGTCCGGCAGCCGCCACGGCTGCTCGACGAAGTGATGCGCTTCGGCGTCCGGCAGCGTGTAGCGGTCGCCGATGAAGTAGTCGATCGCGTCGCAACCGGTCGACGCGAAAAAGCCGAGCCAGCTCGCCTGCACCGGCGCGGGTTTCCAGCCGAACACGGCCAGCCCGCTCGACTGCGTATGGCCCGCGAGGTCGACGAGGACGTCGATTTCGTCGTCGTGAATCATCCGCGCGGCCGCCTCCGGACCCAGCGCGGCGATCGAGCGCCAGTTGCTCGCGTGCGGCTTCAGTTTCGCGGTGATCGCGTCCTCCTCGTCCGTGGTCACGTACACGCGCAGGTCGATGCGCGTGCGCTCGAGGTGCGCGAGCACGCTTTCCAGGAAGATGCCGACCGGATGCAGGCGCAGGTCGCCGGACACGAAGCCGACGCGCAGTGGCCGCCCCTGCGCGCGCGCGGCCCGCTCGCGCGGATCGTGCGCATGGCGCGTCGAACGCGCGGCCAGGTGCCGGCCGTAGCGCCGCGCGTCGGCCAGGTAGTCGGCGGGGGTCACGCAGGCGGACGCCGCCGCGCTGAACAGCAGCCGGTTCAGCACGGTCGCCGCGACGTCGTCGGCGTCGTCGCGCACCAGCGCAAGCGCGTCGCGATACGCGTGGACCGCGGCATCGACGTTGCCCTGCGCGCGCAGGATGTCGCCGAGATTGACGTGCATCAACACGGCCGGCGGGCCGGCCTGCAACGCCTGCCGGCAATACACGAGCGCCTCGTCGAGCCGCTGCAGCTTCAGCAGCACGACGGACAGGTTGTGGCACGCGCCGGCGTCCGCCGGATTCAGTGTGACGGCCGTGCGATGGCTGGCCTGCGCCGCGTCGAGCCGGTCCAGTCCGTGATACGCGTTGCCCGCGTGGTTGTGCGCTTCGGCGAGGGTCGGCGCGAGCCGGATCGCGTCCTGCGCATGCGCGAGCGCTTCCGCGCAGCGCAGCTGCTTGTGACGCACGGCGCTCAGGTTCGCGTGGGCCATCGCCATCGACGGGTCCAGCTCGATCGCGCGGCCATAGTGCGTGGCGGCGCCGTCGAGGTCGCCCAGATCCTGCAGCGCGTTGCCGAGGTTGTTGTAGGCCTGCGCGTAACCGGGCCGCAGCTCGATCGCGCGCGCGCAGCTCTCCATCGCAGCCGCCGGCTCGCGCGCGTCGCGCAACGCGTTGCCGAGGTTGTTGTGCGCCTCCGGATAGTCCGGTCGCAGCCCCACCGCGCGCCGGTAGTGCGCGATCGCGTCGTCGAGCCGGCCGTTTTCGCGCAGCATGTTGCCGAGGTTGTTGAAGTACGACGCGTCCGGCCGCTCGACGAGCGATTGCTCCATCAGCGCGATGCCCGCGTCGTACTGCTTCAGCTGGCACGCCAGCAGCCCGAGAAAATGCAGCGCGTCCGGCTGGCCCGGCTGCGCGGTGAGGATCGTGTCGTACAGCGTCTTCGCTTCCGCGAGACGCCCCGCCTGGTGATGCGCGAGCGCCGTCTGCAATGCCTGTCCTGTTCCGTCCATCTCGTCTGCTCTGCTCAATAGCGATGCGGTTCGCGTCCGAAGTCGATCAGCCTGCGGCCGTGCCCGATCATCACGGCCGACGCCGCCATCCCGTCGCGTGCCATCCCGACGACGGTGTCGCGCACGCGCCACCGGCCGGAATGACGATCACACCGGCCGGCGCGGCGTTCAGCGCGCGGGGCACCATGTTGCGCTTGCCGCCGGCGTGGAAATGCCCGCGCACGTCACGTCGTGAGCGGCCTCACACGGTTGCGCCCGACGCGGCTTCGACGTGCTGCGCCCACATGCCGTGCAGTGCGTCCTCGAAGTGGCGCGCGAAGCGGGGCGCGTCGCACAGCGGCGACGCGAGCACCTGCGCGCGCAGCGTCGTGCGCAGCGCCGCCAGCTCGGCGGGCTGGCCGACCTGCGCGACGGCCTTCGCGACATACGCGTCGTCGTCGTCCGCGATCCACTCGGACAGCCGCGCCGAATGCAGCAGGCTCTCGGCGATGTGCGACAGGAAGCGCTCGCCGCGCCGGCACAGAACGGGCACGCCCATCCACAGCGCTTCGGCGGTCGTCGTGCCGCCCGGATACGGGAACGGGCTCAGCATCAGGTCGACGCGCCGGTACGCGGCCAGGTATTCGGCGCGCGGCGAGCGGCCTTCGAGGATCAGGCGCCGCGTGTCGATGCCGTGCGCCGCGAAGCGCGCGGCAAGCGCCTGCTGCTCGCGCGGATCGTCGAGATGCTCCGCCTTCACGAACAGCTTCGCGCCCGCGACCGATTGCAGCACGCGCGACCAGACCGCGACGACGTGCTCGGTGATCTTCGCGAGCTTGCCGAAATAGCCGAAGGTCGGATGGCCGTTCGCGAGCATCGGCAGCGCGCCGACGTCGACAGGCTCGGCCGGCGGCGTGAAGCACAGATAGCTGTCCGGCAGATGCCACGGCCGCTCGGTGAAATGCGCGGCCTCGGCGGGCGGCAGCACGTGACGGTCGCCGATCACGTAGTCGATCGCCCGCACGCCGGTGCTCGCGAAATAACCGGGCCAGCTCGCCTGCAGCGGCGCCGGCTTCCACGCGAACAGGGGCAGGCGGTTGTAGACCGTGTGGCCCGCCGCGTCGAGCAGCACGTCGATGCGGTCCGCGCGAACACGCGCGGCCGCCGCTTCGTCGCTCAGCCCGGCAATGCAGGTCCACGTCGCGAAGGCCGGCTTGAGGCGGGCGGTCACGTCGTCCTCGACGTCGCGCGTCGGGTACGCATGCATCTCGATCCGGTTCGGGTCGAGATGCTTCAGCATGCTCTCGATGAAATAGCCGACCGGATGCGCCTTCAGGTCGCCCGACACGATGCCGACCTTGAGCGGCCGCCCGGCGCAGGCGGTCAAGTCGACGAGCCAGTCCGTCCACGGCGTCGCGCACCGCGTGACGACTGCGTCGTAGCGCGCGGCCTCGGCGAGATAGGCGTCGTGGTCGAACGCCTCGCTGCAGTGGCTCGCGAACAGCAGGTTGCTGCGCGGCTCCGGCAGTTCGGGGCGCAGCGCGACCGCGTGCCGGTACGCCTCGAGCGCGGCCGGAATCTCGTTCAGGTCGAACAGCGCATTCGCAAGGTTGTTGTAGGCCTGGCCGTTGTCCGGCTTCAGCGCGATGGCCTGGCAGAACGCATCGACGGCCGCGCGGGCGTCGCCGGCGAGCCGCAGCGCGTTGCCGAGGTTGTTGTACGCATCGACGTAGTCGGGTCGCAGCTCGATGGCGAGACGAAAGCACTCGGCGGCGGCGGCGTGACGGTTGTCCGCCTGCATCACGTTGCCGAGGTTGTAGTAGTACATCGCGTCCGGCCTGATCTCGATCGCCGCCATGATCAGGTCGGATGCCTCCCGATAGCGCCCGTGCTGATGACCAATCAGGCCGAGGAGGTGAAGCGCGTCCGCGTGCCGGGGATCGGTGTCGAGGATCTGCCGGTACAGCGTCTCGGCCTCGTCGAACCGTTCGGCCTGATGGTGCGCCAGCGCCTGTTCGATCGTGGCGGCGGCGGGGGAGGTGGGCATCATGAGCTAAGTCGTCCTGGTAGCCAATACGGGATTCGAATCGCGGCCGGCACCCCTGCGCCGGCGCACGCCTTCGCCCGCGGACGCACGCACCGACGGTCTCCGACGTGTCCGAATTCTCCTCGCGCACGCCGCGTTCCAATCCGGCGAGCAGGTGCTGGAATTGGTCGCTATTCCCGCGACTGCAAGCCGCACCCGCGGGCGCGCCGAATGCGCGCCGGACACCCGCGCATCCATCGAAATGCGGGGTGAAACCACCCGCTAATCCGACATTCGATCCTGGCGACGCTCGCTAGACTTGATCGTAGAAAGATGTCCGACCTGCGACGTTCGGACGGTTGCGCATTCCGATGCCACCGCGCCGACACGCGCTCGTCCGGCCACACCCTTTGTGCCTGGAGCCCTGTGTATGCACGAATCAGCGATCATCACCAACGCAGATGGCGATCAGCTCGCGGCGCGCCGCGAACTGTTCGACCTGATGCAGACCTACCCCGCGACGCGCGAGGAACTGGAACGGTCGCTCGGCCTGTTCGTGCGCGGCTCGCTCCTCGCACGCATTCTCGCGACCTTCGAGATTTATCAAAAAATCGTGCCGCTGCCGGGCGCGATCCTCGATCTCGGCACGTGGCGCGGGCAGACCGCCGTGCTGTGCGAGAACTTCCGCGCGATTCTCGAGCCGCTGAACTTCCAGCGCCGCATCCACGCATTCGATACGTTCACGGGCTACACGGGCTTCGCCGAGCACGACACGCGCGACCGCAAGCTGTTCTCAGACGGCACGTACTCGCTGTCCGGCGAGTACGCCGACCTGCTGCGCAAGCTGCTGAACCTGCACGAGCGCAGCAACGCGATGGGGCACGTGCATGACAAGCACCACGTGTGGGAAGGCGATTGCCGCGACACGCTGGCGGCATTCGGCGAAGCGCATCCCGGCGAGATGGTCGCGCTCGCGTGGTTCGACCTGAACGTGATCGAGCCGACCCGGCACGCGTTCGACGCGGTGATGGAGCGGCTGGTGCCCGGCGGCATCGTCGCGTTCTGGCAGCTCACCCGCGGCGGCCAGCTGCCCGCGGAAGGCGTCCATTACCTGCGCGACCTGCTCGGCAACCGTCCGCACCAGATCCACAAGGCGGCGGCCTATCCGTCGCTGTGCTACCTGTCATTCCCCGAGGGTGGAGGCACACGCAAATGAAAATCGCGATCCTCGGCAACGGCATTCTCGGCCTGATGACGGCCCGCGCATGGCAGCGGGCGGACCCGGGCGTCGAGCTCGTGATCGTCGGCCACGCGCATCGGCCCGGCTCGGCCACGCGCGCCGCGGCGGCGATGCTCAATTCGTTTACCGAACTGGAAGGCGATTCGCTCGGCACGCCGATCGACCGCTTCAAGTTCGAGCTGAGCCGCGGCGCGACGGCGGCCTGGCCCGCCGTATTCGCTGAAATCTGCACGCCGGCGCACGCGATCGCGCACGGCTTCGGCACCTTCGTGCTGAACAACGCGGCGACCGACGCGCTCGACGACGAGAACTTCGCGGCCATGCAGCGGTTCTGCCGCGAATTCGAGGAGCCGTGCGAGGCGGTCGATCCGTCAGGGATCCCGAACTATCATCCGGACCCGCGCTATCGCGCGCTGAAGGCGGTCTTCCTGAAGCGCGAAGGCTGGGTCAATCCGAAACAGTTTCTCGACGCGCTGACCGAGTCGGTCGCGCAAGCCGGCAACGTGCGCTTCATCGACGCCGAGGTCGAGCGGCTCGACACCGCGGCCGGACGCGTCACCGGGGCGCGCCTGTCCGATGGCAGCGTGCTCGGCGCGGACCGCTTCATCCTCTGCAACGGCGCCAACGTGACGCGCGTGCTGCAGGCGAGCCTGCCCGAGCTGCCGGTGCAGCGGATGTTCTACGGCGTCGGCATGTCGATCGAACTGCAGAGCGCGGAGAACGTGCACACGCACTGCGTGCGCACGACCAACCGCGGCCTCGCGTGCGGCGTGTATTCGGCGCCGCACGGGCCTGACCGGACCCTCGTCGGCGCCAGCAACTACATCAGCCCGGTGCCGCACGAGCACGGCCACGCCGGCAGCGCGTACACGCTGCTGAAGTCGGCGATGGACCAGATCAACACCCGCTTCTCGCGCGCGAGCCTGGTCAACGTCAACGTCGGCTGGCGGCCGACGACGTCCGACCTGTATCCGCTGTTCGGCGAAACCAGCGTGCGCGACCTGTGGATTCTCGGCGGCACCAAGCGCGACGGCTTCCACCTGTCGCCGGTGCTGAGCCGCGATCTCGTCGCGGCGATGCGCGGCGAGCCGATCGACCCGCGCTACGCGGAACTCGCGCCCGAACGCAAGCTGATCCGCAACATGACGCGCGAGGCCGCGATCGCGAAGACGGTACGCCATCAGATCAATGCCGCGTACCAGCACGACTTCGTGCCGGCGCGCAACCGCATGGTCGAACAGCTCCAGAACGCGATCCGCGCGGACCTGGAGGCGCTGCACGACAAGCTGGGCGCGACGGACTGGGGCATTCCGCCCGAGCTCGTCGACATGTACCGGTACGGCCACATTCCGGCATGAGCGGTGCGACCATGAACCGCGACGCGAAGCGGGTGGCGATCGTCCAGTCCAACTACATTCCGTGGAAGGGCTACTTCGACCTGATCGCCGCCAGCGACGAGTTCATCCTCTACGACGACGCGCAGTACACGCGCCGCGACTGGCGCAACCGCAACCAGATCAAGACGCCGCAGGGCGTGCAATGGCTGAGCGTGCCGGTGAAGGTGAAGGGCAAGTATCACCAGTCGATCCGCGAAACCGAGATCGACGGCGCCGACTGGGCGCCGCTGCACTGGAAGGCCCTGCAGCAGAACTACGCACGCGCGCCGCACTTCGCGCGCTATGCGGGCGAGCTCGAAGCGCTCTACACCGGCCGAACCTACGGGATGCTGAGCGAGCTGAATGCCGCGATGCTGACGTGGGTCCTCCGGCAACTGGAGATCGGCACGCGCGTGTCGTCGACGTCGGACTATGCGCTGCACGGCGACCGCACCGAGAAGCTGCTGAACCTGTGCGTGCAGGCGGGCGCGACCGAGTACCTGTCCGGCCCGGCCGCGCGCAGCTACCTCGACGAGAACCTGTTCGCCGATGCCGGCGTCGCGGTGCGCTGGTTCGACTATCCGGCCTATCCCGAGTATCCGCAGCAGTGGGGCGACTTCGTCCACGGCGTGACGGTGCTCGACGTGCTGTTCAACTGCGGTCCCGAAGCGCGCCGGTACGCGCTGACCTCGAAAGACTGAGGTGATGCCCATGAGCGAATCCCGGCATGCGAGCCTGCTGGAAGAAGTGGCCGCGTACTACAGCGCGCGGCTGGCGGAGCACGGCGCGACCGCGCGCGGCGTCGACTGGAACGGCGAAACCGGCCAGTTCCTGCGCTTCGAACAACTGACGAAGATCCTGCCCGCGTCCGGCGGCCACTCGGTGAACGACATCGGCTGCGGCTACGGCGCGCTGGTCGATTTCCTGAAGGCGCGCGCGCTGCCCGACGGTTTCGCGTATGCAGGCTACGACATCTCGTCCGACATGGTCGACGCCGCGCGGCAGCGCTACCGCGACGACGCGAACGTCGCGTTTCATGTCGGCGCGGTGCCGCAGGCCGCGTCGGACTACGGGATCGCCTCCGGCATCTTCAACGTCAGGCGTGGTCACGACGACGACGCGTGGCTCGACTACATCCACGCGACGCTCGACACGCTGCACGCGACGAGCCGACTGGGCTTCTCGTTCAACTGCCTGACGTCGTATTCCGATCCGCCGTTCATGCGCCCGGACCTCCTGTACTACGCGGACCCGTGCGCGCTGTTCGATCGCTGCAAGCGCCGCTATTCGCGCCACGTCGCGCTGCTGCACGACTACGGCCTGTACGAATTCACGATTCTCGTCCGCAAGGACACCTGAGCGGCGCCGCGCGCGAGCCGCGCGGCCGGACGTCCCACCCCTTGACGCGGAGCCTGACCATGTTCGGCCCACCCAACCTCGACTGCATTCCGTTCGGCCGCCCGTTCGTGGTCGGCAAGGAGCTCTACTACATCGCGAAAGCGGTCGAGCAGGGCGGCCTCGCCGGCGACCAGGCGTTCACGAAGCTCTGCCACCGCTGGCTGGAAGCACGCATCGGCTGCCAGCGCGCGCTGCTCACGCACTCGTGCACGGCCGCGCTCGAGATGGCCGCGCTCCTCGCCGACGTGCAGCCCGGCGACGAAGTGATCATGCCGTCCTACACGTTCGTGTCGACCGCCAACGCGTTCGTGCTGCGCGGCGCGACGCCGGTGTTCGTCGACATCCGCCGCGACACGCTGAACCTTGACGAGACGCAGATCGCCGCCGCGATCACCAAGCGCACGCGCGCGATCGTGCCGGTGCACTACGCGGGCGTCGCCTGCGACATGGACGTGATCGGGCAGCTCGCGGCGGACCACGACCTGTGGGTGATCGAGGACGCCGCCCAGGCACTGCAGTCGACGTGGAACGGCAAGCCGCTCGGCAGCCTCGGCCACCTCGCGTGCCTCAGCTTCCACGAGACCAAGAACGTGATCTCGGGCGAAGGCGGCGCGCTGCTGGTCAACGACCCGCGCCTCGTCGAGCGCGCGGAGATCATCCGCGAGAAGGGCACCAACCGCAGTCAGTTCTTCCGCGGGCAGGTGGACAAGTACACCTGGGTCGACGTCGGCTCGTCGTTCCTGCCGGGCGAGCTGATCGCGGCGTTCCTGTACGCGCAGTTCGAGCACGCGGACGTGATCACCGCGCAGCGGCGCGCGACCGTGCAGCGCTACCAGGACGCGCTGCAGCCGCTGCACGCGGACGGGCTGATCGAGCTGCCCGCGATTTCGCTCGCCGAGCGCGGCAACGGCCACATGTTCTATTTCCTCGCACGCGACCTCGCCGAACGCACCGCGCTGCTGCAGCAGATCCGCGCGGTGGGCGTGAACGCGGTGTTCCACTACGTGCCGCTGCACAGTTCGCCGGCCGGCCAGCGCTACGGGCGCTGCGGCTCCGGCATGGCGGTGACGGACCTCGTCGCCGACCGGCTCGTCCGGCTGCCGCTGTACCACGACATGACCGAAGCCGAACAGGATCGCATCCTCGACGTGGTCTTCGATTTCTACCGCACCCGATAACGATGACGACTCCCACACCTGGCCTGGCGCACGGCGGTTCGCGCATCTTTACGCGACTCGACCACCCGTACTACATCCTCGCGCCGAATTTCCGGCAAACCTCCGGCGGGATCCGCGCGATGCACTACCTGTGCCACGTGCTGAACCTGCTCGGCCACGAAGCGTACGTCTGCACGGCGGTCGTGCATCCCGAGCTGCGCACGCCGCCGCTGACCAACGACATCGCGCAGGCGCACGCCCGCGCGAATCGCAGCCCGATCGTCGTCTACCCGGACGTCGTCACCGGCAATCCGTTCAACGCGCGCTGCGTCGTGCGCTACCTGCTGGCCGAGCCCGGCCGCATCAACGGCGAACCGATCAGCCTGCAGCCGAACGACCTCATCTTCACGTTCGGGCCGTCGCTGGTGCCCGAGGAATGGCAGGCGGACCTGCTGCGCATACCGCTGGTCGACACGCGCATCTTCAACAGCGACGGGGTCGACGACGCCCGCCGCAACGGCACGGCCGTCTTCATCAATCGCCACCTGCGGCGCGGCGGCACGCTGCACCCGGTCACCGCCGAGTCGATCGAAATCTCGACCCGCGTGCCGGAACGTTCGGCGCACGAACTCGCGGCGCTGTTCCGGCAGGTCGAGTGCGTGTACATGTACGAATGGTCCACCGCCGTGTTCGAAGCGCTGCTGTGCGGCTGCCCGGTCGTGTGCATCATGAATGACGCGTCGCTGTCGGAGCCGACCCGGTGGGTGATGGACGGCAAGGGCATCGCGTGGGGGCTCGACGAACACGAGATCGCCCACGCGAAGGCCACCGTTCACGAAGCGCGCGGCGTCTACCTGAAGGAAGAGGAGACGTTCTGGCAGCAGTTGCAGCACTTCGTCGAGCGGACCCAGGCCCACGCGGACACGCTGGATGCGCAGGCCGTCGCGACGGGCGCCGCCGCCCACGGACAGCCCGCGTCCGCGCCGCGCTCGTGCATCGCGGTCGTCACCGCCGAACCGGCCGACCACGCGCGCACCAGCCTGCGCTTCGCGCAGCCGTTCGCGCGGCTGGACCGCGAATGGGCGCTGACGTTCCCGGTCACGCCAGCCGGCATCGATCCCGACGCGCTGCAGCGCGCAGACCTGATCGTGCTGCAGGGCGACACGCCGGGCCTGCTGTCCGCCGCCACGCTGGAACACCTGTTCTCGCTCGGCAAGCCGGTCGTCCTCGACATCGACGTGCCGCTCGACACGCTGCTCGCCGACCTCCCCGGCGCGGCCGACAACGCGCGCCGCAAGGCGGGCATCCGCAGCGCCGTGCAGCGCGCGCATGCGATCGTCGTGCCATCGGAAACGCTGGTGCGGGAGTACCGTCATGTCAACGCCTCGGTGCACGCGCTGCCGACCGGCGTCGATCTCGAACGTCTGCACCGCGCGGCGCCCGGCGTGCGCGACCACGTGAACCTCGCGGTTTCCGGCACCGGTCTCGACGACGTGCGTCTCGAGCAGGTCCGCCATGCGCTGGCCGAGCTCCGCCGCCGGTTTCCGGGGAAGCTCCGGGTGTCGCTCGTCGGCGCGGCGCTGCCGGCCGGCTGGGATCGCGAACCGGACGTCACGCTGATCGCGGAGCCTGCCCCTTACGACCGCTACGCCGACGCGCTGAAGCGCGCGGACCTCGACATCGCGCTGGTCGCGGCGCCCGTCACGTTGCGCGACGATGCGCCGCCGCGCGCATGGCTCGAATGCTCGGCGGCCGGCGCGGCCACGGTGCTCGTCGCCACGCCGGCGCAAGGCGGCCCGGTTGTCCACGGCAGCACGGCCTGGCTCGTCGCCGACACCGCCGACGCGTGGGTCGACGCGATCGCGCACCTGATCGAGCATCCGCACACCCGCGCGCAGCTCGCCGCGGCCGCGCAGGATGCGATCCGCGCGCAGCACGACATCGGCCGCAACGCCGCGCGCCACGGTGCGCTGTACGCGCGGCTGCTGGCGGAGAACCGGACGCTGGCGCCCGTCGCCGCGACTGCGGACGCCGCACCGCGCGGCAAGCGCCTGGTCGTGTATTCGATCGATCCGGACGCATGCGCGTCGTCGCGAATTCGCCTCACGCTGCCGTTCGGTCTGCTGAACGATGAATGGGAACTCGTCCCGGGCTTCCGGGACGGCCAGCTCGACAGCAGCGTGCTGGCCACGGCCGACGCCATCCTGCTGCACCGGCTGGCGCCCGGCATGCTGACGGGCAACGACCTGTATACGATCTTCAAGCATGAAAAGCCGGTGATCTACGAGACCGACGACCTGCTGACCGACCTGCCGGCCGCGCATCCGCTCGCCGCGCAAGGCGGGATGGCCCGCGCGGGGATCGAGCTCGTGCTGCGCAACGCGGACGCCGTGATCGTATCCACGCCGTTCATCGCCAGCCGCTACCGGCTGTCGCATCCGCGCGTTCACGTGCTGCCCGACAGCGTGGACTTCGACCGGTTCTACCGCCCCGTGACGGCGCGCGGCGACGACTGCGTGACGATCGGCATCGCCGGCGCGTCGCTGCGCGCCGACAACTTCGCGCTCGTCGACGCGGCGCTGCAGGCGATCTGCGCGCGCCATCCCGGCAAGGTCCGGGTGAGTTTCGTCGGCGCGGACGTCCCGCCGGGCTGGGCCGGCCACCCGGCCGCCGGGTGCGAGCCCGAGCTTCACGACTACGACGCGCACGCGCAACGCCTGCCGGAACGGCGCTGGGACATCGCGCTGCTGCCGCTCGCCGACCACGACTACAACGCCGGCACGAGCACGATCCAGTGGCAGGAATACGCGGCGGCCGGCATCGCGTCGATCGTCAGCGACCGACCCGCCTATCGCTTCGCGCTGCACGACGGCTGCGACGGCCTGCTGGTTCCGGATGCGCCGCAGGCCTGGGTCGACGCGCTCGAGCGGCTGATCGCGAACCCGGCGCTGCGCCGCGGGCTCGCGCGCACGGCGCAGGCGAAGGTCCGCAAGCATCACGCGCTGCAGCAGGCGCTGCCGCGCTATCGCCACGTGTATCAGCAGTGCATCGACAAAGGCGCGATCGGCAACCCGCCCGGCCACCCCGATGCGCCGATCCCCGGCGCGCTGATCCTGGACGCCGAGGGCGACCTCGACCAGGTCCGGCTGAGCCTGCAGGACATCGCACGGCGGCCGGAGCAGGATCTGCTGGCGGTCGTGGTGACCACGTCGCAGGCGCCGCTGCCCGAATGGACCGACAAGGTGCGCTACCTGCACGCGCCCGCGCACGAGTACACGGCCACCGTCGAGCAACTCTGCGCACTGCCGGCGTTCGACTGGACGCTGATCGTCGAGGCGGGCGACGGGCGTGCCGCGCAGGCACGCACGCACGCCGATGCCGCGCTCGCGTAAGTCTGTGCGCGCCGTGCCGCCTGCCTGACGCTGGCGGCGCGGCGCGCTATCCCGGCAGCGCGCGCTGTGCTCAGGTGCTCGAACAGCCGCCGCAACTGCTCGAGCTGCATGAGCTCGACGAACTGCACGAACTCGAACTGCTGCTGTCTCCGGCGCCCGAGTCGAACGAACCGCTCGACCCGCCGGTTTGCACGGCAACGGGCGGCGGCGCCATCAGCACGTTCGAATGCGCGGCCCACACGGTGCCGGCGAGCGCGCCGGCGCCGAACAGCGCGGCCGTCCACAAGAGCCCGTCCGGCGTCGCGCGGTCGCCCCGGCGTTGCTCGCGGTGCGCGTCGAGCGCCGCCTCGCCGCCGCGCGTCATGCCGCCGCGCCCGACGCCGGGCAGGCGTTCGACCATGAAGTGGTACGCGACCATGAACGCCGCCATGACCATCATCAGCAGCAGCACGGGCCGGCCACGGCTCAGGCCGACCGCGAGCTTCGCCGCGCCCGCGCCGAACACGAGCAGCAGGATCGCGCGCGCGGCCATCCGCGTCGCCCGCATCTCGCCCGGCGCCCAGAGCCAGCCTTTGCGCTGCAACGCCGCGGCGCAGTCGGCTTCGCGCCACGCGAGACGCTGACGAAACGCGTAGCAGCTCGTCTCGCCGCCGGGTTGCCGCCGCAGCCATTCCCAGTCGGCGCCATACACGCCTGCGTGTCGCGGATCGTCGATCCGCACCCGCGCGTCGTGACCCTTGCTCATCCGCAGCTCGATCGCACCGGCATGCGCGAGCGACAGCATCACGACCTGCGCCATCCGCGCACCGCCGCCCGCGAGATACGCCGCTTCCTCCGCGCTCAGGTCAGGCGACGATTCGGGGGCGCGCGTTCCCCACACCCGGTGGCGGTATTCGATCCACTGCAGGCCGGCGATCAGCAGCAGCGCGGCGGTGCAGAGCGGCACATAGAACAACCCGAGAAAGTCCGGCCCCGAGAAGTCCAGCACATTGAAATCGCTCGCGCTCGCGCAGGTCGCCGCGACGCTGATCGCCGCCGTCGGCCACGCGAACTTCGCGATGCGCCGCCAACGTCGCGGGCGCGCGGCGGGCGCGCTCGACGGGCCGTCGCGCCGTTCCGCGCGCTGCACCGGGGCGTCGGCGGGCACGGCCTCGGCGACGGGGCGCGGCCAGATCGCTTCGGGCGGCTCGCAGCCGAACAGCCTGCGATAGCTGTCGAGCGTGTCGCGATAGCGCTGCGCGTACACGGCGGCCTCGTCGGGCGCGCCCGTGCCGGGCATGTGATGCAGCCGCGCGCGCAGCACGCCGGCGCAGAAGACGTCCCAGTATTCGAGCGTGTACTGCAGGTGGAAATGCCACGCGGCATCGACCGCGACCGACGGCGTGACCGGATGCCCGGCCGCCTGCGCGAGGAACGCGAAGCGCTTGTATTCGTCGATCACGGCCAGCGCATGCGCATGCGACCAGCCTTCGGCTTCGGCAAGGCGCCGGCTGTACGGCAGGGGCGCGGTCGGATCGTCGGGGGAATAGGCGTGCAGACGCGCGAGCAATGCCTGCTGCGCATCGGTCAGCGCGCGGGCATCGACTGCGGTCGGGGTAGACAGGATGGCAGCCATCGGGAGTCGGCGCGATGCGCGGACGGCCGCCGCGATCGTCGCTTGGAGTTGTCGTTGCGGGCGATTCTCGCACAACGGCGAGGCAACTCGACATCGGCACGCCCGCTACGGCCGGCGCCCGTGGTGCGGCCGGTAACGGCTCCCGATTCGACCCGAAGATTGGATTCGTAAGATAATGTCGTGCTACTGAAAGGCGAGCCAAGGGCCAGGCTCGGCGAATCCCAAAAAAGAACCGGAACACAAGTTTGAACAGGCGAAACTTTTTGATGGCGGCAGCGTTGGTGCCGCTTCTCGGGGCATGCAGTCGTGACAAGAAGTCCGTGACATTCGAGCCACGGCAAATCCTGACCGGCCCCACGCCGAAAAACGGGGGCAGCCACATCCTGACGTTCGGCGACGACGGCATCACCTTCCTGCTCGACGGTGCGCCATTCCAGATTCGTAGCGGCGAGATGCATCCCGCACGCATCCCGCGCGAGTACTGGCGCCACCGAATCCAGATGGCAAAGGCAATGGGGATGAACACCATCGCCGTCTACGTCATGTGGAATTTCCACGAGACGGCCGCGGGCAAATTCGATTTCGAGTCAGACGAACGCGACGTCGAGACTTTCATGCAGCTCTGCCAGGACGAAGGCATGTGGGTGCTGCTACGCCCCGGCCCGTATATCTGCGGCGAGTGGGATCTCGGTGGCATCCCTTCACGCCTGCTCGCACACGATGACATTCAATTGCGCGTGGGCTCGCACCGTGACCCGCGCTTCATGGAAGCGGCGCGCCAGTACATTGCCGAGCTGGTGCCGCGAGTACGCCCGTTGATGTCGGCAAACGGCGGCCCGATCCTGCTGATCCAGATCGAAAACGAGTATGCGACCTACGGCGACGACATCGCCTATCTGGAGGAAATACGGCGCGCATGGGTTGACGGCGGCATCACGGGGCCGTTCTTTACCGACGATGGTGTCAAGCAATTGCGGGAAAATCGAACTGCGCTTGACGGCTGCGCGATCGGCCTCAGTGGGCCGAAGGCGCACGACATCGATCGGATACGCGAAGAATTCCCCGGTTCTACCGTCATGGGTGGCGAAGTCTATCCGGGCTTCTTTACCCATTGGGGCGACCGGAAATTCCAGGGGGACGATTCCGATATCTCGCGCGAGCTATCGGATTTCATGCGCTATGGCCTGTCGTTCAGCATTTACGTGATCCACGGCGGCACGAGCTTCGGCTTCACGGCCGGCGCGAACCGCGACCACAAGACAGGCGACTATCAACCTGACATCACGAGCTATGACTACTTCGCGCCAATCGACGAACAGGGACGTGCAGCGGCCAGCTTCACGCGCTACCGCGACCTGATTCAGGCGCACCTGTCCGAACCGCTCCCGCCCGTACCGGCTGCACCGCCTACGATCGAGCTCGCCGGCGATCATTCGCTACGGCCGTTTCTTTTCGCTTCGCTATGGGACAACCTGCCGGCACCGATCGCGACAAGCGACGCGCCGCGGCCGATGGAAATGCACGGCCAACAGGCCGGCTTCGTCCTTTACCGCCACGCGGACATCGGCGGAGCCGGCGGCCCGCTATCGGCGGGTGACGTTCACGACTATGCGACAGTGTTCGTCGACACTGAATATGCTGGCGGCATGACGCGCACGAAAATGCCGCGATATCTCGCGGAAGGGCTGCGCGTCGTACCAAACAGCGAGCACGTCACACTTCCGACCGGTGGCAAGGTGCTCGATGTGCTCGTCGAAGGCATGGGCCGCGTCAACTACGGTGACGACCTGATTGATCGAAAGGGGATCAACGGGGACGTGACGGTCGGTGCGAAGCCGTTGCGTGAATGGACAACGTACGCGCTCCCGATGGACGCCGAGTACATCACGAGTCTGCGACAAGTCTGCACAAATCCGCTGCGACCCGGCCTGTTCTTCAAGGCTGCTCTCATGCTCAACCAGGTAGGCGATACGTTCCTGGACATGCGTGGTTGGATCAAAGGCATTGTATGGGTCAATGGGCGCAACCTCGGCCGCTACTGGAACGTCGGCCCTCAATATCGACTGTTCTGCCCCGCCCCGTGGCTGCGAACCGGGTACAACGAAGTGGTGATCTTCGACATGCATCAAATCACGCCGGCACCGATCGACCTTCGTTCAACGCTCACCGGCTGATCCGCCGCCGCGCCGCAGCAGCCTTGGCATTCCGCTCGACCACCCCACCGGGGGCGGTCCGGTCTTACAAGACAGCACCAACACCCGCAGCCAAGCTGCAGGCCCAGGCGTTCCACGACCGGCTGAAGGTCGAGCTATGGAACCACGCGAGGCTCGACCAAACGCCGCGCCACGCCCGGAACGCTGCTGTCATCCGCTAAGTCGGCGATCGCGAGGGGTTGCCGGGCCTGGAAACGTCGAAAACGTACCTGCCCGTTGTGCAGTGATCGGTCGCCGCCGGCCGCCGCGCCGGCAACAGCGTAAACACGGCCAACCGGCGCCGGCTAAACGCAATTTCATCGTAGTCAGGGGCAACGACGAAGTAACGAAACCGCCGAGAGCCTGACCCGGTTCGACCCGCCCGGCTGGGATCGAACCAGCAACCCCTGCCTTCGGAGTTTTACCTACGTTCCCCCCGCCCTTGCCCGGCAAGGGCTCGACACGCGTCGCACAGCGCAAAACCAAGGCTGCACAAGGTCAATCAAGGCCGCCCCGGCTCACGCCAGCTGCAATCCGGCTGCACGGCTCGCGCCGCATCCGCCCGTGACGTGCCCGTCGAGCGCCCATCAAGCCCCCCACGGAAAGCGTAAGGCCCGATGCACGTCGCGACACGCGCCGCGCTGCGTCTCCGCACAGGCGACGCATGCGTGTCGTTGAACGCCGCCCGGCGAAGCTCGACCATGGGAACCCTCTCCACTGCCTCACTGCCCGGGACCTCGCCATGGCAAGCAGCACGACATCGACAAGCCTCCACCCCGCGCCGGCCGGCGACTGCGACGCGCTCCCGCATCGGGAGCGCCGGCCATGATCGTACGCACCTTGCAGGGCGACACCGTCGACGCGCTGTGCTGGCGCCACTATGGCCGCACGGACGGCACCGTCGAAACGGTGCTCGAAGCCAACACCGGGCTCGCCAGCCTCGGCGTCGTGCTGCCGGCCGGCACGCCCGTCCATTTGCCGCCGCTCGACACCGCCACGCGCGCCCGGCCGTTGCTGCAACTGTTTGACTGACCCTGGAATCGCCCGCATGGCCGAACCGAACCTCACCACCGCCGCGATGCTGTCCGCCGCGATCGGCGTCGCCGGGCTCGCGCCCGGCATCGACGGCAACGCGCTGATCGGCGCGTTCACGGGCGCCGCGCTCGTGGTCGTCACGTCGAAGGAAATCGGCGTCGCACGGCGCGCCGCGTACTTGCTGATCTCGCTCGTGATGGGCTATCTCGCCGCACCGGAAATCGTCGGCGCCACCCCGATCCATTCGACGGGCGTCGCCGCGTTCTTCGCGGCCGCGCTCGTCATCGCCGTCACGCTGCAACTCATCGAACGGGTCAAGACGCTGGACCTGCTCGCGCTGTTCCGCAAGGGGGGATGACATGCCGCTCCCGCTCGTGCTGATCGCGCTCTGCGCCCACGTCGCCGTGCTCGTGCGCGTGCTCACCTACCGGCGCAACGGCGCGCGGCACCGTCATCGCGCGTCCTGGTTCGCCTGGATCGTCGTGGCGGTCGCCGGCGGCGCATCGATCGAATTGCTGCTGCATGCCGGCTCCGTCGGCTTCTTCGAAGCGGCTACCGCCGTGCTGCTGGCGATGTCCGTCTGCGGCACGCGCGGCAACGTCGCCCGCCTGCTCAGGAGTGAATGAATCATGAAGACCCGCCGCCTCGGCGACCACGGCGACGACGTCGGCCTGCTGCAACGCCGGCTGATCCGCGCCGGCTATCCGGTGCAGGTCACGCACCTCTACGACGCGGCGACCGAAGCCGCCGTGATCGCGCTGCAACGAAACACCGGCCTCGTCGACGACGGCATCGCCGGCCCGAAGACCTGCGCCGCGCTGGCCACCGGCCGGCGCGATCCGACCCACCTCGCGCTCGCCGATCTCGAACGCGCCGCACGCACGCTCGACGTGCCGCTCGCGTGCATTCGCGCGGTCAACGAAGTCGAGTCGCGCGGCGCCGGGTTCCTGCCCGACGGCCGGCCCGTGATCCTGTTCGAACGCCACGTGTTCTGGAAGCGGCTGCAGGCACGCGGCATCGATCCCGCACCGTTCGCGGCGCGCCAGCCGGACATCGTGTCGCGCACGCGCGGCGGCTATCGCGGCGGCGCCGCGGAATACACGCGCCTCGCGACGGCCGAGTCGATCGATGCCGGCGCCGCGTGGGAATCCGCGAGCTGGGGCGCGTTCCAGGTGATGGGCTATCACTGGGCGCGTCTCGGCTATCCCGGCATCGACGAATTCGTCGCGTGCATGGAAAGCGGCGAAGCCCGGCATCTCGACGCCTTCGTCCGTTACATCGCGGCCGACGACGCGCTGCGCCGCGCGCTCCGCGACCGCCAGTGGGCCGCATTCGCACGCGCGTACAACGGCCCCGACTACGCGGCGAACCTCTACGACGTGAAGCTCGCGCGCGCCTATGACCGCTATGCGTCGCAACCGGCCGCGTCGACGCCGGGCGGATCCGCATCGACCGGCGCCCCGTCCGCCGCATGAACGGGCTCGCCGCGAAATTCGCCGCCTGCGTCGCCGCGCTTGCCGCGTGCGCCGTCGCGGCGCTGGTCGTGCATGCGCTGCGCGCCGACCTGGGCGCCACACGGCAGCAACTCGTCGAGGCACGACAGGCGCTCGCCGGGCGCGACGACGTCATCGCGCGCATGCGGCAGGACACCGCCGAGCGCGCCCGACAGCAGGCCCGGCTCGACCGCTCGCAGGCCGCGATCGCGTCGAAGCTCGACGCCACCCGACTTGAAAACCGGAGATTGACCGATGAAAACGCCGCGCTTCGCGCCTGGGCTGGTACTCGTCTGCCTGACGACGTTGTCCGCCTGCAAGCCAATCCCGCTCTCACCGGCGCCGACGCTTACGTCGAATACGTGCCAGGCGGTGAGCCCCTGCACGCTGCCGATGCTCGCGCCCCGCACCAACGGTGAGCTCGATGCCGCGCTCACGCTCGCGAAGGCGGCCTGGGCGACCTGCGCGGCGCAAGTCGACATGATCGCGGCATGCCAGGCCGGCACGCCCGCAACCCGCCACGGAGCGCATCCGCATGATTAAGCCAGACAGCCTGCGGCAGGCGCTCGTCGCCGCCATCCCGTCACTCGGAACCGAACCGGGCGCGCTGACCGTGCTCGTCGAGCAAGGATCGATTGCGACCACCGGCACGCTGACGCCGTCGTTCGAATACCGGTACACGGCCCACGTGCTCGCGATGAATTTCTCCGGCGACACGGATCCGGTGTTCGTCGCGGTCGTCGAATGGGTCCGCAAGAACCAGCCGGATCTCGTGACGAATCCCGCCGCGCGCACGAGCGGCATCACCTTCGAGGTCGGCGTTCGCGACCCGGCGGCAATCGACCTGTCGATCCGGCTGGCGCTGACGGAAAGCGTCAACGTCGCAATTGGGCCGGACGGCCGGCACGTGATCACCCACGTCGACGACACGCTGGTCGATCCGGCCAACACGCTCACCTGGGTCGCGCTGCCGCAGATCAGGTAAGCCCGGTAAGCCCATCTTCACGCACACGGCATCGGAGTCGCGTGCGGCCGAGAGAACGCCGTGCGCCGTGAGTACGCGGTGTTCTTCCGCATACATTCGCCCCGGCAACGGCTGCGCGCGGCAGCCGGCCATCTCGTTTCGGCCGCCTCGTTTCGGCCACCGTAACGAATCCTCGCGCCGCGATCGCAACGCCGATCGCCCGCTTTCCCGCTCGCGCATTGCCGTCGAATCAGCCGGTGCAGGCAATGCGAGCTGCATTGACAGCATCACCTGTGGCGGCACTTCCATGTGCCCCTTGCACCAACGTCCCGTCTATGCGGCTCTCCGCCGCGACAACCCCATCTGCATTTCGTCGCCACGCAACCCGTCGCATCGCCGCGGAGTCGCCGCTGCGCCGTCGCTCCGCTCACGCATTCCAGCCCCGCCACCCCATCGCCAGGGCGCACGACGCCATCCTCACGCCAACCGGTGATGCGATTTTCGACGCGCGCGTTCGTGCCGGCATCCGGTGCGCGCTGTCCTCGTCGCGACGACACAGGCCATCACTCGCGCCGTGGCTGCCCGACCGTCACCATGGCTGCATGGACGCAAATGAAATTCAACGGCAGGCACGCAACGCGGTGCGCAAGGGAACGATCCTCGCGGTCGACCATGCGGCCGCGTTGTGCCGCGTCTCGGTCGGCGACGCCGACTCCGACGGCAGCGGCCTGCAGACCAACTGGATTCCGTGGGTCGCCGGCACCGCCGGCGGCACGCGCGACTGGCTGCCGCCAACGCCGGGCGAACAGGTCGTGCTGCTCTGCCCGATGGGCGATCCGGCGCAGGGCGTCGCGCTGCGCGGCGTGTATTCGAATGCCGCGCCGGCCCCTGCCTCGAGCCCGGACACCCACGCGCGCGTCTACCCCGACGGCGCGAGCATCACGTACGACCACGCCGCGCATGCGCTCACGGCCGAGCTGCCCGCCGGCGCGACCGTGCGCATCGTCGCGCCGGGCTCGGTCGTCGTGCAGACCCGCGACGCCACGGTGAAGGCCGAGCGCATCACGTTCGACGCGCCACAGACGACCTGCACCGGCGCGATGACGGTCAAGGGCCCGTTCGCATTCGAATCGGGCATGACCGGCACCGGCGGCGCCGGCGGCGGCGCCACGATGCAGATCGACGGCGCGGCCACCTTCACCCGCGAAGTGACATCCCAGGGCATCAGCCTCCCGCATCACACGCATCGCGAACAAGGCGATGGACAACTCGTGAGCGCACCGCAATGAAAGGCATGAACGCGAACACCGGCCGCTCGATCTCGGGCCTGGACCACTTCTACCAGTCGATCGGCAGGATCGTGACGACGCCGCTCGCGTCGTGCGTGAAACGCCGCACGTTCGGCTCCGAGCTGCCCGACCTGATCGACGCACCCGGCAACGGCACCGTGCGCACCCGGCTGTACGCGGCCGTCGCGACGGCGCTCATGCGCTGGGAGCCGCGCCTGACGCTCACGCGCGTCGTGCTCGCCGCCGACGACGCGAATGCGGCCGCCGGGTCGGTCTATCTCGACATCGAAGGCTGGACCGGCGAGAACGGCACGATCGTGTCGACCCGCGTGCCGATGACGAACGGGAGCCCCGCATGAGCGTGACGCCGATCGACCTCTCGCAGCTGCCGTCACCCGACGTCGTCGAAACGATCGACTACGAAACCCTGCTTGCCGCGCGCAAGGCCCGCTTCGTGTCGCTCTACCCGGCCGACGAGCAGGCCGAAATCGCCGCGACGCTCGCGCTCGAATCGGAGCCGGTCGTGAAGCTGCTCCAGGAGAACGCGTACCGCGAGATCGTGCTGCGGCAGCGCGTGAACGACGCCGCGCGCGCCGTGATGCTCGCCTACGCGGTCGGCACGGACCTCGATCATCTCGCCGCGCTGTTCGGCATCCGGCGCCTGACGATCACGCCCGCCGATCCGGAACACGACGTCGCGGCGGTCATGGAAAGCGATACCGACCTGCGCGCCCGCACGCAGCTCGCGCCGCAGAGCCTGTCCGTCGCCGGCCCCGAAGGCGCGTACGTTTCGCACGCACGCAACGCGGACGGCCGCGTGCTCGATGCGTCGGCGGTCAGCCCGGCGCCGTGCGAAGTCCTCGTCTCGGTGCTGGCGCGCGATGGCGACGGCACGGCGGACCCGGCGCTGATCGCCGCGGTGGCGGCCGCGCTGCAGGCCGACGACGTGCGGCCGCTGACCGACAAGGTCACGGTGCGCGGCGCGGAAATCCTGCGCTACCAGGTGCGCGCGCGGCTCGTGTTCTTCGCCGGCCCGGATCGCGCGGTGGCGCTCGCGGAAGCCAACCGCGCGATGAAGAAATACACCGAATCCATGCACCGCCTCGGGATGGAGGTCACGCTCGACGGGATCTACGCGGCCGCCCGCGCGGCCGGCGTGCAGAAGGTGATCCTCGAAAGCCCGTCCGCCGGCCTGCCGGCGACGAAGCAGCAGGCGCCGTATTGCACCGGGATCGAACTGATCGACGGCGGGGTGTACAGCAATGAATGACGTCCTCCCGCCGAATGCGACGCGGCTCGAACGCCGGCTCGCCGCGACGAACGCGCGCATCGACGACGTGCCGACGCCGCTCGCGACGCTGATGAATCCGGACGCGATCCGGTCCGACCTGCTGCCGTGGCTCGCATGGCACCTCGGCGTCGATGCGTGGAAGGACTACTGGCCCGAGTACGTGAAGCGCGCCCGGGTCGGACAGGCGATTCCGATCGCCCGCCGCAAGGGCACCGCCGCCGCGGTGCGCGAAGTCGTCGCGGCCTTCGGCGGAAACATCGTCCTGCGTGAATGGTTCGAGCAGCGCCCGCCGGGCCAACCCGGCACGTTCGACCTCGTGATGACGGTCAGCGGCCAGGAAGGCCAGCCGCCGACCGCCGAATACGTCGCCGACATCCTCGCGGAAATCGACCGGACCAAGCCGGTACGGGCGCACTACACGTTCACGCAGGGCTTCGAGATGCGGGGCCGACAACCGGTCGGCGCCGCCGCGCGCGTGGCGGCCTATCGCCGCCTGAACCTCACCGACTACTGATCGCACATGGCAACCCAGATCATCATCACCGACGCCGGCCGTGCCGCGCTCGTAGCCGCCGGCAACGGCGGCACGAACACCCACCAGGTCGTGGAAATCGGCCTGGCGAACGCGCCGTTCGTCGCCGACAAGGGGCTCACGAAGCTGCCGAACGAGCTGAAGCGGATCAAGTCCTTCGGCGGCGCCAACGTCGCGCCGGACACGATTCATACGACGCTGAAGGACGACACCGCGGACCAGTACTCGCTGTACGGGTTCGGCCTCTATCTCGAGAACGGCGTGCTGCTGGCCAGCTACGGCCAGGCGACGCCGATCATGGAGAAGTCGCCGGCCGCGATGCTGCTGCTGTCGTCCGACCTGCAGTTCGCGACGATCGACGCGACGCAACTCGTGTTCGGCGACGCGTCGTTCCTCAATCCGCCGGCGACTACCGAGCGGCAAGGCGTGGTCGAGCTGGCGACGCAGGCGGAAGTGAACGCCGGTGCGGACGATGCGCGTGCAGTGACGCCGAAAACCGCGGCGTCGCGTTACGCGGCGTTGACCGGGGCGAAGTTCACCGGGCCGGTCGTCACTGAGTTCGATGCGGGTCCGGATACGGCGCATGTCACGGTGCGTCCGCCGACCGGCAAGAACGGGCGGGAAAGCCGCGTGCGCCTGCACGGCACGTTCGGCGGCAACATCGCCGATACCGGGACGCGCCTGATCGCGACGGTACGGGCAGGCTTCGACAATGGTGCGTGGGGACGCGAGTACGTCGATCTGTGGGTCAACAAGACCGGCAACGATGCCGAGACGGACGCGAACCAGGGGCGCGCATTGCGCATCACGTACGGCGGCCGGATGCTGGTCGGCGACGTCAAGAATGACGACGGAGGCTCGCGGCTGCAAGTCGACGGCAACTCTCGCACGTATGGCACGAGCATTTCGGGAGGCCCAAACACCGTCAAGGCCTGGGTTGCTGCCGACGAGGTAAATGGCTACTTCCGCACGGCTGGCAACGCAACCATCGGTTCGGATAACGTCGACGGCTCCTGTGAAATCGTCGCGGGCAATGCGGCCCGCGTTCGCGTACTGCCTTCTGGCCGCATGTTGATCGGGACGTCTGCTGACGACGGCCGCAATGTGATCCAGGCGGCAGGGGGGGCCACGTTCAAAGGCGGTGTGATCTCGCGCGATCTGGACGCAGGTGGTGGACATTTCCGGGCGACCTACGGTGATTACGGTACGTTCTGGCGCAACGACGGCACGAACGTCTATCTGCTTTCGACGAAGAAAGGCGATCCGGACGGCACGTTCAACGACTATCGGCCATTCACGCTGAATCTCGCGACGGGTCGCGTCACGATCGACGACCAGGGCGCCGGTACGCTGATGGGCGGAGAAACCACCATTCGCGGCGACCTCATAGTCGGAAAGACTACGGACGAAGGACGCATCAGAGTCGGCCCCACCGACGGCTACTTTTATGCAAATGCCCAGTCGGTCGGCTGGTGGAGAAACAACGACTCGTTCCAGTACTTCATGGAAGACCGCACCTTCCGCGTAAACGGCAAGCGGGTGTGGCACGCCGGCAACCTCACGCCGCTCGATCGCGTGACGGGCGGCACGATGGCGGGCGATCTCCAGTTCGACCCGGGCAAGCGGCTGTTCCTGTCGGAAGGCAGCGTTGGGACGCCGTCCCTCACGTTCAGCAACGACGGCATCCCGGACACCGGCCTGTATCACATCAACGACGGCTCGTTCGGCGTGACGTGCAACTCGACCGCGCAGGTGACGTTCTCAACGGGCGGCACCGTCTTCCAGACACCCGTGCAAGGTCCCACGCCCGCGGCAGGCGACCGATCGACCGCGCTCGCCACGACCGAATGGGTGCTGGCCGCGCTATCGATGACGTCTGTCGGCCAGATCATCTTCGAGCCGCGCACGTCAGTTCGCGCCGGCTTCCTGAAAGCCAACGGCGCGCTCCTCAAGCGCGCCGACTACCCCGCGCTGTGGGCGTACGCGCAGGCCAGCGGCGCCCTGGTAACGGAAGGCGAATGGCCGAAGGGCCTCTGGGCCAACTTCTCGTCCGGCGACGGCTCGACGACGTTCCGGCTGCCGGAGCTGCGCGGCGAATTCATCCGATGCTGGGACGACGCCCGCGGTGTCGACACCAACCGCATCCTCGGCTCGTGGCAGGACAGCGCGAACCGCTCGCACGGCCACGTCGCCAGCGCGGCCGAAGTCGGCGATCACGCGCACTCGGCCTGGACCGACGGGCAGGGACAGCACGGCCACGGCGTCAATGACCCCGGTCACGCACACGGTGTCCGGATGGGTCGTGTCGGCGTCGTCGCCACCTCCTACGGCCAAGGGTGGGGCCCGTACAACTGGGACCGGCAGGACATGCACGGCACCGAGGGCGCAGGTACCGGCATCTGGTTGAGCGAAGCCGGCAACCACGGCCACAACGTCGGCATCGGCGGCTCCGGTCGTCACAGCCACGCCATCACCGTCAACCTCGACGGCGCCAACGAATCGCGTTCGCGCAACGTCGCGCTGCTCGCGTTGATCCGCGCTTATTAACCTGGACCCCGAAACATGCTGATCCACCACTACAACCAGTCGACCGGCGAATACCTGAGCAGCGGCCAGCCCGACGCCGATCCGCGCAACCCCGAACGCTGGCTCGTGCCGTCATGGGCGACGTTCGACGAGCCGCCGGCGCGCACGCCGACGACCTGGCCGTTCTACCGCGACAACGCGTGGACGCTGCTGCCGGACTTCCGCGGCCGCCTCTGCTATCGCACCGACACGGGCGAACCGGTCGAAATCGCGACTGCCGGCAAGACGCCCGACGAACTCGGCCTCACGACCGAACCGCAACCGTCGCCTCGCCATGCATGGATCAATGGCGCGTGGGCCGTTCCGGCTGCGCTGCTCGAGCGCGAAAAACGCGACGCCGCGATGGCCGAGTTCGAGCGACGCCTCGAAGCCGCACGCAAGGCGAACGCCGGCAAGGCCGATGCCTACGCCGCGGGCCTGCTCGACGACGAAGGCGTCTACTACTTCAAGGCCTGGTCGGCCTACCAGATGGCACTCGTTTCGGTCGTCCAGTCCGACACGTTCCCCGATGCGGTGACGTGGCCGACTACGCCGGCGCCGTACGTACCGCCTCCGCCTCCGCAGCCGGAACCGCAACCGCAACCGCAACCGGAACCGGAATCGAAGCCCCAGCCCGACGAACCCAGCGCACCTGCAGCTCCGGTCGCGGACCCCGCGGCCTGATCCGCACGGGATTTCTCCCGTTCTCTTTCATCTGATCTGCACACACAGGAGCCACACACCATGCCGCAGGATTACCACCACGGCGTACGCGTCATCGAAATCAACGAGGGCTCGCGCCCGATCCGCACCGTGTCGACGGCCGTCGTCGGCATCGTCTGCACCGCGTCCGACGCCGATGCCACCGCCTTCCCGCTCGACACGCCCGTCCTGCTGACCAACGTTGTCGCCGCGCTCGGCAAGGCCGGCACCCAAGGCACGCTGCGCCGCACGCTCGACGCGATCGGCCGGCAGACCAAGCCCGTCACGATCGTCGTGCGCGTCGCCGAAGGCAAGGACGCCGCCGAGACGGCGACCAACGTGATCGGCACCGTCACCGCCGACGGCAAGTACACCGGCATGAAGGCGCTGCTCGGCGCGCAAGCGCGCTTCGGCGTGAAGCCGCGCATCCTCGCGACGCCGGGCCTCGACACGCAACCCGTCGCCGCGGCGCTCGCGTCGATCGCGCAGTCGCTGCGTGCGTTCGCCTACGTGTCGGCCAACGGCTGCAAGACGAAGGAAGAAGCCGTCGCCTATCGCAAGCAGTTCAGCCAGCGCGAACTGATGGTCGTCTGGCCGGACTTCCTCGCGTGGGACGACACGACCAGCAAGACGATCGTCGTGCCGGCCACCGCGTATGCGGCCGGCTTGCGCGCGAAGATCGACAACGACACGGGCTGGCACAAGACGCTGTCGAACGTCGGCGTGAACGGCGTCACCGGCATCAGCGCCGACGTGTCGTGGGACCTGCAGGATCCGGCGACGGACGCGGGCTTCCTCAACGAGCAGGACGTGACGACGCTCGTGAACCGCAACGGCTTCCGCTTCTGGGGTTCGCGCACGTGCTCGGACGATCCGCTGTTCGCGTTCGAGAACTACACGCGCACCGCGCAGGTCATCGCCGATTCGATCGCCGAAGCACAGATGGCCATCATCGACGGCCCGCTCAACCCGTCGCTGCCGCGCGACATCATCGAAACGATCAACGCCAAGTTCCGCGAATGGATCTCGCAGGGCTACCTGATCGGCGGCTCGGCCTGGTACGACCCGGAGCCGAACACGACCGACGTGCTGAAGTCCGGCAAGGCGTATCTCGACTACGAATACACGCCGGTTCCGCCGCTCGAAAACCTGATGCTGCGCCAGCGCATCACCGACCGTTACCTCGCCGATTTCGCCGCGCGCGTCAGCGCGTAACGACCGGCCTCACCAGGAGTCAAACACGATGGGTATGCCTCGCAAACTCAAGGGATTCAACCTGTTCCAGAACGGCGAGAACTTCGTCGGCCAGGTTGTCGAAGTCACGCTGCCGAAGCTCACGCGCAAGATGGAGGACTACCAGGGCGGCGGCATGAGCGGCCCGATCAAGGTCGACTTCGGGCAGGAAGGGATCCAGCTCGAATGGACCTGCGGCGGCTTCATGCGCTCCGTGCTCGGCCAATACGCGATCACGAAGCACGACGGCGTGCTGCTGCGCTTCGCCGGCGGCTACCAGTCCGAGGATTCGACCAACGTCGACGCGATCGAGATCGTCATCCGCGGCCGCCACAGCGAAATCGACCCGGGCACCGCGAAGTCGAAGGAAGACACCGCGTTCAAGGTCACGACCGTCGCCAGCTACTACAAGCTGTCCGTGAACGGCCAGGACGTGATCGAGATCGACTTCGTCAACATGATCGAGAAGGTCAACGGCAACGACCTGTTCGCGGCGCTGCGCAACGCGATCGGCCTGTAATCCGCCGCCCGGCCGGTTACGCCGGCCGGGCCCTTCCTCGCCCTTCCCCCGCTTGATCACCGACAGGACCACCATGAATCCGATGCAACCCGACCCGGCCGCGAACGACTCGCAGGCCGATGCGTCCACCGTCGCCGTCGTCGCCGCGCCCGACCAGGACGATCCGGCCACGCACACGCTCGACACCCCGCTCGTGCGCGGCAACCAGACGATCACGTCGATCACGCTGCGCAAGCCGAAATCGGGCGAACTGCGCGGCGTATCGCTGTCCGACCTCGTCAGCCTCGACGTCGTCGCGCTGTCGAAAGTACTGCCGCGCATCAGCTCGCCGATGCTGACCGAAGCCGACGTCGCCGGCATCGACCCCGCCGACCTCGTGCAGCTGGGAGGCATCTTCGCCGGTTTTTTGATGCCGAAGGCCGTGAAATCCCGACTGGCCTCCCAGACCGCGTAGAAGACCCGATGGCAGACATCGCGACGGTGTTCGGCTGGACACCGCCCGTGATGGATGCCTTCAGCCTGGCCGAGCTGATGGACTGGCGCGAGCGCGCCCGAGTACGCGCCGGCGCCCAATGAGCGAAACGATCGACGATGGACAACACCACGAAACTGCGCGTCATGTTCGACATGGTCGACAACATGACGAAGCCCCTGCAAATGATGCTGACCGGCAACAAGGGGCTGGCCGATTCGCTGCGGGCGACCCGCCGCGAGCTGGATGACATGGCGAAGACGCAGAAGCGCATCGGCGAGTTTCGCGAGATGCGCAAGGGCCTCGCCACGACGGCATCGGACCTCTCGGCGGCACGCGCACGCGTCGACACGCTCGCCCAGTCGCTGCGCGCGACCCGCTCGCCGTCGCAACAGATGATCAGCGACTTCAACAAGGCGCAACGCGCGGCCGAGAATCTGGCGTCCGCGCACCACTACCAGGCCGGCCGCGTACAAGCCATGCGCACCCAGCTCGCCGGCGCGGGCATCGACACGCGCAACCTGTCGCGGGACGAGCGCAACCTCCGCGCGACGATGGCGTCGCGTGCGTCGATGATCGACGCGGGGGTGCGCGGGTACGACACCCGGCGCCAGCAGCAAGCCGACGCCCGGCGCGCCAGGATCGACGCACTGCGCGGCGTCGGCGAGAAGTGGGCGAAGCGCGGCGAGACGGTCAAGGGCGCCGGCAAGAACATGCTCGGCATGCTGTCCGATCCGCTCGACGCCGCGAAGCAGGCCGAAAGCGAAACGCTGCGCATGCGTGCGGCGGGTGCGTCGGCCGACGCGGTGAAGTTCGCGCGCGCGCAGCAGGCCCCGGGGCTGTCGACCATCGACAACCTGGCGCTGATGCGCGAATCGCTGACCGAGTTCGGCGGCGACGAACAGCATGCGCGGGTCGCGCTGCCGTTGCTGTCCTCGATGAAATTCGCGAACGAGGCGCTGTACGGCAAGGAAGACGCGAAAAAGAACGTCGACCAGTTCATGAGCATGCTGAAGGTGATCGACCTGCGCGGCGGCACGAAGAGCGAAGCGGCGTTCGGCGCCGAAGCGAACATCGTGCAGAAGATGCAGACCGCGACCGGCGGCAAGGTCAGCGGCGACGAGTGGAACAACTTCGCCGAATCGGGCGGCAACGCGGCCAAGAAGTTGCGCACGGACGCGTTCTATTACCAGATGCAGCCGCTCATCGAAAAGCTGGGCGGCAAGTCGGCCGGCGCAGGCCTGGCCGCCCTGTCCGGCAGCGTGCTCGAGGGCAAGGCGTCCGCACTCGCCGCGCGACGGCTGGCGGCGCTCGGCCTCGTCGATCCGAAAGGGCTCACGCACCGGAAGAACGGTGCGATCGCCGGGCTCAAGCCGGGCGCGCTGGCAGGCAGCGACATGCTGCAGGCGTCGCCGTTCGAATGGCTCGAAAAGGTGCTGCTGCCGAGGCTCGCCGCCAAGGGCATCACGAGCCCCGACAAGGTCAAGGCCGAGTTGGCGAAACTGTTCCCCGACAAAGCCGCCGGAAGCCTGCTCACCACGATGTATGACCAGCGCGAGCAGATCCACGACACCGAGCGGCAGAGCGCCGCCGCCGACGGCGTCACCGGCATGCGGGCGAAGGCCGCGGATTCGACCGCGGGCCGCGAGCTCGTCGTCCTCGCGCGGTTGCGTGACCTGAAGCTCGAGATCGGCGAGAAGATCACGCCGATGTACAACGCGGCGCTGGACGTCACGGCCACCGTGCTCGAGAAGATCGTGAAGTTCGTGCGCGAACACGGCACGGCCACCCGCATCCTCGCCACGGCTTTCGCCGGGCTGGGCGGCGTACTCACGGTCGTCGGCACGCTGGCGAGCGTCTTCGGCAACGTGCTCGGATCGGTGAACGTGCTCCGCTTCGCGACGTCGATGGTCAGCGCGTTCAGGCTCGTCGGGCAGGCGTTCATGGTGCTTGGCCGGCTCGCGCTGGCGAATCCGGTGATCGCCGTGATCAGCCTGATTGCAGCGGCCGCCATCTACGTCTGGCAGAACTGGGACACGCTCGGCCCGAAGTTCATCGCGCTGTGGGAAACCATCAAGGGCGCGTTCGGCGCGGCCGGCGACTGGATCACCGCGAAATGGGACGCCACCGTCGAGTGGGTGAAGACCGCGATCGGCGGCATCGGCGACTGGTTCGGCGACATCGGCACGCGCTTCCAGGAAATCGGCGCCAGCCTGGTGTCGGGGCTCGTCGACGGCATCAAGAGCCGCTTCGTCGCGGTGAAGGAGACGGTCGGCGGCCTGGGCAGTTCGATGCGCGACTGGGCCAAGGAGAAACTCGGCATAAAGGCGTCGACCACGCCCGACGACGCCACGGCCGGCGCCCCGTCGCTCATGGCCCGCACCGCCGCCGCCCTCACGACCACCGCCGCGCTGGTCGGCCCGCCCGCGTTCGCCGCGAGCCCCGCGATCGCCGCCGCCGCCCCGCTCGAGCGCTACAACCTGTCGCTCGACTACCGTGCACCGCTCACGGCGCCGGCCGTCGCTGCCGCCAGCGCCGCGCCCGCGAGCGGCCCCGTCACCATCAACATCGCGCCGCCGCCCGGCGCCGATGCGGCGGAGATCGCCCGCATGGTGCGCGCCGAGCTCGAACGCGCCGAACGCGCGAAGGCGTCGCGCGCCGGCTCGCGCCTGTCCGATTGATCGTTCGTTGAAGGAAACCCGCCCATGATGATGTCGCTCGACCAGTTCGTTTTCAGCCTGGCGACCACGCCGTACCAGGAGCTCCAGCGCCAGCGCAACTGGAAGCACCGCACCAGCTCGCGCATCGGCGTGCGCGATGCGAGCCAGTTCACCGGCGCCGGCGACGACACGATCACCCTGTCCGGTATCGTCGCCCCCGACAACGGCATCGGCGAGATCGCGTCGATCGAGGCGCTCGCCCGGATGGGCGACGCCGGCGATGCCTACGTGCTCGTCGACGGGAACGGCAACGTGTACGGCGCGTACGTGATCGACAGCCTCAACGAGACGGCCACGTATCACACGAAGGAAGGCATCGCGCGCAAGATCGCGTTCACGCTGACGCTCAAGCGCGTGGACGACGGCGTGCTGGCCGAGCCGCAGCAGGACGACGAAAGCGGAGCGGACGAGCAATGAGCACGCTGGAACGCAAGCCGGGCGACGCGCAGGCCCGCGCGGGCCGCGTGCAGCCGCAGGCCGACTATCGGATCACGCTCGACGGCCGCGACCTGTCGCGCCTGATCGCGCCCAACCTCATCAGCCTGTCGCTGTCGGAGTCGCGCGCGGACGAGGCCGACATGCTCGACCTGGTGCTCGACGACGCGCGCGGCACGTTCGCGATTCCGAAGCGCGGCGCGAGCATCAAGCTGTCGATCGGCTGGGTCGGCGAGCCGCTCGTCGACAAGGGCGCGTTCACGGTCGACGAGGTCGAGCACGGCGGCGCACCGGACGTCATCACGATCCGCGCGCGCTCGGCATCGATGACGAAGGGCATGCACGAGCGCCGCGAGAAAAGCTGGCACCGGCAGACGATCGGCGCGATCGTGCGCACCATCGCGACGCGCCACGGGCTCACGGTCGCCGTCGACGCCACGCTCGCCGCGACGCGGATCGACCATGTCGACCAGACGCAGGAATCCGACATGTCGTTCCTGACGCGCCTCGCCAGGCGCTACGACGCGGTGATGACCGTGAAGGACAAGCGCCTGCTGTTCACGCCGATCGGCAGCGGCAAGACCGTCAGCGGCAAGCCGCTCGACGTGCTGGCCCTCACCCGCGCGAGCGGCGACCAGCATCGCTACCACATCGCGCAGCGCGACGATTACACGTCGGTGCGCGCGCACTATCACTCGAACGGTAGCGCGCGGCGCCTGTCGGTGGTCGTCGGCGACGCAAAAGGCAAGAACGTCAAGGTGCTGCCCGAGGATTACGCGACGGAAGCCGAGGCCCGGGCGGCCGCGCAAGCCGACTATGCGCGCACGCAGCGCGGCCAGTCGACGCTGAGCTACACGCTCGCACTGGGCCGGCCCGAACTGTTTCCCGAAATGCCCGTCACCGTGACAGGGTTCAAGCCGGAAATCGACGAGACGCCGTGGCTCGTGAAGAAGGCCACGCATACGATCGGCGACGGCGGGTTCACGACCGCGCTCGAGCTCGAGGTACGAGATGCGCCGAAGCAGTCGGGTCGAACCGACAAGCGCTGACGGGTGAAGTAACGGCCAGGGCCGCGATGCCCGGCACGCGATCGCGTGCCGGCGATCGCGGTGGCGAACTCAGGATCCCGGTGGGCGGGGCGAGGCAATGCGCGGGGTGCGCGGCTCGGATTCGATGCAGCGGCCGGAGCGAATGCCGGCCGGCGGGAAGGCGTGGTGGCGGTTCAGCTCGATTGCTGACGCCCGCCGAGCGCCATGCGCGTGTCGCGCGCGTCGCCGCATTGCTGCAACGTGGCACGCGCATCGCGCAAATTGGCCATCGCCTGCAGCGCGGCCTCGAGCACCTGCCCGACCGACAGCATCGCGCTGTCGATCTTTGCGTGCGCGTCGGCCCGTTCGTCTTCGGTCAGGTCCGGACGATATCGCGGCGGGCCCATCGTCGATCCGCGCGGGTCCGCGCGATGGTCGGCGCGCGCCGACGCGCCGATCGTCCCGATGTCGTGCTTCCTGTTGGTGTCCATTTTTCCGGTCTCCGCAAACTCAGTCATCCACCGGGGGCCGCCTGACACGACGGGTCGCCTCGGAACGCCCCGCCGCCAGCTCACCGGCTTTCAGAATGCTAAACCAATACTGTATGGATATACAGTGATTCGTCCGATTTTATCCGATGCGCTTGCGCGGCGCGCTCGGCACACCGCCGTGGAATCGGGGAAACGGAAAGGGGATGGGCCGCCCGCGCCGCCGCATGCGCTGCGGCCCGGATCGGGCAGCGCGTGGCCGCATGCAGCGCGCTGCCGGCATGCGCGGCAGCGCGTGCGCCGGGCCGCGCGGCCCCTTACTTCTTCGGTTGCTTCGCCGCGCGCTCGGACTTCAGCCGTTCGACCTCGGCCATCGCGCGCTCGACGTTTTCCGCCGTGCGCTGATCGAGTGCCGCACGGCGATTCTCCGGCAGGCGCTTCGCGCGTCGCGCCGGCGTCGCCTGCACCATCGCGCCCGTGCTGATGCAGCTGGCGAGAAACGCGTGCAGCGATGCCTTGCCTGCGTCGTTGAGCTGCCGGTACATCGCCAGCACGTCGGCTTCGTCCGCGTCGCGGCCGCCGGCCTCCGACGCCGGTTCGCCTGCCGTGGACCGTTCGCCGGTCAGCACGTAGCCGATATCGACACCGATCTCGCGAACGGCCAGCAGATAGGACGCGTCGGGAGAGCGCTCATCCGACTCGTACGCCGACTGCGAGCGCCTCGCGACACCGCCCACGGTCGCAAACTCATCCTGGCTGAGCCCGATCCGCAAGCGCTCGTCCCGCAAGCGACTCCCGATTTGTGTCATAAATTACCCATTAACAATTGACGCGCTGTTTTTTGCTCATTACACTGGCCTTACCGTAACGCAAGACTATCTCGACAAAGTATACCGACCATGACTACTCCCAAAGGCCCGCGCCGTTCGCCGCGCGGCACGATGTCGGACAAACCCGTCTACGTGGGGCTGACGCCGGTCGAACGCGGCGAGCTCGAGCAGCTCGCCGCGCAGCGCAACCGCTCGATCTCCAGCATGGCGCGCGAACTGATCCGCATCGGCGCGAGCCACCTGCGCTCAATCGCGGCGCCGCGCTCGCGCACCGCCGGCCGTTGAACCGGGCGCTGTCATGTTCCGCACCGTCGAACGCGCCCGACCGTCCGTGCCCGCAACGTCGATTGTGAACCGCGCGCACGCCCGCAACCATCCGCCGATCGGCCAGCGATGCAGCCGGATCGCCCGCGCAGCCCGCTGCCCGTCCGGCCCTGCGCAGACTCTCGCCCGGAGCACGACCCCATGCGAATCCTGAACCGTTGCCCGCACTGCCGCACCCGCGCCACCGCGCGCAGCAGCCGCGAAATGTCGCTGACGTTCCGCGAAATCACTTTCCAGTGCGCGAATCCGGAGTGCGGCCACACGTACGTCGTCAACATGGAATTCGCCCGCACGCTGTCGCCGTCCGCCGTCCCGAACCTCGCGTTGCAGTTGCCGCTTTCGCCGCACGTCCGCGAACGCCTGGCCGCGCAACTCGAGCTGCCGGTCTGACGCCCTAACCCCTCGTTCCCGCGTTTCCCTCGCATCGTGCCTGAACGGCGCGAGGGATCGCCTTTGCCATTGAAAAGGACACCTCATGATCCCGATCCAAGCGGGCCGCGCCGTCCAATGCCCCGCCGGCCCGGCGATGGTCCGCCACCCCGCGCGATGCGCACCGGTCGATTACCAGGAGGCGCGCCCATGAACCGCTACGCCACCGAACCCGCGCCGCACGACGCCGCGCTGCGCGCCGCCATCGCGGCGGCCGCCGACACGCTGAGCTTCGACGCCCCGCCGGACAGCCCCGAGCGGCAACGCACGCTCGGCCGCTTCGTGTCGGCGCTCGCTGATCGCCTCGCGCTCGGCTTTCCGCAATCCGCCGCCGCGCTGCGCGCGCTCGCCCATTCACCGGCCGCGACGGGCCATCCCGCGCCGCCCGCATCACCGCAACCCGAACGGCAGCAATGACGAAGATATGGCCTCGATCGACGAACTGAAACGACACATCGACCTGCATGACCTCGCCGGCCGCCTCGGCCTGAAGCGCGGCCGCGGCGGCGACCGCGCGCTCTATCACTCGCCGCAGCACGCGGACCGGAGCCCGTCGCTGTCGATCTATGCGAATCACCCGAAGTACGGCACCGGCTGGCGCGATCACAGCGCCGACGCCGGCGGCTCGTGCATCGACCTCGTGATCCACGCGCGCGGCGGCACGGTGGCCGACGCCGTCCGCTATCTCCACGACGCGTATGGCCTCCCGTCCGAGCGCCCGGCCCCCGCCGAGCGCCGCGAGAAATCCACCGTCGAATACATCGCCGACCGCTGCACGGCCGAGCGCGATCGCGTGCGCGACTACCTCGGCGGCCGCGGCATCTCCGCCGCGGCGCTCGACGCGGCGTTCGCGGCGCGCACGCTCGGCTTCAATTCGTGGACGAGCCCGAAGATCGCCGCCGGCGACGTCGGCCACGGCGGCCCCGCCGCCGCGTTCGTGGTGCGCGCGCCGGGCGATGCGCGCGTCGTCGCGGTCGACATGCGCTACGTCGACCCCGCGCTCAACGGCGGCGTCAAGACGCAGACCCAGGGCGACAAGGCCGGCTACGGCTGGACCGCCGACGCGCGCCGGCTCGAGCGCGCGAAACGCGTGATCATCGTCGAAAGCGCGATCAACGCGCTGTCGATCGACACCTGCGCGCTGCCCGGTACGGCCGCGCTGGCGCTGCGCGGCCTCGCGAACGTCGAGCGCATCGACTTCGCGTTCCTGCGCGGCAAGCAGGTCACGATCTGCCTGGACAACGACGAGCCGTTCGCGGAAGGCCACCCGCGCGCCGGGCAGCGCCCCGGCCCCGAGGCCGCGTGGGCGCTCCATGAACGGCTGACCGCGCTCGACATCAGTGCGGTGCTGGTCGACCAGTCGGACTGGCTGGCGGATCTGGCGGACGGCGACGCCAAGCGCACGCCGATCAACGACGTGAACGACTACCTGCAGCTGCGCGGCCCGGCCGACCTCGCGCGCGCGCTCGACCAGCTCGAGCCGTGGCTCGTCGCCGGCCTGCCGGGCGACGCCTCGCGCCGCGGCCGGCCGCGCATCTTCCTGCCGGCGCACGATTTCGCGCAGTACTGGCGGTTTCGCGTGCGGCCCGACTTCACGAACTACATCACCAAGATGGATCGCAACGAGGAATCCGGCGTCGAGACGCCCGTGATGACCGACCTGTGCGGCTTCCGCATCGCCGGCATCAGCCGCGTGGCCGTCGCGAGCGCGACGTCGACGATGACGGGCGACGCCGACCAGGCGCCCACCGTCTACTTCGCCGTGTCGGTGCAGGCGCCGCGGCACGGTGCGCAGCTGATCCGCCGCGTGATGCTCGACGACCAGCTGCACAACGTCGACCAGTGGAGCAAGTTCGGCCCGATCTGGGCGCCGGCGCCGTTCAAGCGGATGGTGAACATCCTCGAGCGCGGCGCCGATCTCGGCGCGCGCCGGGCCGCGAACTTCGTCGGGCTCGCGTGGCGCGACGGGCGGCTGATCGTCAACGAAGGCCCCGACTGCTACTTCACCGAAGCGGACAAGCAGTGCCCGTATCACAACCTCACGTTCCCGGGCGGCCCAGTGAGCGACGCGCGCCGCGTGATCGCCGCCTACCAGACGACGTTCCGGCAGAACGCCGCGACGATCCCGCTCGTGTGGGCGCTCGGCGGCCACCTGAAGGCGCTGCTCGGCTTCTGGCCGCATCTGACGGTCCAGGCGAACAAGGGCGCGGGCAAGTCGACGCTCATCAAGCGGCTCGAGCGCTCGCTCGCGTTCACGATGTTCTCGGGGCAATCGCTGCAGACCGAATTCCGCCTGCTGACCAGCATCAGTCACACGAGCCACCCGGTCGGCTGGGAAGAGCTGTCGGCACGGCGGCAGGACGTGATCGACAAGGCGGTCGGGCTGCTGCAGGAGAACTACCAGTACACGGTGACGCGGCGCGGCACCGACATGACTGAATACCTGCTGTGCGCACCGGTGATGCTCGCCGGCGAGGACGTGCCGGTGCGCAGCCTGCTCGGCAAGCTCGTGCGCACGACGCTGACCGGCAAGCGCGGGCCGCTGCTGCCCGACGACCTGCCGCGTTTCCCGGTCCGCCAATGGCTCGAGTTCCTGACCGGCCTCGACCGGCGCACCGCGCTCGACCAGTACGCGACGCTGCGCGACCAGGCACTCGCCGGCTGCCGCGCGAGCGGCGAGGACGACGGCGCGCGGCGCATGGCCGGCAACTACGCGGCGATCGGGCTCGCGTGGCGCTACCTGTGCGAATTCGCCGGCATGGACCCGAGCGAAGGCGAGTTCCCGCGCGACCTGATCGCCGAGATGAACGGCCACGTCGCCGAAACCAGCGCCGACCGCGAGCCGTGGGTCTGGATCATGGAAACGGTGCTGTCGGAAATCGACGGCGGCAACTACAAGCATCCGTACACGTTCGACACCGTCGACGGCGAATTCTGCCTGCTGCTGCGCACCGGGCACGTGATGGATCACCTCGCGCACACGAGCGCGCTGCGCGACAAGTGGAACGGCCTGCCGGTGAAGTCCGACCGCGTGTTCAAGGCGCAGCTCAAGCACGCCGGCGTCGTGGTCGGCGAGAAGGAGGTCGAGCGCCGCATCTACATGCGCCGCGTGCCGTACCTGACGCCGGTGTCGCTCGAGCGCCTGGCCGCATTCGGCCTGCACGTGTCGGTGCGGGAGGACCTGGCGACCGACGCGCTGCAGGGAGGCCGCGCATGAGCCGCGCCCTGTCCGGCCAACCACCGCACGGCGGAACCCGCCGGGAGTGGGCAGGCAGCGCACGCGAGTCGTGGTTGTCGCGGGTGACGGCTCGCAAGTCCTTGATTCCTGAGGAAACTGCCGCCCTGCCTCACGCCGGGTTCGCCACGTGTCATGCCGCTTTTGCCATGAGTCCGGCCGGTGCGCCGGCGGCGGCCCCTTCTTCTTTCTCTCTCTTCAACTCATTGAAGAAAAAGAAGAAAGAGAACCGGGAAGCCACGGCGACGAGCCGCCATCGCGCGCCACGAGTCGGCGCCGCATTGCCATCGGTCGCCGGCGATGCAGCGATTTCGCGCCACGGGTTCCACGCGCTCGACACGCCTGAATGATGGCAACCGATGGCCAACAAAACGCTTGAACATCAACGTGTTATGCACTCTTCACACGCGAACCATCCTTCCACGAGTTGCGCTGCGTGCCCGCCCGGCGGGCGGCCTGCCGACAGCGCGCATCCGGCCACCGTCGACCTGGCCGGCGCCGCGGCGCTGCTCGGCGCCCATCCCGAAACGGTGCGCCTGAAGGCCAGGGCCGGCGCGCTGCCCGGCCGCAAGGTCGGCAAGCGCTGGATCTTTTCCGTCGCCGCCCTGCAGCGCTACCTCGCCGGCGAATGGCTCCCGCCCGTCGCCCATCACGATCAGCAAGAGGAAACCCGCCCATGTCGCTCTACAAGCGCAAGACCAGCCCGAACTGGCAATACAAGCTGTACCCCCCTGGCGGCGGACCGCCGGTACAGGGAAGCACTGGCACCCGCGACAAAGCGCAGGCCCAGGAATTCCACGACCGGCTGAAGGTCGACCTGTGGAACCAGGCGCGGCTCGGCACGAAGCCGCGCCATTCGTGGAACGACGCGGTCGTGCGCTACGTCGGCGAACGCGCGGGCCTCGCCAGCCTGGAAACGTCGAAGATTCACCTGCGCTGGCTCGACCGGCACCTGTCCGGCGTCGCGCTCGCCGATATCGACCGCAACCGCGTCGACGCGATCGCGCTCGCGAAGCGCCAGGAGCCGCGCACGGTGCGCACCCGGCACGGCATCGTCGAGACCGACCGGGCCGTCAGCGACGGCACTGTGCGTCGCGTGATCGGCGTGCTGAAGTCGGTGTTGAATGCGGCGGTCGAATGGGAATGGCTGGAGCGCGCGCCGGTCACGAAACGCGCGAAGATCGTCTCGAAACGCATCCGCTGGCTGACCCCGGCCGAAGCGGAACGGCTGCTCGCCGAACTGCCCGCGCATCTCGCCGACATGGCGCGTTTCAGTCTGGAGACCGGCCTGCGCCGCGCCAACGTGACGGGGCTGCGGTGGTCGCAAGTCGACCTCGCGCGGCGCGTCGCGTGGATCCACCCGGACCAGGCGAAGGCCCGCAAGGCCATCACGGTGCCGCTTTCGGAAACCGCGATCGCCGTGCTGCGCCGCCAGCACGCGAACCCGCGGGCGCCGGAGTGCGCGGACAGCGTGTTCACCTATCGCGGCAGGCCGGTCTACCAGACGGCGACGGCCGCCTGGGCCAAGGCGCTGCAGCGTGCCGGCCTGAGCGATTTCCGCTGGCACGACCTGCGTCATACGTGGGCGAGCTGGCACGTGCAGCGCGGCACGCCGCTGCAGGTGCTCAAAGAGCTGGGCGGATGGGAGACGATGGAAATGGTGCAGCGGTACGCGCACCTGTCGGCCGATCACCTCGCGCAATGGGTCACGCCGCTGACGGCCGAGCCCGTGCCGGTGCCAGCTGCAATTCAGCTGCAACGAGACAGTGCGACGAACGGAGAAAACCGCTGAGAGCCTGACTAGGCTTGGCGCGCCCGGCTGGGATCGAACCAGCAACCCCTGCCTTCGGAGGGCAGTACTCTATCCATTGAGCTACGGGCGCCTGTGACAGTGAAGCGACCCCAATATACAGGCCGCCCACGATTGGCAAGACGGCAAGGATACCCGGTTTCCCATGACGCGTCCACCTTGCCCGACGAATCCCCGCCGGGCCGGGCCGCGTGCGGGTAAACACGCGCCATCGCACCGCTCGCCGTGATGTAAACGTTCCGTCTATAATCGACCGGGCTTCATTGGACTGCCATTTGCCGTTGCACCGCGCTCACAATTCCTAATCACGGAGACGAGGCAAGCATGAGCGAAGCACCCCACGAATCTCCCGTCAAAACCCCCGGGCAGCTGATTGCCGTCATCATCGCGTCGTTCGCGATTCCGATCATCCTGATCGTCCTGTTCGCCAACTATGCGAACCATGCGTTCCGTGCCGGCGCCGGCACGGACGCGCTATCCGACGAACAGGTCGCCGCACGTGTCGCCCCGCTCGCGAAGGTCGACGTGAAGGACGCCAACGCGCCCCGCACGTACAAGACCGGCGAGGAAGTCTACAAGGCCGTCTGCGTGACCTGCCACGGCACGGGCGCCGCCGGCGCGCCGAAGTTCGGCAACAAGGACGACTGGGCGCCGCGCATCTCGCAAGGCTTCGACACGCTGCTGAAGACGGCGCTGGCCGGCAAGGGCGCGATGCCGCCGCGCGGCGGCACGAGCCCCGACGACGTCAGCGACTATGAAATCGCCCGTGCGATCGTCTACATGGCGAACAACGACGGCGCGAACTTCCCCGAACCGGCCGCGCCGGCCGCCAACGCGGCGCAATCCGCCAGCGGCGCCGCAGCCGCGTCGGGCACGGCGGACGCCGCCAGCGCGCAAATCGCCGCGGCCCAGGCGGCAATCGCCGCGCTCCCGAAGGCCGGTGAAGCGCCCGCGGCAGCGGCCGCCCCGGCCGGCGCCGACGCCGGCAAGGCGCTGTACACGTCGACCTGCCAGGCCTGCCACGCGGCGGGCGTGCTCGGCGCGCCGAAGTTCGGCAGCAAGGAAGACTGGGCGCCGCGCCTGAAGGACTCGATGGACACGGTCTACAACTACGCGCTGCACGGCAAGGGCGCGATGCCGCCGAAGGGCGGGTCGAACGCGTCGGACGCCGACGTGAAGGCCGCCGTCGACTACATGGTCAACGCGTCGAAGTAATCCCAACCGGCCGTCAGTAAAAAACCCCCGCGATGCGTGTGCGTCGCGGGGGTTTTGTTTTGCGGGCGAACCTCTGGAGCGCCGGAGCGCCATGCGCCCGGCGCCGCCGCGTCACTTCTGCAGCAACGCCTTCAGGCTCGCGAGCCGATCCTTCGGCGACATCGGCGCCTCTTCCGGCGTCGGCGGCGGCGCGTCGTCGAGCCCCATCTCCGGGATGAAGCGCGACGGTTCGCACACGACCGTCTCGCGCGCCCGCTTGCGCTTCTTGCACCAGTTCAGGTGCAGGCTGCGCTGCGCGCGCGTGATCGCGACGTACATCAGCCGGCGCTCCTCCTCGATCCGCTCGTTGTCGATCGGGCCGTCGTCCTCGGAGCCGCCGCGGTGCGGCATGATGCCTTCCTCGACGCCGACCAGGAACACGTGCGGATACTCGAGCCCCTTCGACGCATGGACCGTCGACAGCCGCACCGCATCCGGATCCTCGTCCTTGCCCTCGAGCATCGACATCAGCGCGACGGTCTGGATCAGGCCGAGCAGGTTCTTGCCGGTATCGGCGAGCCCGTCCGCGTTGTGGAAGCCTTCCGCCTCGCCGTCGACCGCTTCCGTCTCGGGCTTGGTGCCCTTGCGCTTCAGCCATTCGAGGAATTCGAGCACGTTCTGCCACTTCGACTGCGCCTGCCGTTCGTCGAACGCGTCGTACAGGTACGCCTCGTAGTGGATCGCCTCCATCATGTCGTCGAGCACGGCGGTGGCGGGATCCTTGTCCGCACGCTCGGTCAGGCGCTGAATGAAGTCGCAGAACATCCGCAGCGGCTCGACCTGGCGCGCGGACAGCCGCGCCTCGATCCCGCCCATGTACACGGCCTCGAACAGCGACACCTTCGCCTGGCCCGCGAACGAGCCGAGCGCTTCGAGCGTCGTGTTGCCGATCCCGCGGCGCGGCGTGGTGACGGCGCGGATGAACGCGGGATCGTCGTCGGCGTTCGCGATCAGCCGCAGGTATGCGCACAGATCCTTGATCTCGGCCTTGTCGAAGAACGACTGGCCGCCCGACAGCACGTACGGAATCCGCTCGCGGCGCAGCACCTGCTCGAAGATCCGCGCCTGGAAGTTGCCGCGATACAGGATCGCGTAGTCGCGGAACTGCGCGCGCCGCTCGAACTTGTGCGCGGACAGCCGGAACACGACCGATTCGGCTTCATGCTCCTCGTCGTTGCACGGCGTGACGGTGATCGAGTCGCCCATCCCGTGCTCGGACCACAGCTTCTTCTCGAACAGCTTCGGGTTGTTCGCGATCACGTTGTTCGCGGCGGTCAGGATGCGCACCGTCGACCGGTAGTTCTGCTCGAGCTTGACGAGGTGCAGCTTCGGGAAATCCTTGCCGAGCTGCGCGAGGTTCTCGAGCGTCGCGCCGCGCCAGCCGTAGATCGCCTGGTCGTCGTCGCCCACCGCCGTGAACGCCGCGCGCGGGCCGGCGAGCAGCTTCAGCAGCTCGTACTGGCACGCGTTGGTGTCCTGGTATTCGTCGATCAGCAGATAGCGCAGCTTGTTCTGCCAGCGGTCGCGCACCTGCTCGTTCTTCGCGAACAGTTCGGCGGGCAGGCGGATCAGGTCGTCGAAGTCGACCGCCTGGTACGCATGCAGCGTCGCGACGTAGTTGCGGTAGACCAGCGCGGCCTGGTGCTCGTCCTCGTTGGCCGCGATCGTCATCGCTTCCTCGGGCATGATCAGGCCGTTCTTCCACAGCGAGATGGTGCTCTGGATCTTGCGGATCAGGCCCTTGTCGGTCGTGCCGATCTGCTCCTGGATCATCCCGAAGCAGTCGTCCGAATCCATGATCGAGAACTGCGGCTTCAGGCCGACGTGCTCGGCCTCCTGGCGCAGGATCTGCACGCCCAGCGAGTGGAACGTGCAGACGGTGAGCTGGTTGACGGGCACCTTGCGGCCTTCCTTGCCGGGCGTGGTGAGCGTCTTGCCCTCGAGCAGCTTCGACACGCGCTCGCGCATTTCGGCGGCCGCCTTGTTCGTGAACGTGACGGCGGCGATGTGGCGCGGCTCGAAGCCTTTCGCTTCGATCAGGTGCGCGATCTTCTGCGTGATCACGCGGGTCTTGCCGCTGCCCGCGCCGGCGAGCACGAGACAGGGACCGTCGAGGTAGCGCACCGCTTCGTTCTGGGCGGGATTCAGGCCTGCGGACATGATGGCGGATGGTGTTGCGGTTGACGGCGGAACGCCGGGAGGATGCCGTGCGCGGCGGGCTGGCGAAGCAGGCGGACACGCGGGCAGGACGCGCATGTTAACACGTCGGCGGCGCGCTTTTCGGGAGCGCCGCCGGGCGGGGCTGCGCGGGCCGACCGGCCGGGCACCCCCTGTCCGTTCGGCCAATCCGGCCCCTTTCGCGCACCGATCGGCCACAATATGGCCACTTCGGCGCCGCCCCCGCGCCGGCCCGTTTGCGTCACCTGTACCGCCACCGGATCGACATCATGGGATACCCGTTCGCCACCGCCGCCCTCGGCCCGCTGCTGTTCGCGCAGGGGCGCTACGTGCGCCGCGTCACGCCGCGGCTGCCCGAGGCCGCCGGCCCGCGCGACGGCGTGGCGGGCGACGGCCCGCCGCTGCGCGTGCTGGTGGTCGGCGATTCGGCCGCCGCGGGCGTCGGCGTCGCGACGCAGCGCGACGCGCTGTCCGGGCAACTGGCGAGCGCGCTCGCGGCCACCCATCGCGTGAGGTGGAAACTGCTCGCGCGCACCGGCCTGACCACACGGGAGCTGGTCGACTGGCTCGCCGCCGAGCCAGCCGAGCCGTTCGACGTGGCCGTCACGTCGCTCGGCGTCAACGACGTGACGGGCGGCGTGCCGCCGGCCCGCTGGCTGGCGCAGCAGGCCGAGCTCGTCCGGTTGCTCGCCGCGCGCTTCCGGGTCGGGCACGCGATCCTGTCGGCGGTGCCGCCGATGGAGCGCTTTCCGGCGCTGCCGCAGCCGCTCGCGTGGTATCTCGGGCTGCGCGCGAAGCGGCTCAACACGGCGCTCGCCGGGTGGGCCGCCACGCAGCCGCACTGCACGTTCCTGCGCGTCGAGCTGCCGCTCGAGCGCCACCTGATGGCCACCGACGGCTTCCACCCCGGCGCAACCGCCTGCGCGGTGTGGGCCGCGCAGGTCGCCGCCGCCGTGCTGCGGCGGGCAACCGTATGACGCCGGGCGGCGCCCCCGCGGCAGCCGTTCATTGCACGGGCGTAGGCGGGCAAACCCCGCTCGCGCGGCCCCCCGGCCCGCGCAAAATGCCGGCTTTCCTTGCGCAAGCGCCGCATCGCATCGCGCATTTCGCCCGAACGCGCCGGTGCAAGCGGCGGCGCCATGCCAAAATAGCCGGTCGTCTTCGCGCCGTCCCGGCGCGCCATCCTTTAATTTCCTTCGCAGCCAGGAATTGCCATGTCGTCATTGCTCAGGATTGGTTTGATGGGTTTCGGTTTCGCCGGCGCGACGTTCCACGCGCCCGTGATCGCCACGAGCGGCCGCACTGAAGTCGCCGCGATCGCGACGGGTCAGCCCGATCGCGCGCAGGCGGCGTATCCGGGCGCGCGCGTCGTCCCCGATCTCGACACGCTGCTCGGCCTCGACGACATCGAGTGCGTGGTGATCGCCACGCCGAACGACACGCACTTCGCGCTCGCGCGCCAGGTGCTCGAAGCGGGCCGCCACGTGGTCGTCGACAAGCCCGTGACGCTCACCGCCGACGAGGCGCTCGCGCTCGCGCGGCTCGCGAACGCGCGCAGCCGGCTGTTCGCGCCGTTCCACAACCGCCGCTGGGACGGCGATTTCCTCACCGTGCGCGACATCGTCAAATCGGGCGAGCTCGGCCGCATCACCAGTTTCGAGTCGCACTTCGACCGCTTCCGCCCGACGCCGCGCACGCGCTGGCGCGAGGAGCCGGCTCGCGGCGGCGGCCTGCTGCTCGACCTCGGCCCGCACCTGATCGACCAGGCGCTCGCGCTGTTCGGCCTGCCGGAAACGGTGAGCGCGACCGTCAAGACGCGCCGCGACAACGGCACGGCGCCCGATTTCGTGCACCTGCAGCTCGGCTATCCGGACAAGGACGTCACGCTGCATGCGAGCGCGCTGTCGGCGATCGAACCCGCGCGCTTCACGCTGCACGGCACGCGCGGCAGCTACCAGAAGTTCGGGCTCGACACGCAGGAAGACCAGCTCAAGGCCGGCCTCACCGCCGACGACGTCGAATTCGGCGGCGGCAACCCGCCCGGCCTGCTGCGCGTGCTCGACGGCGAAGTCGAGGTCGAGCGCCCGGTGCCGACGCTCGATGGCCAGTACGCGGAGTTCTACCGCGCGCTCGCCGCGTCGATCCGCGACGGCGCGCCATTCCCCGTCACCGCGCAGGACGCCGTCGACGTGATGACGATCATCGAGCTCGCCGCGCAGAGCGAGCACGACGGCCGCCGGCTGCCGTTCGTGCGCCGCACGATCTGACACCGCGCGCCGGCCGGTCGCGGCCGGCCGGCGCCGGTGCAGCGGGATCAGCCGGAACATTCGGTTACAAATGCCGGGGGAACGAAAGTCAGCGGCAGACTGGTCTGATGCGTTTCTCGAAAAAGTCGATCCGACACCAATCCGTCAGGAGAATGTTGATGCAACGGTTGATTCGCGCAGCAGCGTGCTGCGTCCTGGTTTCCTCGCTTGCGGCCTGTATCGTGCAGCCGCAGCAGCCGGTCCGCCCGGCGCCCCCGCCGCGGCCGAATCCGCAGGTCGTCGCGAACGAGCGGATGCAGCAGATCCAGGGCCGGATCGACAATCTGCACCGCCGCATCGATGCGCGCGTGAACGGCGGCTACTACCCGCCGCCGTACGGCGCGCAGCTTCATCATCGCCTCGACGTGATCCGCCAGGAATCGAACGACATGTCCGCGCAGCACAGCGGCGGCCTGTCAGGCGACGAGCAGCGCGTGCTGAACCAGGAACTCGACACGGCCGCGCGCGCGATCGGCGAGTAACGCACCGGCCGGCGCCCGCCGGAGCGGAAAAAGCGGCGGCACCGGTTGCCGCCGCTTGTCGCGAAGCGACATTCTTTTGCTCAAATTGACAAGGCCCACCCGCTCGCGTACAGTCGCCCGCACGCGTCGGGAGAGCGTGTAACCGGGCTGTTTCAGCCGGTTGCGCCGCCGAAGGGGCACACCCGCAAACTCTCAGGCAAAAGGACCGACCGCGTCGGGGAATCCCGTCCGCGCATTGCGCGGGCCACACTCTCCCCGCACTCTGGAGAGCGGCAGTAGCCCGCAGCGCATCCGCTGCGCGGGCAAGCTGCCCACCGAAGGGGCGCGCGTTCGCCAGGCCTGGCCGGCAGCGCAATCTCTCAGGTATCGAGGACAGAGGGGCATGTACCGGATCGCTCGCAGGCCATCGGCCGCGGTGGTCGGCACATGGCCGTTCTGATCCGCGCGCAAGCGCCTTGCCTGAGGCCTCGATGACTGCACTGAATCACACCCCGCTCAACGCCGCGCACCGCGCGCTCAATGCCCGCATGGTCGATTTCGGCGGCTGGGACATGCCCGTCAACTACGGCTCGCAGATCGAAGAACATGAAGCCGTGCGCACCGACGCCGGCATGTTCGACGTGTCGCACATGTGCGTCGTCGATTTCACCGGCAGCCGCGTGCGCGCGTTCTTCGAGCATGCGATCGCGAACAACGTCGGCAAGCTCAAGACGCCCGGCAAGGCCCTCTACTCGTGCCTGCTCAATCCGCAGGGCGGCGTCATCGACGACCTGATCGTCTACTACTTCACCGAAGAATTCTTCCGCGTCGTCGTCAACGCCGGCACGGCCGAGAAAGACATCGCGTGGTTCAACCAGCTGAACGAGCAAGGCGGCTTCGGCGTCACGATCGCGCCGCGCCGCGATTTCGCGATCATCGCCGTTCAGGGCCCGAACGCCCGCGAAAAGACCTGGGCGACCGTGCCCGCCGCGCGCGCCGCCACCAGTGAGCTGAAGCCGTTCAACGCCGCGCAGGTCGCCGGCACGCCGTTCGGCGATCTCACCGTCGCGCGCACCGGCTACACCGGTGAAGACGGTTTCGAAGTGATCGTCCCGGCCGTGCACGTCGAAGCGCTGTGGAACGCGCTGCAGCAAAACGGCGTGCGCCCGTGCGGGCTCGGCGCGCGCGACACGCTGCGCCTCGAGGCCGGCATGAACCTGTACGGCCAGGACATGGACGACACCGTGTCGCCGCTCGACGCGGGCCTCGCGTGGACGGTCGACCTCTCCGCGCCGCGCGACTTCGTCGGTCGTGCCGCCCTGGAAGCCAACGGCACCCGCGCCGCGTTCGTCGGCCTGATCCTGCAGAAGGAAAACGGCAAGGCCGGCGGCGTGCTGCGCGCGCACCAGAAGGTCGTCACGCCGCACGGCGAAGGCGAGATCACGAGCGGCACGTTCTCGCCGTCGATGCAGGAATCGATCGCGTTCGCGCGCGTGCCGGCGGCCGTCCAGATCGGCGACCTCGTCCAGGTGCAAATTCGCGACAAGAATCTTCCCGCGCGCGTGGTAAAACTGCCGTTCGTGCGCAACGGCAAGGTCCTCGCTGCGTAACGGCCGGGAGGCCCGCCTCCCGGGAAGCCGGGAGATGGCGCCCGGCGCAATACCATACCCGGCGCGCCCCGGCGGCGCGCCAGCAAAACGAACACACCCTTTTACCAGGAGCATCCGATGAGCAACGTCCCGGCCGAGCTGAAATACACCGACGAACACGAATGGATCCGCACCGAGGCGGACGGCACGCTGACGGTCGGCATCACCGATCACGCGCAGAGCACGCTCGGCGACATCGTCTTCCTCGAACTGCCGCAAGTCGGCAAGTCGGTGACGGCGGGCGACGCCGTCGGCGTCGTCGAATCGGTGAAGGCCGCATCCGACATCTACTCGCCGGTATCCGGCGAGGTCGTCGCGATCAACGAAGATGCCGCCAATTCGCCGGAAGAAGTGAACAGCGACGCGTACGGCGTGTGGCTGTTCAAGATCAAGCTCGCGGCCGGCGCGTCGACCGACAAGCTGATCGACGCTGACGCGTACAGCAAGCTGATCGACTAATTTCCCTGAATCGCGCGGGACGGGTCAGCCACCCTGCCCCGCGCGGAACCCGGGCCGGCGTCAACGCGCCGCCCCGGGTCGACCGCAAAGCATGGGGCCCGGGCGAACGCTGCATCGCTCGCCCGGGCCGACCAAGGAACGCCATGAAGCTCGAACACCCGGACCGCCTGATGAACCGCACGCCACTCTCGCTCGCCGCGCTCGAAACGCACGACGCGTTCGCCGAACGCCACATCGGCCCCGACGCCGCCAGCCAGCAGGCCATGCTCGACACGCTCGGCTTCCCGACGCGCGCCGCCCTGATCGACGCCGTGATCCCGGCCTCGATCCGCCGCGCCGAAACGCTGCCGCTCGGCCCGTTCGCGCAGCCGAAGAGCGAAGCCGAAGCCCTCGCCGCGCTGCGGGTTCTCGCGGACAAGAACCAGGTGTTCCGCTCGTATATCGGTCAGGGTTACCACGACACGCACACGCCGGCCGTCATCCTGCGCAACGTGCTCGAAAACCCGGCGTGGTACACGGCCTACACGCCGTACCAGCCCGAAATTTCCCAGGGTCGCCTCGAGGCGCTCCTGAACTTCCAGCAGATGGTCGCCGACCTCACGGGCCTCGCGATCTCGAACGCGTCGCTGCTCGACGAAGCCACCGCCGCCGCCGAAGCGATGACGCTGCTGCAGCGCACCGGCAAGCCGACGTCGAACGTGTTCTACGTCGCCGACGACGTGCTGCCGCAAACGCTCGAAGTGATCCGCACGCGTGCGCTGCCGGTCGGCATCGAGGTCAAGACCGGCCCGGCCGCCGACGCCGCGCAAGCGAATGCGTTCGGCGTACTGCTGCAATACCCGGGCGTGAACGGCGACGTGCGCGACTACCGCGCACTCACCGAAGCGATCCACGCGGCCGGCGGCCACGTGGTCGTCGCGGCCGACCTGCTCGCGCTGACCGTGCTCACGCCGCCGGGCGACTGGGGTGCGGACGTCGCGATCGGCAACACGCAGCGCTTCGGCGTGCCGATGGGTTTCGGCGGCCCGCACGCCGCGTATCTCGCGGTGCGTGACGAATTCAAGCGCCAGATGCCGGGCCGCCTCGTCGGCGTGACGGTCGACGCGCAGGGCAAGCCCGCGCTGCGCCTCGCGCTGCAGACGCGCGAACAGCACATCCGCCGCGAGAAGGCGACGTCGAACGTGTGTACCGCGCAGGCGCTGCTCGCGATCATGGCCAGCATGTACGCGGTCTACCACGGCCCGCACGGCCTGAAGACGATCGCGCTGCGCGTGAACCGCATCGCGGCGCTGCTCGCCGCCGGCGTGAAGCAGCTCGGCTTCGCGACCGTCAACGACACGTTCTTCGACACGCTGACGATCGACACCGGCGCGCGCACCGCACAGGTCCACGAATTCGCGAAGGCGAAGCGCATCAACCTGCGCCGCGTGAGCGACACGCAAGTCGGCGTATCGGTCGACGAAACGACGACGCGCGACGACCTCGCCGATCTCCTCGCCGTGTTCGCGCAAGCCGCGGGCGGCACCGCACCGGCCGTCGACGCGCTGGACGCGGGCGCAGCCGGCGTCCCCGCACTGCCGGCCGGCCTCGAGCGCACGAGCGCGTACCTGACGCACCACGTGTTCAACCGCCACCATTCCGAAACCGAAATGCTGCGCTACCTGCGCAGCCTGTCGGACAAGGATCTCGCGCTCGACCGCTCGATGATCCCGCTCGGCTCGTGCACGATGAAGCTGAACGCGACGTCGGAAATGCTGCCCGTCACGTGGCCCGAGTTCGGCCGGATCCACCCGTTCGCGCCGGCCGACCAGACCGTCGGCTACCGCGAGATGATCGACCAGCTCGAGCAGATGCTCGTGGCGGCCACCGGCTACGCGGCCGTGTCGCTGCAGCCGAACGCGGGCTCGCAGGGCGAGTACGCGGGCCTGCTGATCATTCACGCCTACCACGCATCGCGCGGCGAAGCCCATCGCGACGTGTGCCTGATCCCGGCGTCCGCCCACGGCACGAACCCGGCATCCGCGCACATGGCCGGCATGAAGGTCGTGGTCGTTGCATGCGATGCACAGGGCAACGTCGACATCGCCGATCTGAAGGCGAAGGCCGACGCGCACGCGAAGGACCTCGCTGCAATCATGATCACGTACCCGTCGACGCACGGCGTGTTCGAGCAGAACGTCCGCGAGATCTGCGAGATCGTCCATGCTCACGGCGGCCAGGTGTACGTCGACGGCGCGAACATGAACGCGATGGTCGGCCTGACCGCGCCGGGCCAGTTCGGCGGCGACGTGTCGCACCTGAACCTGCACAAGACCTTCTGCATCCCGCACGGCGGTGGCGGCCCGGGCGTCGGTCCGGTCGCGGTCGGCGCGCACCTCGCGAAGTTCCTGCCGAACCAGCGTTCGACCGGCTACACGCGTGAGGAAGACGGCATCGGCGCAGTATCGGCCGCGCCGTACGGCTCGGCGTCGATCCTGCCGATCTCGTGGATGTACATCGCGATGATGGGCGCGAAGAACCTGACCGCCGCGACGGAAACCGCGATCCTCAACGCGAACTACATCGCGAAGCGCCTCGCGCCGCACTACCCCGTGCTGTATTCGGGCCCGGGCGGGCTGGTCGCGCACGAGTGCATTCTCGACCTGCGTCCGATCAAGGAATCGAGCGGCATCACCGTCGACGACGTCGCGAAGCGCCTGATGGACTACGGCTTCCACGCGCCGACGATGAGCTTCCCGGTGCCGGGCACGCTGATGGTCGAGCCGACCGAATCGGAATCGCAGGAAGAACTCGACCGCTTCATCGCCGCGATGATCGCGATCCGCGACGAAATCCGCGCCGTCGAGGAAGGCCGCGCCGACCGCGAGGACAATCCGCTGCGTCACGCACCGCACACCGCGGCCGTCGTCACCGCGAACGAATGGCCGCACGCGTACTCGCGCGAGCAGGCTGCGTACCCGGTGGCGTCGCTGGGCACGAACAAGTACTGGCCGCCGGTCGGCCGCGCGGACAACGTCTACGGCGACCGCAACCTGTTCTGCTCGTGCGTGCCGATGTCGGAATACGCATAACGCGCGCCAGGCCAGGAGCCGCCCGATGGTGACCGCACCGCACGCAACCCGGAGTTGCGTGCGGTTTTTTTGTTCGCCGCTCGAACCGGTTCACGTTCGTCCGCCAATCCGGCTAACATCACACGCGATCCAGCCAATGAAGGAGTTCCGCATGGTGCGTCCGATGTTTCCGGGCCATGGTGCAATGCAAGGGCGGCCGCGCGCGCGCCGCGTCGTGCCGATGCTCGTCGCGTCGCTGTCGTTTGCCGCCGCCGGTCTCGGCGCGTCCGGCAGCGCGCGCGCGGCGATGAATTTCTGCGCGGCGCCGGCACTGCAGGCGAGCGAGACGACACAGGCCGAGCCGGGCATCCAGGCGCTGATCCGCAGCGTCGACGCGCGCATCGGCGAGCAGCCGAAGGCGATGGCGCGCGTGCACACCGAGGGCACGCTGCCGCACGAAGGCATCTACGACCAGAGTGCCGCCGCGCTGAAGGATCTCGACCTGATGCGCGATGCCGCGCTCGCGTGGCGCGTGACGAACGCGCCGCGCTACCTGCAGCTCGTCGACCGCTTCCTGTCCGCGTGGGTCGCGACCTACCAGCCGAGCTTCAACCCGATCGACGAGACGCGCTTCGACAGCCTGATCGTCGCGTACGACATGACCGCGAGCGCGCTGCCGGTGAAGACCCGCAACGCGACGGCCGCGTTCATCGCGAAGCTCGGCGCCGGCTACGTCGCGCAGATCGACGCGCAGAAGCGTCCGCTCACGGGCACCTGGCGCAACAACTGGCAGAGCCACCGGATCAAGCTGATCGCGCTGTCCGCGTTCACGCTCGGCGACCGCAAGATGATGAACGCCGCGCAGCGGCTGTTCGTCGAGCATCTCGCCGACAACATCGGCCCGGACGGCAAGACCTGGGACTTCGAGGAACGCGATGCGCTGCATTACGCGGTCTACGACCTGCAGCCGCTGGTGACGGCCGCGCTCGCCGCGCGCCGCTTCAACCGCAACTGGCTGCGCGAGCGGGGCGCGAACGGCGCGACGCTCGCGGCCGCGCTCGACTGGCTCGTGCCGTACGCGCTCGGCGAAAAAACGCACGAGGAATTCGTGAATTCGCCGGTGCCGTTCGATGCGAAGCGCCGCGAGGCCGGCCTGCCGGGCTACACGGGGCAGTGGGACCCGAAAAACGCTACCGAACTCTTTCATCTGGCCGCGCGGCTCGACGGGCGCTACGCCCGCGTCGCGCAGCAGCTTTCCCCAACGCCGCCCGCATGGCTCGCCGCGTGCCTGCCATTGCAGGCGCGCTAGCATTATTCTTAAAGCAAGGCAGAAATCACTATGGCAGTCAGCGTCTTTGACCTTTTCAAGATCGGCATCGGTCCGTCCAGTTCGCATACGGTCGGGCCGATGCGCGCGGCGCTGATGTTCGTCCAGGGACTCGAGCGTGACGGGCAACTCGCGGCGACGGCCCACGTGAAGGTCGAGCTGTACGGCTCACTCGGCGCAACCGGCAAGGGCCACGGCACCGATCGCGGCGTGATGCTCGGCCTGCTCGGCGATGCGCCCGACACCGTCGATCCCGACACGATCGACGCGCGGCTGGAAGACATCCGACAATCGAAGCAGCTCGCGCTGCTGGGCACGCATCCGGTGCCGTTCGTGCTGAAGGAGAACATCGCGTTCTACCGTCAGGCGCTGCCCGAGCACCCGAACGGGATGAAGCTGCGCGCGTCCGACGCGAGCGGCAACGTGCTGGTCGAGCGCACCTACCTGTCGGTCGGCGGCGGCTTCGTCGTGACGGCCGGCGCACCGAACACGAAGGTGCTGAGCGCGGCCGAGCAGATGACCCACCCGTTCCGCACCGGCGCCGAGCTGCTCGCGCTGACCGAGTCGACCGGCAAGTCGATCGCGCAGCTGATGTGGGAAAACGAGCGCGCATGGCACACCGAGGAAGAGACGCGCGACGGCCTGCTGAAGATCTGGGCCGTGATGCAGTCGTGCGTGTCGCGCGGCTGCGGGATCGGCAACCCGGAAGCCGACGGCAACCTGCCCGGCCCGTTCCAGGTCAAGCGCCGCGCGCCGCAGCTGTACCGCACGCTGACGGGCAGCCCCGAGCGCGCGCTGCAGGATCCGCTGTCGATGATTGACTGGATCAACCTGTACGCGATCGCGGTCAATGAGGAAAACGCGGCCGGCGGCCGCGTCGTCACCGCGCCGACCAACGGCGCGGCCGGCATCATCCCGGCCGTGCTGCACTACTACACGCGCTTCACGCCCGGTGCGAACGAACAAGGCGTGATCGACTTCCTGCTGACGGCCGCCGCGATCGGCATTCTTTACAAGCTGAATGCGTCGATCTCCGGCGCGGAAGTCGGTTGCCAGGGCGAAGTGGGCGTGGCGTGCTCGATGGCGGCCGGCGCGCTCGCGGCCGTACTCGGCGGCACGCCGCAGCAGGTCGAGAACGCGGCCGAGATCGGGATGGAACACAACCTCGGCCTCACCTGCGACCCGGTCGGCGGGATGGTGCAGATCCCGTGCATCGAGCGCAACGCGATGGCGTCGGTGAAGGCGGTCAACGCGGCGCGCATGGCGCTGCGCGGCGACGGCTCGCACTACGTGTCGCTCGACTCCGTGATCAAGACGATGCGCGAGACGGGCGCCGACATGAAGACGAAGTACAAGGAAACGTCGCGCGGCGGGCTGGCGGTGAATATCGTCGAGTGCTGAGCGCGGCGCGTCACGGCCACTGCCGGCGCGCATGCAGCACACGGAGAATCTCCACGATGCCGTCGGCTGGCCGAATGCGATACACCAGTACATAGTTCGGCGCGATCACCAGTTCGCGCGTGTCCGGCACGCGCCCCAGTCGATACAGCTCCGCGCGCGCCGGCAGCGACGCGGCCTTTGCCTCCAGCAGTTCGTCCAGTTCCAGCGCGGCCAGTGGATTGTCCTGACCGATATAGTCGAGGATCGCAACGCGATCCTCGTACGCCTTCGGATGCCAGTGCAGTGCGAGGGTCAAGAAGCATCACCCTGCTTGCCGGCAATCCTCCGACGCAGCGCATCGCGACGTGCCTCGAACCCGGCCCTGACTTCTGCGTCGGGAATCGAGGGGCGCGGGTCGTCCAGCACCTGCTGCACCTGCTCGCGAAACCAGCGATCGTGAGCGGCCGCTTCGTGGGCCACTTTCAGCGCCTCGGCACGATCGGGCCGGGTCGTCCGGCCGGGCGCCTCCGGATCGAAGCCGGCCGCATCGACATCGAACCGGCTGATGCCGATGTCGCGCAAAAAGCCCACCAGCGTTTCAAAGCGACGGAACACGCGCACATCGCCGCGTTTGGCCGACAGGAAGCGTTCGTTCGCACCACAGCGGGCCGACAGCGCCCAGCCGTTGCCGCAGCCGACCACTCGCGCCGCACGTACGGCGCCCGCTTCGACGAGCTGGGTGAGCGTCTTCTGGTCGATCGTCTCGGTTGTCATGCCGTTCCTTGATTTCGTCAGTCGTTTCGACGGAAATTTTACTATTGAATGAGTTCCCATTTTATTGTTAATTGGGCGACATATTCGCGGAGGGTGAAACGGAAATTTGGCTGGATCCTTGTTGCCCCCAACTTTCCATCATCGGGCTATCGCCCACAAGCCGGCCTTTTGGCCATCGCGCACCACCGGCGATCCAGCATGCCTTCCCTTCTCCACGGCCGCCCGATCTATTCCCCCTTGTTCCGACACTTTTCAGCAGCCGGCGTACCGGCGCCCCGCCAACGGGCGTAAGCTGTACGTCCCGCTACCCAGGGAGACGGCAGCCCATGTCGCATTCCAAGGATCTCGAGCAGCCCGCCACCACCGGCGCGCGACTGCTCGTCGATGCGTTGCTCGCCAATCACGTCGAACGCGTGTTCTGCGTGCCGGGCGAGAGTTTCCTCGCCGTACTCGATGCGCTGGCGGACGACACCGCGCGCATTCAGACGGTCGTCTGCCGCCACGAGGCGGCCGCCGCGAACATGGCCGAGGCCGTCGGCAAGCTCACCGGCCGCCCCGGCATCGCGTTCGTCACACGCGGCCCCGGCGCGACCCATGCGTCGATCGGCGTGCACACCGCGTTCCAGGATTCGACGCCGATGATCCTCTTCGTCGGCCAGTGCGCACGCGAGCACCTCGACCGCGAAGCCTTCCAGGAAATCGACTACCGGCGGATGTTCGGCCAGATGGCGAAATGGGTCGCGCAGATCGACGACCCGCGTCGTATCCCCGAATACCTGAGCCATGCGTTCCACGTCGCGACGTCCGGGCGCCCCGGCCCGGTCGTGCTCGCGCTGCCGGAAGACGTGCTGTCCGAAGCGTGCGCGCCGCAGCCGGTCGTGCCGGCCGCGAAACGCGTCGCGGCCGCGCCGTCGGCCGCGCAGCTCGACGAGCTGCGCGAGCGGCTCGCGCGCGCCGAGCGGCCGTTCGCGATCGTCGGCGGCAGCGGCTGGACACCCGACGCATGCGCGAACCTGCGCACCTTCGTCGAGCGCTGGCAGCTGCCGGTGGCCTGCGCGTTCCGCTACCAGGACACGATCGACAACGCGCACCCGAACTACGCGGGCGACGTCGGGCTCGGGATCAACCCCGCGCTCGCGAAGCGCATCCGCGACGCCGACCTGCTGCTCGTGATCGGGCCGCGCCTCGGCGAAGCGACGACCGGCGGCTACACGCTGCTCGACATCCCGAAGACGCGCCAGACGCTGATTCACGTGCATCAAGGTGCGGACGAGCTTGGCCGCGTGTATGCGGCTGATCTGCCGATCGTGTCGGGCATGCCCGAAATCGCCGCGCCGCTCGCCGCGCTCGAGCCGCCCGAGCACCCGGCGTGGGCCGGCACCGCTGCCGATGCGCATCGTGCGTATCGCGAATGGCATGCGCCGCTGCCGATGCCCGGCGACGTCCAGCTCGGCGACGTGATGGTGCAGCTGCGCGAGCGCCTGCCGCATGACGCGATCCTCACCAACGGCGCCGGCAACTATGCGATCTGGCTGCATCGCCACTTCGCGTACCGGCACTTCCGCTCGCAGCTCGCGCCGACCAGCGGCGCGATGGGCTACGGCGTGCCGGCCGCGCTTGCCGCGAAGTCGCTGTACCCGTCGCGCGCCGTCGTCGCGCTCGCGGGCGACGGCTGCTTCATGATGGCCGGCAATGAGCTCGCGACCGCGATGCAGTACGGGCTGAACATCGTCGTGATCGTCGTCAACAACGGGCATTTCGGCACGATCCGCATGCATCAGGAGCGTAACTACCCGGGGCGCGTGCATGGCACGGGGCTCACGAATCCCGATTTCGCCGCGTATGCGCGTGCGTTCGGCGCACATGGCGAGACCGTCGAGCGCACCGCCGATTTCGCGCCCGCGCTCGGGCGCGCACTGACCTGCGGGCTGCCCGCGCTGATCGAGATCCGAATCCCGCAGGACGCCAGCACGCCGGCCGCGACACTCGAACAGATCCGCGAACAGGGCCGCCGCGCACGCGGTGGGTGACGGGGACATGCACGCCGCGCCGCACGCCGTCGCGCTGTCGCACGACGCCGCACTCACGTACCCCGGCACGCTGCTCGCGCCGGACGGCACGCTCGTCGCGCCTTACGATCTGGAGCACGGCGGTGCGCGTGCCGTCGGCCACGTGCCTGCCGCGCCCCGACGCGGCCTGCTGCACGCCGCGCACCGGCCGTTCCGGCTCGACTACGACCGTGCACGGCACGTACACGTGATCAACGGGATGGGTGTCACGCTCGGCGATTCGGTGATCGGGCTCACGGCACTCGCCGCGTTGCGCGCCGCGCACCCGGGCCTGCACTTCACGCTGTATCGACCGGCCTGCGCGCCGGGTTATGTCGAGGCGCTGTATGCGCTCGCGGCCGACAGCGTCGCGCCGTCGCGCGCACTGCCGTACCCCGCCGGCGCGCTGCCGGCGGACGCGCCGTGCATCGACGTCGGCAATCACCTGTACTGGCCCGCGTTCGCGCGGCTGCCGATGATCGATTTCTTCCTCGACGCGCTCGGCGTGGAGCCCGCGTCGGTGCCGGCGTCGGCCAAGCGCAACCGCTGGCTCGCGCAGTTGCCGCTGCCTGCGTTGCCTGCGCAATGGCAACGCCCGTACGTGCTGTTCTGCGCGACCGCGAGCACCGCGTTGCGCAGCGTGCCGCCGGCACTGCAGGCGACGATCGTCGAGCAGCTCGTGCAGCGCTACGGGTTGCCGGTAGCCGGGTTCTGGCCCGTCGCGCATCCCGCCTATGTCGACGTGAGCGCCGATGCGGCCGGCGGTACGGCCCGGTTCATGGCATGGATCAAGGGTGCCAGCGTGCTGTTCGCGCCCGACACGGCAGCGCTCCATCTCGCCGACGGTTTCGACGTGCCGACGCTCGCGTGCTTCACGACGATCGGGCCGACGCTGCGCGTGCGCGACTATCCGCATTGCGTGCCGATCGCGCTCGACGTGCCCGCTGAATTGCGCGGGATGCATCGCAGCGAACGGCCGGCCGATCTCGCGGCGGTCGAGGCCGCCTATCGCGCGATCGACTGGGATGCGCTGGCGTGGCCCGCGCCGCGCGAAACGGCGGCTACGGCCGAATAGGGACACAAGGTGCGGCGGCCAGTTGCGAGGCCGAAAGCGTCGCCGCCTGAGCATGAGCCTGAGCCGGTGCCTGAACCTGAGCAGGTGCCGAAGGCGGCGTCTAAACCAAAACCACTTCGACTACCGCCCCGCGCTCACCCCGCCGCCACCATCACCGCGCGCTCGCGCAGCGTCTCCGACGGCCGCTTGCCGAACAGCCGCCGGTAATCCGTCGCGAACTGGCTGAGATGCCAGAAGCCCCACGCCTCCGCCACGTCCTGCACCGAGCCGGCCGCGCGGCCGCACAGGTCACGCCGCGCGCCGTTCAGCCGCAACGTGCGCAGATAGGTCGCGGGCGCCATGCCGAGCACGTCCTGGAAGCAGTACTGCAGCGTGCGCCGGCTCACGTGCAACTGCTCGCACAGCTCGGGCACGCCGACCGGGCGCGTGCGGTGCGCGAGCACGTAGTCGCGCGCCTGTTCGACGATCCAGCGGCGCATCGACGGCGCACGGCCCGAATCGTCGTCGGCCGGCTGCGCGCACGCGTCGAACAGCGCGGCCAGCACCTCGCCCTGCAGGTCGTCGCGCTGCGCATCGGCCAGCGGGCCGGCCATCGCCATCGCGCCGTCGAGCCGGCGGCCGAGCAGCGCGCACAGGCGCGCGAGCCGCGCATCGCCAACCTGCATCACGCGCTGCGTGAACAGCCGCTCGTCGAGCGCACAGTGCTCGACCTCTTCCGCGTAGCGGCGCAGCACGTCGCCGCGCACGACGACACCGTAGATCGAGAACTGCGCGGGCGTCACCAGTTCGAATTCGACGTTGCCGGGCCGGAACGCGAGCGCACCCGGCCCGATGCGGCACGCATCGACGCGCGCGGTGCCGTCGCTCACGAGCGGAATGCCGAACCAGTACGCATCGCCGCGCACCTCACACGCCTGGCGCAGCAGGTGGCTCGTCGATTCGCGAAACAGCTTCATCGTGTCGAGCGGCAGCTCGGTCAATGTGCCGACGAATCGGCCGGCCGCGAGCTGGTCGTAGGTCTGCCGCCAGCCGATCAGGTTGCGCGCCTGCTCGTCGGCATCATGCGCGACGCTGACGACCGCCTGCCCGGCCAGCGCGTCGTCGCCCTGCGCGTTGCGCCGCGTGTCTTCGGCCGTCGGTTCTTCGCTGCACGCCACGTATTGGTCCATCGTGTCCTCCCTCACCTGCCCGGAACCGCACCTGCCACGCAAGTCCCGTGCCGAACAGCGCGCGCCCCGCGCAAAGTCCGTCATTCGACGCTGCGCGGCACGGACGCGCCATGCGGGCATGCCCGAACGCCTTGTCGCACGCACCCCGTCGGTGCGGCACGCGCCGCGCCGGCGCATCCGCATCCGGTACGCGCCGCGCGCCCGGCAATGCGCGACGGCCGGCTAGCCACCGTTCGCGGGCCGCAACCGCACGACGCGCGTGCCGCAATTGCCGTACGCCTGCGCGACCGCCAACTCGACGATCGCGCTGCCGGCCGGCCACGGCGCCGCGTCCGCCTCGGACAGATCCGTCCGCAGCGTCGCGCGCCCGTTGATCCGGTAACGGATACCGCGCACGAAGTCGACGAACAGCAACCCGACGCCGCTGCCGTTACACCGCGCCGCGTCAATCCGGCCACCGTCGCTCTCGCCGTACACCGGCAACACGAAGCGCAGCGTCTTCGTATCGATCACGCGCACGACCGGCAGCAGGTCGCCGTTCGCGTCGCGCCGGCTCTGCACGATGTCGCAGCTCACGCCCGCCTGCCCGCCGCACGCCGTGCCGACGAACAGGAATGGCTGCGTCTCGATGAACTGACGCACGCCCATGCTCAGCCGCGTCGTCACGACGTCGCTCATCCGCTCGGCCTCGTCGGCGACGCCGAAGCGGTGATGCGCGTCGAGTTCACCGGCGTGGAACACGGGATGGCGCGGATAGGATCGGGGCGGTTCTGACATGGAGTTTTACGTCCGGTGCGCCGGCTCGACTTGCCGCCGCGAGCAAACGACCATCGGTATCGTTTCCGGCGAAGACCGCGACAATCCGCGGCCGGAACCAGATTGCAAATGCGAATGGGCGGAAACGGTCAATCTCCGGATCGCCGGTCGGCCGCGCGGCACGCATCCGCGCACCGGTCGTCGGCCAGGCAGCCACCGCCGCCCGGCGCGACACGCGTTCAACGACCCTCCGGTATCCGAAGCTTTACCGCTCGAGACGGCGCCCCGACCGGCCGACGCATACCGCGCCGCCGGCCGGCCAGGACGCCCACACTCGGATCAGAAGAACCCGAGCGCCTCGGCCTGGTAGCTCACCAGCAGGCACTTCGTCTGCTGGTAATTCGACAGCGCCATCTTGTGCGTCTCGCGGCCGATCCCCGACTGCTTGTAGCCCCCGAACGCCGCATGCGCGGGATACAGGTGGTAGCAGTTGGTCCACACGCGGCCGGCTTCGACCTCGCGGCCCATCCGGTACGCGCGCGTGCCGTTGCGCGTCCACACGCCCGCGCCGAGCCCGTAGAACGTGTCGTTCGCGAGTTCGATCGCGTCCTGCTCGTCCTTGAACGTCATCACCGACGCGACCGGCCCGAAGATCTCTTCCTGGAACACGCGCATCTTGTTGTTGCCGAGCAGCATCGTCGGCTTCACGTAATAGCCCGTGCCGAGCTCCGCCGCCGGCGCCGTGCGCTCGCCGCCGGTCAGGCATTGCGCGCCTTCGCCGCGACCGATGTCGATGTACGACAGGATCTTGTCGAGCTGCTGCTGCGAAGCCTGCGCGCCGATCATCGTCTGCAGGTCGAGCGGATGGCCGGCCTTGATGCGCTCGACCCGCGCGACCGCCTTCTCGATGAACTTCTCGTAGATCGATTCCTGGATCAGGATCCGCGACGGGCACGTGCACACTTCGCCCTGGTTCAGCGCGAACATCGCGAGCCCTTCGAGCGCCTTGTCGAGGAACGCGTCGTCCTGGTCGAGCACGTCGGCGAAGAAGATGTTCGGGCTCTTGCCGCCCAGTTCGACCGTCGACGGGATCAGGCTGTCGGCCGCCGCGCGCAGGATGTGCTTGCCGACCGGCGTCGAGCCGGTGAACGCGATCTTCGCGATGCGCTTGCTGGTCGCGAGCGCTTCGCCCGCTTCCTTGCCGAAGCCGTTCACGATGTTGATCGTGCCGGCCGGGAACAGGTCGCCGATCAGCTCCATCAGCACCAGCACCGACGCGGGCGTCTGCTCAGCCGGCTTCATCACCACGCAGCAGCCGGCCGCGAGCGCCGGCGCGAGCTTCCATGCGGCCATCAGCAGCGGGAAGTTCCACGGGATGATCTGGCCGACGACGCCGAGCGGCTCGTGGAAGTGGTACGCGACGGTGTTGTCGTCGATTTCGGAGATGCCGCCTTCCTGCGCGCGGATGCAGCCCGCGAAATAGCGGAAGTGGTCGATGGCGAGCGGCAGGTCGGCCGCCATCGTCTCGCGCAGCGGCTTGCCGTTGTCGATCGTCTCGGCCACGGCCAGCAGCTTCAGGTTCTTTTCCATCCGGTCGGCGGCGGCGAGCAGCAGGTTCGCGCGCTCGGCGACCGACGTCTTGCCCCACTTGCGGCGTGCGGCGTGCGCGGCGTCGAGCGCGAGCTCGATGTCGTCGGCGCCCGAGCGCGGGATGCGACAGAACGGCTGGCCGTTGATCGGCGATACGTTCTCGAAGTACTCACCTTTCACCGGCGGAACCCACTTGCCGCCGATGTAGTTGTCGTATTGCTGACGGTACGGGTATTCGACGTCGAGGCCCAGTTGCTTCAGGTCAAACGGGTTCATACATGTCTCCTGTTCATCGTGCTTGTGTGAGTACAGCGCCGGTTGGAATTGCGCTGCACTCGCTTACGCAACATGCGTGCCAAACAGGACCGAAGCACGGCAACCGCGGCCGGCCCGCGTGCGCACCGTGCCGTGTTCACCGACGCAGCATGGCGGGTGTGCCGATTCTGAACAGCATGGTTGCGCAGCGCGCCGGGGCGGTGTTCGAAATTTCAACAGTGCGCGAGCGCAGCTGCGCGCGGAGGCAGGCCGCGCCGCGTGGCATGTCGCTTGCGTGCGCCCTGTGCATTCCTACGCAACGGCATGTGCGCCGAACCACACCATGAACGATCGCGGCCCCCTGACCGACGACGCCATCGCGTTCATCCGCGAGCAGGCGTTCCTGATCGTCGCGACCGCCGACGCGGCCGGCAACAGCGACTGCTCGTACCGCGGCCGCCAGCCGCGTGCGGACGGCTCGTTCGAGCCGCTCGTCGACCTGCCCGACCGCCGCACGCTCGTGCTGCCCGACTTCGCGGGCAACCACCTGTTCAACACGATCGGCAACCTGCTGGTGAATCCGGCCATCGCGCTGCTGTTCGTCGACTTCGTGCGGCAGACGACCTGGCTCGTGCAGGGCCATGCGACGATCGACGAGGAGGCGGGAAGCCGTGCGCATCTGTGGCCCGATGCGCGGCGCTATGTGGTGGTTGAAGTGGCACATGCCCAGGCACGGGCGGATGCGACGCTGCCGCCGCTGGTGCTGGCTTGAGGGGCAAGGCGGATCGTCAGCGTGCGAATGCGGCGATGACGAAATCGATGACGAAATAGGACGACGCTCCGGCCACCGTGGCCGGAGCCGCCCGTGCGCGACGACGCGTGGCTCAACGCGCGTGCGTCTCCGCACAAGCCGGTTCGATCCGGTTGCGCACCGGCACGTCGGCATGCGCGTGCTCGTCGGTATCGTCGCCCGTTTCGGTAGCCGCCGGTCGCCCACCAAGAAACGCAAACACCACCCCCGCACACAGCACCGTCACGACCGCCAGCCCGATCAACAACCGATCGAACGCATGCGTGTAACTCGCGAGCAGCGCCGCATGCCCGACACCCGGCAGCGCAACCGCCGCACCCGCAAGATCACCGGTCGCGAGCCGCGCCGCCGCACGCAGCGTCGCGTCGGGCGTGCCGGCGGCACCCGCCGCCTGCGTCAGCCCCGTCCGCGCGAGCCCAGCCAGCACCGCACCCACGATCGCGAGCGCGATCCCTTCGCCGGCCACGCGCGTCGTGCTGAAGATCCCCGTCGCCATCCCCGCGCGCTCCTTCGGCACGACGCTCACCGACAGCCCGTCCATCAGCCCCCACGGCATCCCGGCGCCGACGCCGATCGTCACCATCGGCGCGATCGCCGCGGCCCCCGCGCCGCCGCGCAGCGCGATGCCCAGCCACACGAGCCCGGCCGCCGCGATCAGGAGCCCGAACCCCGAGATCACGCCGGCCGACAGCCAGCGCGTGAGCGTCGCCGCGATGAACGGCACGATCAGCATCGGCGCGGAAATCGCGAGCATCAGCCAGCCGGCGTCAATCTCGCTGAAGCCGTCGATGCCGATGAAGCGCAGCGGCAGCACGACGAGCAGCACGATGTAGCAGCAGCAGGTCGACACCGGCAGCACCTGCACGCCGACGAAGCGCGCGATCCGGAACAGCGACAGATCGAGCATCGGCCGCGCGACGCGCGTCTCGATCGCGACGAACGCGCCCGCGCCGAGCGCCGCGCCTGCCAGCAGCGCGATCACCAGCGGGCTCGTCCAGCCGCGCGCGGGCGCCTCGATCACGCCGAACGTGAACAGCGTCAGCGCGGTGGTGAACGCGGCCGTGCCGGGCCAGTCGAGCCCCGTCGCATGCGGGTCGCGCGACTCGTGCATGCGCGGCAGCCCGAATACGAGCGACAGCCCGCCGGCCACCGCGCTCGTCACGAAGATCGCGCGCCAGCCGTAATGCCCGATCAGCGCGCCGGCGAGCACCGGCCCGAACGCGAGCCCGATGCCGAAGGTCGTGCCGAGCAGGCTGAATGCGCGCGTGCGCGCCGCGCCGTCGAACTCCTGCGCGAGCGCGGCCGTGCCGCCCGCGAGCGCCGCGGCCGCCGCGAGCCCTTGCGCGGCGCGCAGCAGGTCGACCGCGAGCATCGACGGCGCGAACGCGAGCGCGACCGACATCAGCGTGAAGCCGCCGACGCCGACCGCGAACAGGCGCTTGCGGCCGAACTGGTCGGCCAGCGCGCCGGCCGCCATCAGGAAACTGCCGAACGCGAGCATGAACGCGTTGGTGATCCAGTTCATCGCGACCGTCCCGCCGTGCAGGTCGCGGCCGATCGCGGGCGTCGCGACGGCGCCGCCCGAAAACGACAGCGGCAGCGCGACGGCGGCCAGGCAGACGGCGGCCAGCACCCATGCGCGCCGGCGTGCCGACGGGTCCGAAGCGGCTGAAAAAGGGTGATCCATCATCGCTCCTCGAAAAGCCGGCGCGGATGCGCCGTCAGAGCGACAGATGATAAATCCGATTCAATCGGCGAAAAACCACGCAAAGCTCCGTATATAACGGACTAGAATTCCGCAATTGACCCGCTCGCGTGCGTCGCCGCACGTCCTTCGATTCGATGGAAAACCTCACCGGCATCGTCGCCTTCGTCCGCACCGCCGAAGCCTTGAGCTTCGTCGCGGCCGGCCGCGCGCTCGGCATCTCGGCGTCGGCGGTCGGCAAGACGATCGCGAAACTCGAGCAGTCGCTCGGCGTGCGCCTGTTCAACCGCACGACGCGGCGCGTCACGCTCACCGAAGAAGGGCGGCACTTCTATGAACGCTGCCAGCGGATCCTCGAGGATTTCCGCGACGCGGAAGCGACCGTGACGGCCTCCGCGCAGCGCCCGCGCGGCAAGCTGCGCGTGAGCCTGCCGGTGATCGGCTACCGCTTCCTGCTGCCGGTGCTGCCCGAATTCCGGCAGCGCTACCCGGACGTCGAGCTCGATCTCGATTTCAACGACCGGATGGTGGATGTCGTCGAAGGCGGCTTCGACGCGGTGATCCGCAGCGGCCCGCTGTCGGATTCGAGCCTGATGTCGCGGCGGCTCGGCCCGTTCGCGTTCGTGCTGTGCGCGACGCCCGCGTATCTCGCGCAGGCCGGCACGCCGCGCACGCCGCGCGATCTCGAAGCGCACGAATGCGTGCGCTACTGCTTCCCGACCACCGGCAAGCTGCAGGACTGGGCGCTCGCGGCCGACGACGGCACGCCGCTGAAGCTGCGCACCGCGCTGACCTGCAACAACATGGAGGCATTGCGCGGTACCGTGCTCGCGGGGCTCGGCATCGGCTACATGCCCGACTTCCTCGCGCGCGATGCGCTTGAGCAGGGCGCACTCGTCACCGTGCTCGACGACTACCGGATCGCGCCGGGGCAATTCTCGATCGTATGGCCGTCGAGCCGGCAGTTGTCACCGAAGCTGCGCGTGTTCGTCGATTTTCTGTGCGAGCGGCTGTTCAGATAGCCGCCCGTCAGGCCGCTCGAACGGCTCGAACACCGCCACGCGGCGGCCCGCGCATGGCCCTTTTCACTCCGCCCCGATCCGCTCCGCCTCCGCCTGCGGCAGCAACGCATCACTGTCGTCCTTCAACCCGACGCCCGTCAGCCCGAGCCGTCGCGCGTGCGTCATCAGGTAATGCAGCTTGTGCGCGGCCCCCGCGTACGGCAGCCCTTCAGGCCGCACGTTCGAGATGCAGTTGCGCAATGCGTCGTGGCAGCCGACCTTCGGCGCCCACGTCAGGTACACGCCGAGGCTGTCCGGCGAGCTGAGCCCCGGCCGTTCGCCGATCAGCATCGCGACGACTTTCGCACGCAGCAATTCGCCGATCTCGTCGCCGAGCGCGACGCGCGCCTGCGTCGCGACCACCACCGGGCCGATCCGCCAGCCATCGGCATCGAGCCGCGGCCGCACGGCCTGCAGCAACGGCAGCGCCTGCTTCGCGGCTGCAAACGCCGACAGCCCGTCGCCGACCACGAACACGACGTCGGGCCCGTCGCCCGTCACCGCGTCGCCGTGCGCCGCCAGCAGCGCGCGCCCGTCATCCGACAGCTTGCGGCCGAGGTCGGGCCGGCGCAGGTAATGCTGGCGATCGGGCGCGGCACTCTGCACGCCGAGCGTCGCGAAGCCGGCCGCGTCGAGCTCGCGCCGCAGCGCGTCCGCGTCGAGCGGCTGGTGCACCGCGTCGCGCGCCTGCGCATGCGACAGGTTGAACGCAAGCAGCGGCGCGGTCGGCAGGCTGTTGCCGGCGCGGCCGAGCGCGATCCGCGCGTTGGTGAACGACTTCAGCTGCGCCCACGGGTTCTTTTCGACGGCGTCGCTCATGCCGAAATCCCCATCCAGTCGTTCGCGCCCGCGAGCAGCGGCACGCGCGACGTCGCCGCGCGCAGCGCGCCGTGCGCGTCGGCGATCTCCATCGTCTCCAGCCACTCCTCGAATTCCGGCGCGCGGCGCAGGCCCAGCACCTCGCGCACGTACAGCTGGTCGTGGAACGACGTGCTCTGGTAGTTCAGCATCACGTCGTCCGCGCCCGGAATCCCCATGATGAAGTTGATGCCGGCCGCACCGAGCAGCGTCAGCAGCGTATCCATGTCGTCCGAGTCAGCTTCCGCGTGGTTCGTGTAGCAGATGTCGCAGCCCATCGGCACGCCGAGCAGCTTCCCGCAGAAGTGATCCTCGAGCCCCGCACGGATGATCTGCTTGCCGTCGTACAGGTATTCCGGCCCGATGAAGCCGACCACCGTGTTCACGAGGAACGGCTCGAACTTGCGCGCCACCGCATACGCGCGCACTTCGCAGGTCTGCTGATCGACGCCGAAGTGCGCGTTCGCCGACAGCGCACTGCCTTGCCCCGTCTCGAAGTACATCAGGTTGTTGCCGACGGTGCCGCGCTTGAGCGACAACGCGGCCTCGCGCGCCTCGCCGAGCAGCGCGAGCGAGATCCCGAAGCTCGCGTTCGCCTTCTCGGTGCCCGCGATCGACTGGAACACGAGATCGACCGGCGCGCCCTTCTCGACCGCCGCGATCGTGTTGGTCACGTGCGTGAGCACGCACGACTGCGTCGGCACGCCGTAGCGTTCGCGGAAGCCGTCGATCATCGCGAGCAGCTTCACGATCGCCGCGAGGCTGTCGGTGGCCGGGTTGATGCCGATCATCGCGTCGCCGCAGCCGTACATCAGCCCGTCGAGCATCGAGGCGGCGATGCCCTTGACGTCGTCGGTCGGGTGGTTCGGCTGCAGCCGCACCGACATCCGGCCCGGCAGCCCGACCGTGTTGCGAAAGCGCGTGACCACGCGGCGCTTCCGCGCCGCCGCGATCAGGTCCTGGTTGCGCATCAGCTTCGACACCGCCGCGACCATCTCGGGCGTGAGGCCCGGCGCGACCCGTTCGAGCGCCGCGCCGTCGGCGGCCGGCGACAGCAGCCAGTTGCGGAACTCGCCGACGGTGAGGTGCGAGATTTCCGCGAAGGCCGCCGCATCGTGATCGTCGACGATGAGGCGCGTGACCTCGTCGTCTTCATACGGGATCACCGCTTCGTTCAGGAATGCCTTCAGCGGCACGCCCGCGAGCGCGATCTTCGCGGCGACGCGCTCCTCCTCGCTCGCCGCCGCGACACCGGCGAGCTGGTCGCCGGAACGCAGCGGGCTCGCCTTCGCGAGCAGCGTCTTCAGGTCCGCGAAACGGTACGTGCGCGAACCGATCGTCTCCGTATAGGACATCTGCGAATCTCCTTGCCAAAAGCCGACGGCGCGCCCGTTCGACGGGGCGCGCCGGATGCCGTCAGGAACGGCCGTTCACCTGCACCTGCTCACTCCTCCAGCAGCACGTCGCCGGGCGCACTCGCACGCTGCGAACGCGTCGCGAGGAAGTACGCGTAGCCGAACGCGAGGAAGCCGAGGAACACCAGCGCGACCAGCCCGTTGAAGTAAATCATCGTACCGAGACAGACGAGCGCGGCCAGGATCGCGAACGCCGGGAAGATCGGGTACAGCGGCGCGCGGAACGGCCGCGCCATGTTCGGCTGCGAGCGGCGCAGCTTGAACAGCGACGCCATGCTCACGATATACATCACGATCGCACCGAATACCGACATCGTCACGATATTCGCGGTCAGCGTCTGCCCGCCGAACTGGATCAGCTCGTCGCTGTAGATCGCCGCGATGCCGACCACGCCGCCCGCGAGAATCGCGCGATGGGGCGTCTTGAAGCGCGGATGCACCTTCCCGAGCCATTCCGGCAGGTAGCCTTCGCGGGCCAGCGCGAAGATCTGGCGCGAATAGCCGAGGATGATCCCGTGGAACGACGCGACCAGCCCGAACAACCCGAGCCACACGAGCATGTGCATCCAGCCGCTGTTCGCGCCGACGATGTACTTCATGGCCTGCGGCAGCGGATCGTTGATGTTCGCGAGCTTGGTCCAGTCGCCCGCGCCGCCGGCGAACACCATCACGCCGATCGCCAGTGCAACGAGGGTCAGGATCCCGGCCACGTACGCGATCGGGATCGAGCGCTTCGGGTTCTTCGCTTCCTCGGCGGCCATCGCGACGCCTTCGATCGCGAGGAAGAACCAGATCGCGAACGGGATCGCCGCGAACATCCCGTGGAACGCGCCCACGCTGAAATGATCGGCGCCCGACCAGCCGCCTTTCATGAAGTTGCTCCACGCGAAGCCCGGCGACACGACGCCCATGAACACCAGCAGCTCGAAGATCGCGAGCAGCGTGACGACCAGCTCGAAGGTCGCCGCGATCTGCACGCCGACGATGTTCAGCGCCATGAACACGAGATACGCGCCCATTGCCGCATGCTTGGGCTCGAGGCCCGGGAACTGCACGTGCAGGTACGCGCCGATCGCGAGTGCGATCGCGGGCGGTGCAAACACGAACTCGACGAGTGTCGCCGCACCGGCGAGATAGCCGCCGGTCGGGCCGAACGCCCGGCGCGCATACGCGAACGGGCCGCCCGCATGCGGGATCGACGTCGTCAGCTCGGTGAAACTGAAAATGAAGGTGGTGTACATCGCCGCGACGAACAACGCGGTGACGACGAAGCCCAGCGTGCCGGCGCTCGCCCAGCCGTAGCTCCAGCCGAAGTACTCGCCGGAAATCACGAGGCCGACCGCGATGCCCCACAGTTGCCAGGTCCCGAGCGTCTGCTGCAGCGCGGGCTGGCCGGACGACTTGGCGCCGGCGGCGGGCCGGCCATTCGACTCTGCTTTCATCGGACTCTCTCCTCAAAGGCGCCGTGCCTGCCGGCCTGCGCGACTGAGAATCGATGCTAGAGAGTCATTAAACGACGTGTTATCGAAATTCGGCAAAGATCGCGGCTGACATTTCGCTTGCGGAAATGCCGACACGGAACGCGTGACGAAGCCGACACGCCGCAGGCGGCACAGCGACAGCCTTCGCCGAACGCCGACAGCCGGGCGCTGGCGGCGCCGCCCGAGCGGACGCTGTCGCGTGGCGTTCCCGCCCGACCGGATACATACGCGGCCGCAGCGCCGTCCGGCCATGCAGCGCGGCCGGACGGAGGCGCGACGGTGGCGTTACTGGCCGCCGCCGCGCTGGTTGAACCAGCGGTCGAGCAGCTTGCCGGCCGCTTCGCGGCCGCCGAGGCCGAACGACAGCGCCACCGCCACCGCGATCGCGCCGAGCACGAGGCCAAAGGCAAGCTGGACGATCTCGTTCGCGATGCCCATCGCGCGCAGCCCCATCGCGAACACGAGGCCCAGGATCGCGAACTGCGCGATGCGCGCGAACAGCACGCTGTGCTCGCGGTCGGCCTGCTCGATCACGCGGCGCGCGAGGCCCGCGAGCCACACACCGATCACGAGGATCACGCCGCCCATCAGCACGTGGCCGCCGAATTCGATGAACAGCGTGACGACGTCGCGCACCTGCGAGAAGCCGAGCCGGTTCGCGGCTTCGACCGACGCGAACAGCATCGCGAAGAACACGATCAGCCGCGCGACCAGCACCGACGGCTGCAGGATCCCCGAGAACACGCGCTCGACGCCGAGCACGGCCGGCAGCCCGTCGGCGCCCGCGGCCTCCAGCAGCTTCTGCGCGAGCGACGCGACGAAGCGCGCGAAGTAGAACGTCACGAGCACGATCACGATCGCCGCGACGATGTCCGGCACCGCGCCGAGGAACTGGTTCAGCATGTTGGTGGCCGGCACCGAGATCGCGTCGATCTTCAGCGCGTCGAGCGCGGAGATCAGTGTCGGCACGAACACGAACACGTAGACGATCGTGCCGATCAGGCTCGACACGCGCACGGGCGTCGGGCTGTCGAGGCGCTGCGTGAGGCGGTCGGCGCCGGCGGCGACGAGCAGGTTCGTCACGAGGCCGCGCAGCACGCGCGCGACGATCCAGCCGACGATGCCGATCACCGCGGCCGCGAAAATGTTCGGCACGATCGCGAGCAGCTTGTCGACCATCCCCTGCACCGGCGACAGCAGCCCCGACAGCGCGAACGACGCGAGGATCGCCGGCAGGAACATCAGGATCACGAGCCAGAACAGCACGTCGCCGAGATAGCCGGTCATCGGCTGCATGCCGGCGCCTTCGGACAGCTTGTCGTCGATCTTGCTCGCCTTCAGCGCGCGGTTCGCGAGGCTGCGCAGCAGCGACGCGATGAGCCACGCGATCAGCGTCAGCGCCGCGCCGCCGATCAGGTTCGGCAGGTAGTTGACGATGTGGGTGACGAGCAGCGAGAACGGGTTGGACACCGCATACAGGTTGAGCACGTTGAAGATGCCCACCGCGGTGACGAGCAGCACGAGCCAGAACAGGCCGCCCGCGATGATGCGCTCGACGCAGGCGCCCTGGCCGGTGCTTTCGTTGATCCGCTGATCGACCTTCAGCGCACTGAGCAGGCGCATCGCGCCGGCCCGCACGACGACGGCGATCAGCCAGCCGATCACCAGGATGCCGATCGCGCCGGCGATCTTTGGCAGATACCCCCCTAGCGTGGTCTGCAGCGACGTGATGAAGCTGGAAGCATCCATTTCTTCTTCTCCCGAAAACGTGGTGTTGCGATTGAACATCGACGAACTACCTGCGTACTTCGAAAAACGTGCTGCCCCGACGGAGCAACTTACCCGAGAAAAATGACGCGATCACCCGATTTCACCGTCTTTAACTTTAGTCATAGATCGCAGGGGGGCAAGACCCCATTTCGCCAAAATAAAATGGGGCTCGACTCGTTGGCCTCCTACGCATTTCCGCAAGATTTATCAAATCGGGCCGTGCTACCGTGACGTCGGTTCCTGCCCTGACACGCCGATGACCATCGAAACGAAACCCGACCCGCCCGCCTGGCTTCGCTATGCGGCGAGCGTGGCGCGCGTGCACGAGTACATCCGCGCACACCTCGACGGCCCGCTCGACCTGAACCGGCTCGCCGAAGTTGCGTGCCTGTCGCCGTATCACTGGCAGCGTGTCTATCGCGCGCTGTATGGCGAGTCGATCGTGCTGACGGTGCGGCGGATGCGGATCGTGCGCGCGTCCGAGGATCTCGTGTGCACGGCGCGGCCGATCGACGAAATCGCGCGGCGCGCGGGCTACGGTTCGACGCATGCGTTCGCGCGGGCGTTTCGCGACGCCTACGGCGTGCCGCCCGTGCAGCACCGTCGCACGGGCAGCCACCGGCCCATCTATCCGTTACAGCGAGGAGAAGCAGACATGTTCAAGCATGAAGTCGAGATTCGGCGGCTACCGGAATTACACGGCTATGCGGTGGCGCACACCGGGTCGTACTTGAAGGTCGGCGACGCGTTCGCCCGGATCGGTGCGTGGGCCGGTCCGCGCGGGCTGATCGGCCCGGGCGCGAAGATGATCGGGATTTTTTACGACGATCCGGACACGACGCCCGAAGCGCAGTTGCGCGCGAAAGCGTGCTTCATGCCGGCCGACGGTGCGCCTGACATCGAACCCGCGCCGCCGGTGGAGCGTGCGACGGTCGCGGGCGGCGAATATGCGGTGCTGCTGCATACGGGGCCGTATGCAGACCTGAAGACGGCCTACCAGTGGCTCTACGGCGACTGGCTGCGTCACTCGGGCCGTGAAGCCGCCGACGCGCCGCCGTTCGAGCTGTACCTCAATACGCCGATGGATGCCGCGCCGGCCGACCTGCGCACCGAGATCTACCTGCCGCTGCGCTGATCGAACGGCCTGCGCGGCGGCCCTGAAACGAAGCGCGCCGGCTGGCGTTCACACACCGCCGGCGCGAATGCGCGGACCAACCGGCTTACGCAGCCTGCGTCCCGCACCCGGGGCAAAACCGCGCGTCGTCCGCCAGCGCCGAGTGGCAGCGGCTGCAGGACTTGCCGCGTTGCGCGGCACCGCACTGCGCGCAGAAGCGCGCATCCGCCGCATTGAGTGCGCCGCAGCCCGCGCAGGCGAGCTGAGTCAGCGGCACGTTGCCGCCGGCCTGCCCGCTTCGACTGTCAGCCGGCGCCTGCCAGCCCCAGCCGTGGCGATCACGGCCGCGCGCATCGTGGCCGTCGTGCCCGTCCCGGCGCTGCCCGCCGTGATGCCCGCCACCGTGGCCGCTATTGTTGCCGTGCCCGCCGCCATGGCCACCGCCATGGCCGCCCAGGATTCGTTTCAGAAAGCTCATCGCCCGCTCCTCAACGCTTGGCCTGCGCGCCGCCGAACGCCCCAGAGGACGACAGCAGCCGCAAACCGTTGGCCACGACGATCAGGCTTGCGCCCGCGTCGGCGAAGACCGCCATCCACATCGTGCCGAGCCCCGCGACCGTGAGGCCGAGGAACACGATCTTCACGCCGAGCGCGAAGCCGATGTTCTGCACCAGTACACGATGCGTCGCACGCGACAGCCGCACGAACGCGGGGATCTTGCGCAGGTCGTCGTCCATCAGCGCGACGTCGGCCGTCTCGATCGCCGTGTCGGTGCCCATCGCGCCCATCGCGAAGCCGATGTCGGCGCGCGCGAGCGCCGGCGCGTCGTTGATCCCGTCGCCGACCATCCCGACCGCGCCCGCGCCGCCGGCCGACAGCTCCTCGACCGCCGCGAGCTTGTCTTCCGGCAACTGGTTGCCGCGTGCGTCGTCGATGCCGGCCTGCTGCGCGATCGCCTGCGCGGTATGCGGGTTGTCGCCGGTCAGCATCGCGGTGCGGATGCCGAGCGCATGCAGATCCGCGATCGCTTCACGGCTCGTCTCCTTGATCGTGTCGGCCACCGCGAAGATGCCAAGCACACGCGCTTCGTCGACCAGCACCACGACGCTCTTGCCCTGCCGCTCGAGCGCATCGAGCTTCGCTTCGAGGGCCGTCGAGCAGCGCTCGAGTTCCTCGACGAGCCGATGGTTGCCGAGCCAGTAGCGCGTGCCGTCGATCGTGCCGCGCACGCCGCGCCCGACGATCGCTTCGAAGTCCTGTACATCGGCGAATGCCGTCGTGCCGCCGTCGCGGGCAGCCGTTGCGATCGCCTGCGACACCGGGTGATCGGAGCGCGCCGCGAGGCTCGCGCCGAGGTGCCGCACGCGTGCCTCGTCGGCGTCGGTCGCGTGCAGGTCGAAGTCGGTCTGCACCGGCTTGCCGTGCGTGATCGTGCCGGTCTTGTCGAGCGCGAGCCACGCGAGCTTGCGCCCTTCTTCCAGGTACACGCCGCCCTTCACGAGAATCCCGCGTCGTGCGGCGGCCGCGAGCCCCGACACGATCGTCACCGGCGTCGAGATCACCAGTGCGCACGGGCATGCGATCACGAGCAGCACCAGCGCGCGGTAGATCCAGTCGTGCCACGCACCGCCCATCACGAGCGGCGGCGCCACTGCGACCAGCAGCGCGACCGCGAACACGATCGGCGTGTAGACGCGTGCGAACTGGTCGACGAAGCGCTGCGTCGGCGCCTTCGCGCCTTGCGCTTCTTCAACTGCGTGGATGACCCGCGCGAGCGTCGAGTTGGCCGCGACGGCCGTCACGCGATAGTCGAACGAACCCGATTCGTTGATCGTGCCCGCGTACACGGCGTCGCCGGTCGTCTTTTCGACGGGCAGGCTCTCGCCGGTGATCGGCGCCTGGTTCACCGTCGAGCGGCCCGCGACGACTTCGCCGTCCAGCCCGATCCGCTCGCCCGGCTTCACGCGCACGACTGCACCGAGCGCCACCTGCGCGGCCTCGATCGTGCGCCACGACCCGTCGGCGTCCTGCACGGTCGCGGTGTCCGGCGCGAGCTGCATCAGGCCCTGGATCGCATTGCGTGCCCGGTCGAGCGACTTCGCTTCGATCAGCTCGGCGATCGTGAAGAGCACCATCACCATCGCGGCTTCCGGCCACTGACCGATCGCCATCGCCCCCGTCACCGCGATGCTCATCAGCGCGTTGATGTTCAGGTTGCCGTTGCGGATCGCGATCCAGCCCTTCTTGTACGTGGTGAGCCCGCACGCGAGCACCGCCGCGAGCGCAAGCGCCGCCGCGAGCCACACGGGCAGGCCGGCCCAGGTCGCGCCTTCGGACGCGATCGCGGCGACACCGGCGAGTGCCAGCGGCCACCACGGCTTCGGGGGTGCGTCAGCGACGCGCGCGGCCGGTGCGCCGGGCGCTGCCGCCTCGGGCGTCATCCCGAGCGAGCGGATCGCGCTTTCGATCGCCGGCTGGGCGTCCGGCACGTGCTCGACCGTCAGCATCCGCTGCATCAGGTTGAATTCGAGCGCCGACACTTCGCTCATCCCGCCGAGCTTCTTGCGGATCAGCGTTTCCTCGGTCGGGCAGTCCATTTGCATGATCCGGAATGCGGAGCGCACGTGACCCGACGCGGTCGCCTGCGCGACCGGCAGCGGCGCGAGCGTCAGCGCGGCGGGCGCGCAGCAATCGCCGGCCGCGTGGTCGTGGTCGTGGTCGTGGTCGTGGTCGTGGTCGTGGTCGTGGTCGTGGTCGTGGTCGTGGTCGTGGTCGTGACCGGCATGGTCGTGCGCGGCGCTGCCGTGTGCACAGGGGGCGCCATGGACATGCCCGTCGCCGTGCTCGTGTGCATGCTCAGGACCGTGGTCGTGGTCATGTTCCTCGCCGCTGCCGTGGCTGCAACCGGCGCCGTGGACGTGACCCTCTTCACGACCCGCGTGCCCGTGATCATGTTCAAGATCGTGGCTGCGCGCATGCGGCTGCGCGCCGCGCGCTGCAGCGACCTCACCGTGCGCGTGCTCGCCGGCCACCGGCGCCGCATCGGCGACGGTGGCCGTATCCGTATCGTGCGCGTCGGCGCAGCACGGGGCGGCGCCGCCGGCATGACGGTGTCGTGGGTCGTGGGTACGCTGGGCGTCGGTCATGACAACCTCCTCAATGGCTAACGGTGTAGAGTTAACACCCTGAAGCCACTACAAGGTCAACCCTTGCACGGGAGAAAGGTATGAAGATCGGCGAACTGGCCAAAGCGGCCCGCTGCACACCCGAGACGATCCGTTTCTACGAGAAAGAGGGTCTGATGCCGGATGCGGAGCGCACCGACTCGAACTACCGCAACTACACCGACGTGCACGTCGAACGGCTGCGCTTCATCCGCAACTGCCGCGCGCTCGACATGGCGCACGACGAAATCCGCGCGCTGCTGCAGCTCACCGACACGCCGGCCGACCCCTGCGACTCGATCAACTCACTGCTCGACGAACACATCGGGCACGTCGATGCGCGCCTCGCGGAACTTACACATCTACGCGACCAGCTCACCGAATTGCGCCGCCAGTGCGTCGGCGAGCATTCGGTCGAGGATTGCGGCATCGTGCACGGTCTCGCGACGATGGAAACCGTCGCCCCGGCCGCGAAGCGCTCGCACCTCGGCTGAAACCCTTGTGAAATATGATAGTCTGGTTGAGAATAGTTATATTCTTACTAGATATTGAATAACTATTCATGTCCACCAGTCGCCCGTCCCCGCTCGCGCTGGCCGTCCTCGCGACGCTCACCGAAACGCCGATGCATCCCTACGGGATGCTGCAGCAACTGAAGGCACGCGGATACGACGAAGTCGTCAACGTGCGCCAGCGCACCAGCCTCTACCAGACGATCGACCGGCTGCTGCGCGACGGGCTGATCGCCGTGCATGACACCGAGCGCGACGGCGCGTTTCCGGAGCGCACGCTGTATGCGCTGACCGAGGCCGGCCACACGGCGGGGCAGGCGTGGCTGCATGCGCTGCTCGCGGAACCCGCGCGTGAATTCCCGGCGTTCGGCGCCGGTCTCGCGTTCCTGCCGCTGCTCGATGCCGAAGACGCCCGCCACCAGCTCGAGCTTCGGATCACACGGCTCGACGCGGAGCGCGAACGCCTCGAAACGCTGCGCGCCACTGCGCAGGCCGACCAGGTGCCGCGCCTGTTCCTGCTGCAGAACGAGCATGCGCTCGTCCTGCTCAATGCCGAACTCGACTGGGCGCGCAGCGTCGTCGAGCACCTGAAGATCGGTGCGCTGCGTTGGGTGGACGGCTGACGCGTCACGCAGGCCGATTCGCGCCGGCAACGTGCGTCGCCCCGATCAAAGCACCTTGCCGGGATTCAGGATGCCGAGCGGATCCAGCGCGGCCTTCAGGCGTCGCATCAATCCGATTTCCGCGTCGCTGCGCGTATGCGCGAGATAGGGGCGCTTGAGCACGCCGATCCCGTGCTCGGCCGACACCGAGCCGCCCATGTCCCGCACCACCGCGTACACGCAATGATCGAGCGCATCGAGGTCCGTGTCGGTCATCCCGGCCAGCGACACGCCGATATGCACGTTGCCGTCGCCGACATGGCCGAAGAACAGGCACGTGACGTCCGGCCAGCGCGCCCGCAACGCCGCCTCGCAGTGCTCGGCGAACGCGCCGAGTTCGCCCGTGGGCAGGCTCACGTCGAAGTTGACGAGTTGCGGCAGCGCGTCGATCGCGAGACCTTCGCGCAGCGTCCACAAGTCGCGCGCCTGCCGCTCCGACGTCGCGAGCACCGCATCCTCCACGAGCCCTGCGTCGAACCCCGCCGCGAGGCCGGTTTCCAGCGCCTGGTGCGCATCGCCGCCAGGCGCGCTCGTCGCGCATTCGATCAGGACCGCGAAGCCATCGTCGCCGACGAACGGCGCCGAAACACCCGGCGTATGACGCGCGACGTAGTCGTAGAACGCCGGCCACATCGCCTCGAAACTGACGACCTCCGGCAACATGCGCACGCGGTTCCACAGCGCGACCACCGCGTCGTAGTCGCGCACGCAGCAAAGTGCCGTGGCCGGCGCGGCCAGCAGCGGATGCAGCCGCAGCACCGCACGCGTGACGACGCCGAGCGTCCCTTCGCTGCCGATGAACAGCTGCTTGAGGTCGTAGCCCGCATTGTTCTTCAGCATCCGGTTCATCGACGACACGACCGTGCCGTCCGCGAGCACCGCCTCGAGCCCGAGCACCTGCTCGCGCATCATCCCGTAGCGGATCGCGCGCGTGCCGCCCGCATTGGTCGCGAGCATGCCGCCGATCTGGCATGAGCCGCGTGCGCCGAGATCGACGCCGAACGTGAAACCCGCCGCTTCCGCAGCTTCCTGCACCGTCTGCAGCGGCGTTCCGGCGTGTACCGTCATCGTGCCGGCCGCCGCGTCGAGCGCCTCGATGCCCGCGAAGCGCTCCATCGACAGCACCACCTCGCCGCCGAGCGCGACCGCGCCGCGCGCGAGTCCCGTCAAACCGCCCTGCGGCACGACCGGCTGGCCGAGCCGCGCGCACAGCGCGAGCGTGCGCGACACGTCGTCGACACTGCGCGGTCGCACCAGCGCGCGCGGCCGCACGCCGGCCGGCTCGTTGTACGCGGTGAAGTAACGCGGATCGATGTCCGCCGAGCGCGTGACGAGCGCATCGCCCAGTTCGGCGACGAGCATGGCTTCGACCGCATCACCCGACAACGATGCGCCGCCCTGTTCGCCACCCGCGGCGGCCGTGTTCCGGTTCTGCATCGCGCGCGGCTCCGCTTACTTCGCCGAGATGTCGATATCGCCGAAATACTTCAGGCCGAGCGACTTCACCGTGCCGTCCGCCTTCAGCTTGTCGATCGCCGCATCGAGTTTCGCCTTCAGCGCGCTGTCGCCTTTACGCAGCCCGAATGCGATGCCATTGCCGAGAATCTTGTCGTCGCGCACGGGCTGGCCGACGAACGAGAAGCCCTTGCCGTCCGGACGCGACAGGAAGCCGCGCTGGCCGGACGGTGCGAGCACGAGCGTCGCATCGAGACGGCCGGCCACGAGGTCCGCGTACGCCTGGTTCTGGTCCTGGTACGCGACGACCGCGACGCCCGCCGGCTCCCAGTGCGCCTTCGCGAAGGTTTCCTGGATCGATGCCTGCAGCACGCCGACGCGCTTGCCCTTCAGCGATTCCGGCGTCGGCAGCAGGCCGCTGCCGGTGCGGGCGATCAGCTGGGTCGGCACGCGATAGATGATCGTCGTGAAGTCGATCGCCTGGCGCCGCTGCTCGGTCGCGTTCATCGCCGAGTTGATCGCGTCGAACTTGCGGCCCTGCAGCGCGGGAATCAGGCCGTCGAACGACGTCTCGACCCATTTGCACGACAGCTTCGCCGTCTGGCAGACGGCATTGCCGACGTCGATGTCGAAGCCCTGCAGGTCGCCGTTCGGCGCTTTCGATTCGAACGGCGGGTATTGCGCTTCGAGGCCGAAGCGCAGCGTCTGCGCATCGGCGAGCGCCGCGCCCGAGCCGATGGCGCACGCGAGTGCGAACGCGAGTTTCAGGGTGGTCGTGTGATTCATCGTGATCTCCTGTGTCTGGTCGGTGCGACGCTCCCGTCGCCGGTTGACGTACGGGCTTTACAGCGAACGCAGCCGCCGCGCGCCTTCGACCAGCGTCGCGTCGTCCTTCGAAAAACTGAGCCGGATCACGCCGGCGTCGGTGCCGTCGGTATAGAACGCCGACAGCGGAATCGTCGCGACGCGTGCATCGCGGATCAGGCGCAGCACGAAATCACTGTCGCTTTCGTCCGAGAAGTGCCGGAAGCGCGCGAGCATGAAGAACGAGCCTTCGCTCGGCAGCAGCTCGAAACGCGAATCGGCCAGCTCGCGCGCGAGCAGGTCGCGCTTGGCCTGGTAGAACGCCGACAGGCCGAGATAGCTGTCCGGCCGCGCGAGGATCTCCGCGAACGCGACCTGCATCGGCGTGTCGGCCGCGAACACCATGAACTGGTGCACCTTGCGGATCTCGTCCATCAGCTCGGCCGGCGCGAGGCAATAGCCGACCCGCCAGCCCGTCACGTGGAACGACTTGCCGAACGACGACACGATCACGCTGCGCTCGGCCAGCTCGCGATGGCGCGCCATGCTCTGATGCTGCGCGCCGTCGAACACGACGTGCTCATAAACTTCGTCGGACAGGATCACGATGCCGGTATCGCGCGTGAGCTGCGTGAGCCGTTCGAGATCGTCGGCCGAAAACACCGTCGCGGTCGGGTTGTGCGGCGTGTTGACGATGATCATCCGCGTGCGCGGGTTGATCGCCGCGGCGACTTCGTCCCAGTTCACGCGGAAATGCTCGGGCGACAGCTTGATCGCCACCGGCGTCGCGCCCTGCAGCCGCACGATCGGCGCATAGCTGTCGAACGACGGCTCGAAGTAGATCACCTCGTCGCCCGGATGCACGAGCGCGCTGATGGCCGCGTAGAGCCCTTCGCTCGCGCTGGCGATCACCGTGATTTCCGTGGCCGGGTCGTAGTGTGGGCCGTACAGCGCCTCGGTCTTTTCGGCGAGCCGCTCGCGCAGCGCCATGACGCCGGCCATCGGCGCGTACTGGTTGTGCCCGTCGCGCATCGCGCGCGCAACGCCTTCGACGAGCGCCGGATCGGGCGCGAAATTCGGCGCCCCCTGCGACAGGTTCAACGCATCGTGCCGGGCAGCCAGTTGGCCGATCACCGTGAAGATCGTCGTCCCGACGTCGGGCAGTTTCGAACGGGGCGCGGTCGCGCTTCGCATGACTCCTCCTTCTGATGTCCTTCGGGCGGCCGCGCGCGACACGCGCGGCCTGCATCTGTCGCACGATTTAGCCCGAGCCAATATCGGTGGACAATCGAAAGTTCGTCATGGCGGCCATGCATTTTTCTCATGGCCCGTGGGAAGGGGTACGCAGCGGCAAGGCTAGCCTGCCGGGGCGACATGCGAATCAGGCATTTCCCCTAGGGCCTGTTACCGGCCGGCCGCCGCCAGGTAGGCGAGCAGCACGGCCCGCAGTTCACTGCGCAGCGCGGCGATGTCGAACGCGGGCCCGAGCGTCAGCAACGCCTGCGAAAGCCCGCCGTAGCAGATCGTGTGCGCCATCCGCGCGAGCCCATCGAGCCGCGCGGCCGGCGGCGGATCGGCCGCGTGCGCGAGCGCGTCACGCCACAGCGCGACATACGCGTCGTAATGCCGGCGGTAGGCGGTGAGCGGCGACACTTGCCGCTCCAGCGCGAAGAGTGCGCCCCACAGCGCCGCGTCGGCGCCGATCGCGTCGACCTGCAGGTCGACGAGCGCGGCGGCGAGTTCGGCCCGCGGCGCGCCGTGCAACCGCGCGATGGCATCGCGCAGCCGGTCGGCCATCGCCTGTACGTGCCGGTGGATGCAGAGCGCCGCGAGGCTCTGCTTGTCGCCGAAGTATTCGTAGAAGGTGCCGATGCTCACACCCGCGACCGACGCGATCTCGCGGATCGTCGCCTTCGCGTAGCCGCGTTCGAGCAAAAGCTGAACGAACGCCTGCTGCAGCGCGTCGGAACTCGCCTGTGCGCGCGACTGGCGCGGCCGGCGGCGCAAGGCGGGCGCGGGTTGCGCCGCCGGCTGGCCGGGCGGCGCCGGAACCTGAACATGTCGCGGCGGCATATTTGCTACTCTGGGAATCAGCAGGGAATGCGTTTTACCGGGGGTCGGAGCCGGCGCCGAAGCGTCATCCGTGCGGCATGACGCCGGCCGCCCGCGCAGCATGAGACCGGAGACACCTCGATGACCGAATCGACTCACGCCGTCACGAACCAGTTCGACGAACTGGTCGACTATAACCTCTTCGCGACGGACATCGCGCTGCGCGACGCGCTCGCCCGCGCGGGCGCCGACTGGGCCGTGCCGCAGCTCGACGCCTACGGCGCGCGGCTCGGCAGCGCCGACACCGCGCGCCTCGCCGACGAAGCGAACCACCACACGCCGGAACTGCACACCTTCGACCGGCGCGGCCGGCGCATCGACCGCGTCGACTTCCACCCGGCGTGGCACACGCTGCTCGGCCAGTACCGCCACGAAGGCTTCGTGTCGCTCGCGTTCCGCGACACGCGTCGCGGCCGCTGGGCCGCGACCGCGGCCGGCTTCTACCTGCATGGCCAGATCGAGGCCGGCACGCTGTGCCCGGCGACGATGACGCAGGCCGCGATTCCCGTGCTGCAGAAGGAGCCCGCGCTGTGGGACCTGCTGCGCGACAAGCTCTACAGCAACGACTACGATCCGCGCGACGTGCCGGTCGCCGACAAGCGTTCGATCTGGTTCGGCATGGGCATGACCGAGAAACAGGGCGGCTCCGACGTGCGCGCGAACACGACGCTCGCGACCGCCGTCGGCGCGGGCGGCCGCGGCGGCGAATACCGGCTGCGCGGCCACAAGTGGTTTTTCTCGGCGCCGATGTGCGACGCGCACCTCGTCGTCGCGCGCACCGAAGCCGGCAGCCCGTCGTGCTTCTACGTGCCGCGCTGGCGGCCGGACGGCACGAAGAACGCGGTCGAGATCCAGCGGCTGAAGGACAAGGTCGGCAACCGCAGCAACTCGAGCAGCGAGATCGAGCTGAACGACGCGTGGGGCATCATGCTCGGCGACGAAGGCCGCGGCATTCCGACCATCATCGAGATGGCCACCACCACGCGGCTGAACTGCGTGCTCGGCAGCGCGGCGATGCTGCGTCAGGGCGTCGTGCAGGCGATCGCGTACACGCGCCAGCGCCATGCGTTCGGCCGCGCGCTCGCCGAGCAGCCGCTGATGCGCACCGTGCTCGCCGATCTCGCGCTCGAGAGCGAAGCCGCGCTGTCGCTGTCGATGCGTCTCGCCGACGCGTTCGAGCGCGACGACTCGCCGCGCGAACGCGCATGGAAGCGGATCGTCACGCCCGCGGCGAAATTCTGGGTGTGCAAGCGCGCGGTCGAGTTGACCGGCGAGGTGATGGAAGTGTTCGGCGGCAACGGCTACGTCGACGACGGCCCGATCGCGCGGCTGTTCCGCGAGGCGCCCGTCAACTCGATCTGGGAAGGCTCGGGCAACGTGATGTGCCTCGACGTGCTGCGCGCGATATCGCGCGAGCCCGACGCAGCCGCCGCGCTGTTCGCCGAACTCGCCGATCTCGGCGCGGGCGAACCGCGCATCCGCACGGCGCTCGATGCGCTACGCGCGATGCTCGCGGCGCCGGCCGACACGCTCGAGGCGTCGGGCCGCGTGTTCGCGCAGCGGCTCGCGGTGGTCGCGCAGGCGTGCCTGCTGCGCCGCGATGCGCCGGCGGCCGTGGCCGACGCATTCGTCGCGACGCGGCTCGCCGCGCCCGACTGGGGCCGCATCGCGGGCGGCTTCGATCCGCACGCGATCGACGTCGCCGCGCTGCTGCAGCGCGCGTACCCGGCCTGATGCCCTTTGGATAGCTTGGTAAGGCCCAGCGCCTTCGTTCGCCCGCCCGGAGTCACGATGAACCTCGTCGCCGCCCTCGACCGCGCCGCCCGTGCGACGCCCGACCAGCCGTTCCTCGTCAGCGAATCCGCGACGATCACCTATGCCGCCGCACGCGAGCGCTCGCACCGCGCGGCAGCCGTGCTGAGCGCGCTCGGCGTCGCGGCCGGCGACCGCGTCGCCGCGATGTGCTTCAACACGCCGGGCTTCGTCGACCTGATGTTCGGCGCGTGGCGGCTCGGCGCGACGTTCGTGCCGGTCAACCACAAGCTGCAGGCACCGGAAGTCGACTACGTGCTCGAACACAGCCGCAGCAAGGCGCTGCTGTTCGACGTGGCGCTCGCGCCGGTGGTCGAACGCCTCGTGCATCCCGCGCGGCGGCTCGTGACCGAAGGCGAACTCGACGGCGTGCCGTGCTTCGACACGCTGTGCGCGACGATGGACGGCCTCGCGGGCATCGAGCCCGCCGACGGCGACATCGCGCAGATCCTCTACACGTCCGGCACGACCGGCCACCCGAAAGGCTGCGTGCACAGTCACCGCACCGTGACGCTCGCGGCGATGCAGGCGGCGCTCGCGACCGGTATCGGCCGCAACGAGCGCACGCTGATGGCGATGCCGATCTGGCATTCGTCGCCGCTCAACAACTGGTTCGGCGGCACGCTGTACGCGGGCGGCACCGTCGTGCTGCTGCGCGAATACCATCCGCTGCGCTTCCTGCAGGCCGTCGAGCGCGAGCGCGTGACGCTGTATTTCGGCGCGCCGGTGTCGTACCTGCTGCCGCTCGACACGATCGACGGCTTCGCGGCGTTCGACCTGTCGAGCGTGCGCGCGTGGCTGTACGGCGGCGGCCCGATCGGCCCCGCGCAGGCCGAACGTCTCACGCGTGCGTATCGCAGCAACGCGTTCTTCCAGGTGTATGGCATGACGGAAGCCGGCCCGGCCGGCACCACGTTGTATCCGGACGAGCAGATCGCGAAGGCCGGTTCGATCGGCCGCACCGGCGGCCCGGGCGTCGACCTGCGCGTCGTGCGGATGGACGGCCTCGACGCGCAGCCGGGCGAGACCGGCGAGATCTGGCTGAAGACCGACAGCATGATGCTCGGCTATCTCGACGATGCGGCCGCGACGCGCGCCGCGTTCGCGCCGGACGGCTGGTATCGCACCGGCGACATCGCGCGGATCGATCAGGATGGCTACCTGTTCATCGTCGACCGGCTGAAGGACATGATCGTGACGGGCGGTGAGAACGTCTATTCGAAGGAAGTGGAGGACGTGCTCGGCGCGCATCCGGACATCGCCGAGGCGGCCGTCGTCGGCGTCCCGCATCCCGACTGGGGCGAGACGGTCGTCGCGCATGTGGTGCTGCGCGCGAACGCGGCGCCGGATGCGGACGCGCTGCGCGCGTTCTGCGGTGAACGGCTCGCCGCGTACAAGATTCCGCGCGAGTTCGTGTTCGCAGAAACGCTGCCGCGCACGCCGACGGGCAAGCTGCAGAAGTTCCTGCTGCGCGGGCGCAGGGAATGAGCATCCCCGATTGAGCCGGCACACTGCTAACTCGCACACTCGTATTGCGGGATACGGCACCCATGCCTATCCGCGACACCCGATCCCACGCATTCGCGCACGCAACGCCAATGCAACAAGCGGAACGGAACAAGTAATAGAAGTTACCCGCACTGAATCATATTCGTCCGATTGATCCACGTTTCTTATCTGGAATAGCGTCTCTAGGCAGCCATTCCATCTACAGAGACAAGGAAGCCGGATGAAAAACGAACATCAAGCACCGACCCATCTTTTCGCCACCGTTGGCGCACTCACGGAACGCGGTGGACGCGTCACCACCGCAACCAGCGGCCTGACATTGGCCGGATTGGAAGTCGCCTGCGTCGGCGATGTAGTGACCTACGACGACGGTAGCGAGGCCGCGATTATCGACGGCGCGGGAAACAACCATAGCGGAGGCAAGCCATTCGCGTTAGTGGGCAGCCGGTTGAGCAACGGCGACCGCATTACCGAAACGCTGCGCACTTCGTGGGGCATTCACGCAGGGGATGGGCGATGCGTTTCGGGCCTGTTCGATCCGACCTATGTGCCGCCACCCGCACCGCCTGCCTACAGACTGGCGGTACGTGGCGCGACAACAGCGCGCGGCGGTGCATTACGCGAACCGTCCGGCACATGGGAAGTAGCGCCGCACTTGGGCAAAGCTGCCACGGTGGGCGACCTGATCCTCTATCCCGACGGCTCAACCGCGCGCGTTACGACCGGTCTGGGTTTGGCCGACCGGGCCGACTTCGCGCCGCTCGCCTTCGTTGGCAGCGAACTCGATAACGGCGACACGATCACCGATAGTCCCGAGCGACAAGGCGTGGCGTCGTCCGTTGTATTTGGCATCGTCACCCGCTCGTCCATGCCCCGCTGAGGTAGCGCTCATGATCCGCTACTTTCTTGCCAAAGGCGACCGCGCCGGGGAAGCGGTCATTGTCGAAGGCCTCGACCGCGTGACCTGTTCCAATCCGCCGCCGATGGTTCATATCGCCACGCTGGATATGAAGACCTACTGTTCGGCCTGTAAGCGTGAAGGGTATATCGCACCGCAAGGGCCGCGCTGGCCAGGCACCGGCCCGAACGGCAAACAGTGGGCATTGAGCGGGGATATCAATGTCTGCGGATGCAACCCACCGCCGATCTTCTACGCTGAGCGCGGCATGCGGATGACTTTTACTGCGGGCGAAATTTTGACGCTGGATGGGCGCAAACCTGGTGCAGCCCATCTGCCGTTTGCCTCATCGGATGCCGTACATGACGAGCAATTTACCTTGCTCGATGATGCACACCGCCCGCTCGCCAACGTTCGCTATCGAATCATCACCGACACCGGGCAGATCTTCGCAGGCATCACGGACGCGGCCGGGCAAACAGATCGAATTGCCACCGACGCCGCAGCATCTCTGAAAATCTATACGAAGGGGCATTGACGCGATGAGCGGTTTTTCGGGAAATAAATACGACTTCGAAGCTCAGGAAAACGAAGAATGGGTCCTCGTCCATTCGGGGGCCGTCACCAACACCAATCCGGGGTCCATGGTCTATATATCAATCAACACGATGCCAATTTGCCCCAACATGAGTAACAAGGCGTTCAGATCGCTAATAATGCGACTACGGGACACCGCGGTGATCTTAATTGAGGAACGCATATCGGATCTGGCACGATGGGATAAAATTGCCCGAGATAGAGTGCAATTCTGGTTTGGCCGAAGCGACGAAGCGATACGTCAAAAACTCTGTTTCGGCCTCCCCAGGCTCGCTGCGGCTATGTGCGAACTACAGCCCGAGAAGATCATCAGATGGGACGAACAAAGCCAGCGGCAACTTACATGCTCAGTGGCCCCTGATACTGGCGCAAATGACGCGGCTGTATGCAAGCCCGATTCGGCACGTCGAATAATCGCGATTTACCCGCATTTCTGCACTGTCGAGGATGTTTACGTTGCCGGAAACTGCAAATTGAAAATTCTCATTCACGAATGTTCCCATTACATTGACACATTCGATGCGGACGACGTCAACTATGGGTTTGCTCGAGGGATCGGGTATTGGGCACAAGCCCATCCAGAAGGTGCACATAGGAATGCAGACAGCATTGCATGCTACATCGCGCACTTTGATGACATAAGTGAATTCTTAAAAAAGAATATTTGGTGATTGAATGATAAAATTTCTGATTCCCGTTGCCGCGCTTGCTAGTACCGTTTTTATTCAACACGCAAGCGCTTGTACGATATCGGAACACATGCTCGAAAGCGTGCCTCTGAATTATCCCGGCATTCCAAATACATATCGAATAAAGATAGTCGATATGGTTTTGGCTGCGCGGCAATGGCCCGATGTTGAAGTGCAGGCGCAAATCATCGCCAGCGCATATGTCGGCGAACGCAACTCCTTGAATCTGGCAAAGTCAAGAGGTGACCAGCTGAAAGACTTCCTGATACAGCTTGGCATCAAGCCTCAATATATCTATGTTGACACGCACGTCAATCGAATTACATACCCAATCGATAGCACCGGCCATGGAGGATACTTGCAGCTCGGCGTGAGTCTTCTGCCTTTCTGCAAAAATGGATGTGGAAACTTATGCGATGCTCCGGCGTCTCGCCGACAACAAAACTCACCAAATAATAAACTATGAAATTAATTGCTGGCCTATGCGTCGTCGCGTCTAGCCATGCATCTGCGTGTGTCCCAAGCGAAAATTTCGATATCCATTTTCCGAAAAACAGTTCATATGTATCGAATTCTGAAATCGTCCGCACTGCAAACTGGACAGCAAACCAGAAAATCGCCTACGCACGTCACGTAACCAAGGAAACAACGCTGATTAGCGGCCATGCCGAGGAAAGCGAACAGAGCGCACTGCCCCTTGCACAATCGCGAATGCAAACCGCGTATGCGCTGCTGAAGCAATTCGGTTTTCTACGCGGAACCATTAAGACGAGCGCCCGCGTCTATTCGCATGGGGACGTGGATAATGGGCGGCGTGTGGAAATTTCCTTCCTGCCCGATTGCCCCAACAAGTGCTGTGAAGATAAGTAACCTCGCACTGCCGCCAGTCGCATCGATGAGGCATTGACGTACACACGCGGCGCCCCCCCTCGGAACATACCCAAACCGTTGAATCATCGCCGGCAAGAGCCGTATGTACTACCTGGCCGTGCACCGCCAAAGAAAAAGCCACCCGGCCCGACGGCCAGGTGGCTTTTTCGCATGATCGACGGGACGGCGGCATGCGCCGCCGCCCGTTCGTCACGTCAAAGGCTGCTTACTTCCCGCCGATGCTCTTCAGCGGCTTCCACTCGCCCTTCTCGACCTTGTACATCGTGATGCCGCCGTTCTTCAGGTCGCCCTTCGCGTCATACGCGACGTGCGTCGACGTCACGCCGGCCATGTCGGTCTTCGCGAGCAGCGGCAGGTACTTCGCCGGATCGGTCGAATCGGCCTTCTTCATCGCGTTGAACAGCGCCATCGCGCCGTCGTACGCGTACGGCGAGTACGTCTGCACGTCTTCGCCGAAGCGCTTCTTGTACTTGTCGGCGTACGTCTTGCCGCCCGGCATTTCTTCCAGCGGCAGGCCCGCCAGCGAAGCGATCGTGCCGTCGGCCGCGTTGCCCGCGATCTTCAGGAACGTCGGCGTCTTCACCATTTCGCCGCTCATCAGCGGGGCGGTGATGCCGAGCGCCTTCATCTGCTTGACCATCGGTGCCGCCTGCGAATCCGCGCCGCCGTAGTAGACGAGATCCGGCTTCGCCGCCTTCAGCTTGGTCAGGATCGCCTTGAAGTCGACCGCCTTGTCGTTCGTGAATTCACGGTCGACGATCGATGCGCCGCCGGCCTTCGCGGCCTTCTCGAACTGGTCGGCGAGACCCTGGCCGTAGGCCGTGCGGTCGTCGACGATCGCGATCTTCTTCATGCCGAGATCCTTCGACGCGAACGTGCCGGCCACCGAGCCCTGCTGCGTGTCGGACGTCATCATGCGGAAGGTCGTCTTGTAGCCCTGCTGCGTGTATTCCGGTGCGGTCGCCATCGCGATCTGCGGAATGCCCGCGTTCGCGTAGATGCGCGAAGCCGGAATCGTCGTGCCCGAGTTGAAGTGGCCGAGCATGCCCTTGATGCCGTCGTCGACGAGCTTCTGCGCGACCGTCGTGCCGGTGCGCGGGTCAGCCTGGTCGTCCTGCGTGTCGAGCACGAACTTCACCGGCTTGCCGCCGATCTTCGGGCTCGTCGCGTTGAAATCCTCGATCGCGAGCGCGATCCCGTTCTGCATATCCTTGCCGTAGTGCGCCTGCGCGCCCGTCATCGGCCCTGCGTAACCGATCTTCACGTCATCCGCATGGGCCGTCCCCGCCAGCGACATGACCGCGACAAACGTCGCGCCTGCCAGCTTTTTCATCGTGTGTTGCATAGCATCTCCTTGGTACCAGGGTAAATGGAGCGGCTTCGGGATCGCCTTGCCGCTTCCTATGTTTGATCCGAACGGCAAGGATGATCAGCCGATCGTCATCAAATTCGCATTGCCACCCGCCGCGGCCGTGTTCACGCTCACCGAGCGCTCCGTCAGCAGCCGCTCCAGCGCGTAATCTTCCGCATCGCCGTTCTCGAACGCGCCCACCGACACGCCCTGCACCGACACGATCGGGCCCGGCCGCTGCGCGACGTCCTTCACGAGCGTCTGCAGTTCGTCGCTGTCGCCTTCGAACAGCACCGCGTCGAACGGCGCGTCGGCCTGCTTGCGCACGGTCGCGTGCGCCTTCAGCGATGCCGGCAGCGCGGCCACCAGCGCCTCGCCAGCGGCACCCGCGAACAGCGCGCGGTTACCGGTCGCCAGCACCGCCGCGAACTGCGCGCGCGCACCGCCCGGCGTCGCCGCGACACACAACACCGTGCCGCGCGGGCCGAGTGTATACGTGTTTCGCTCGCCCGTCGGACCGGTCAGCACCGCGGTCGCACCGGCCGGCACCTGAGCCAGATAGCCGTCGCAACGCGCAGCCAGCGCCGGCTCGCGCTGCTCGATCAGCCAGTCGCGCAGCGTCGTGAGCGCCGCCGCCGGGTTGCCGCGTGCGTCGCCTTCCACCGCGCCGTCCGCGATCAGCGCCTGCGCGAGCGAACGCGGCAGGCCCGACGGACGCGTCGCGAGCAGGCGCTGCAGGTACAGCGCGCCGCCGGCCTTCGGGCCCGTGCCCGACAGCCCTTCGCCGCCGAACGGCTGCACGCCGACCACCGCGCCGATCACGTTGCGGTTCACGTAGATGTTGCCGACGTGCGCATTCGAGATCACGTGCGCGATCGTCTCGTCGATCCGCGTGTGGATGCCGAGCGTCAGGCCGTAGCCGGTCGCACGGATCTGTTCCAGCAGCTTGTCGAGCTGGCTGCGGCGATAACGCACGACGTGCAGCACCGGGCCGAACACCTCGCGCTTCAGCTCGTCGATGCTGCCGATCTCGATCAGCGTCGGCGGCACGAACGTGCCGTGCGCGCAGGCCTCGGGCATCGGCAGCTGCGTGACGCCGTGGCCCTTGTCCTTCATCGCCGCGACGTGCGTGTCGATCGTCTGCTTCGCTTCGGCGTCGATCACCGGGCCGACGTCGGTCGACAGCCGGTCGGGGTTGCCGAGCGCCAGCTCGTGCATCGCGCCCTTGAGCATCGTCAGCGTGCGGTCCGCAACGTCGTCCTGCAGACACAGAACGCGCAGCGCCGAACACCGTTGACCGGCCGAGTCGAACGACGACTGCATCACGTCCGCGACGACCTGCTCCGCGAGCGCCGACGAGTCGACGATCATCGCGTTCTGGCCGCCCGTTTCGGCGATCAGCGGAATCGGCTTGCCGTCCGGGTCGAGGCGCGCGGACAGCGTCTTGTTGATCAGGCGCGCGACTTCGGTCGAGCCGGTGAACATCACCGCACGCGTACGCGCATCGGCCACCAGCGCCGCGCCGACGGTTTCGCCCGTGCCCGGCAGCAGCTGCACCGCACCGGCCGGCACGCCGGCCTCGCGCAGCAGGCGCACGGCCTGCGCGGCGATCAGCGGCGTCTGCTCGGCCGGCTTCGCGAGCACCGTGTTGCCGGCGGCGAGTGCCGCGGCGACCTGGCCCATGAAGATCGCGAGCGGGAAGTTCCACGGGCTGATACAGACCACGGGGCCCAGCGGGCGGTGCGTGTCGTTCGAGAATTCGTCGCGGATCTGCGCGGCGTAGTAGCGCAGGAAGTCGACCGCCTCACGAATCTCGGCGATCGCGTTCGGCAGCGACTTGCCGGCTTCGCGCACGATCAGGCCCATCAGCGTGTGCATCTGCGCTTCGAGCAGGTCGGCCGCGCGCACCAGGCAATCGGCACGCGCATCGACCGGCGTCGCCTGCCAGATCGGCGCGGCGGCCACCGCGTGCGCGAGCGCCGCGCTCACGTGTTCGGCCGTCGCTTCGCTGACCGTGCCGACCAGGTCGCGCTGGTCGGCCGGGTTGCGCACGTCGCGGGCCGGCGCGTCGGCGAGCGTGTCGTCGGCGAGCATCGGCGCCGCGCGCCACGGGAAATGCGCACTCGCGAGCAGCGCGGACGACAGCGACGCGAGACGGTGTTCATTCGACAGGTCGAGGCCCATCGAGTTGGGACGCTCGTCGCCGTACAGGTTGCGCGGCAGCGGGATCTTCGTATGCGGCGCGCCGAGCGGCACGACCTTCGATGCCTCGTCGACCGGATCGGCGACCAGCTCCTTCACCGACACGGTCTTATCCGCGATGCGGTTCACGAACGACGTGTTCGCGCCGTTCTCGAGCAGGCGGCGCACCAGGTACGCGAGCAGCGTCTCGTGCGTGCCGACCGGCGCGTACACGCGGCACGGCCGGTTCAGCTTGTCGCGGCCGGTGACTTCCTCGTACAGCGGCTCGCCCATCCCGTGCAGGCACTGGAATTCGTACTGGCCCGGGTAATAGTTCTGGCCCGCGAGCTGGTAGATCGCGGCCAGCGTGTACGCGTTGTGCGTCGCGAACTGCGGGTACACGGCATCCGGCGCCGCGAGCAGCTTCTTCGCGCACGCGAGGTACGACACGTCCGTGTAGATCTTGCGCGTATAGACCGGATAGCCTTCGAGGCCGTCGACCTGCGCCCGCTTGATCTCGGTATCCCAGTAAGCACCCTTCACGAGGCGGATCATCAGGCGGTGACGGCTGCGGCGCGCGAGATCGATCAGGTAGTCGATCACGAACGGGCAGCGCTTCTGGTAGCCCTGCACGACGAAGCCGATGCCGTTCCAGCCCGCGAGATCCGGATCGAAGCACAGCGCCTCGAGCAGGTCGAGCGACAGTTCGAGGCGGTCGGCCTCTTCGGCGTCGATGTTCAGGCCGATGTCGTAGCGGCGGGCGAGCAGCGCGAGCGCGCGCACGCGCGGCAGCAGCTCGCTCATCGTGCGGTCCTGCTGCGAGCGCGAGTAGCGTGCGTGCAGCGCGGACAGCTTGATCGAGATGCCCGGGCCTTCGTAGATGCCGCGGCCGCCGGCCGCCTTGCCGATCGCGTGGATCGCCTGTTCGTACGACGCGTAGTAGCGCTGCGCGTCCTCTTCGGTCGTCGCCGCTTCGCCGAGCATGTCGTACGAGTAGCGAAAGCCGCGCGCTTCGTACTTGCGGCTGTTCGCCAGTGCTTCGGAAATCGTTTCGCCGGTGACGAACTGCTCGCCCATCAGGCGCATCGCCATGTCGACGCCCTTGCGGATCAGCGGCTCGCCGCCGCGGCCGATCAGGCGCGTCAGCGCCGACGACAGCCCGGCTTCGCTGTTGGTCGTCACGAGCTTGCCGGTGATCATCAGCCCCCACGTGGCCGCGTTCACGAACAGCGACGGCGCGTGGCCGACGTGCGAGCGCCAGTCGCCCTTGCTGATCTTGTCGCGGATCAGCGCATCGCGGGTCGCGCGATCGGGAATGCGCAGCAGCGCTTCGGCGAGGCACATCAGCGCGACGCCTTCCTGGCTCGACAGCGAGAACTCGTGGATCAGCCCTTCGACGCCGCCGCCCGAGCTCTTCTCGCGTAGCGCCTCGACGAGCTTCGTCGCGAGCGCCTGCACGTCCGCCTGCAGGTTCGCGGGCAGGCGCGCCTGGCCGAGCAGGAACGGCACGCATTCCGGCTCGGGGCGGCGGTACGCCGCCGTGATCGCCGCGCGCAGCACCGATTGCGGTTGCACGTTCTGCGCGAACTCGAGGAACGGATGCGGCGAGTTGTCGTCGTCGCCGTCCGTGGATTGACCGTCGGCGAGCTCCGTCACGCCGCTGTGGCCCGACAGCTCGGGCGGCAACTGGCCGTGCTCGATCCGCTCGAGATACGCGAAGATCGCCTGCTTGATCAGCCAGTGGGGAGTGCGCTCGAGACGCGCGGCGGCGTCCTTGAGGCGCGAGCGGAGAAGGTCGTCGACTTTGACGCCGAGAGTCGTGCTTGCCATGGTGGGTTCGTGCGCCGGTGCGAGCCCGGCAATGTGGTGTGAGAGGATGCGCGAAATCCTACGGCACGCAATAAAAAGGTGCAACCAAATTACGAGACAGGTTGCACCCAGAGGTTACTCAATATAATCAGCCACTTATGCGGTTGCAACCTAGGAGTTGCCCGTGGTCGGAGGATCGGTGTTTTCCCTGAGCGGGCCGGTTTGACGGGCGTGCGCAACCTTCCGCGCGGGTCGCGGCGGACGAAAACGGGTTGCACTGGGTGCGGCGGAAGGCGGGACGCCCGGGCGCGGCCGGGCGGCAAGAGACGATTCAGGGGTACCCGGCCCGGTGGCCGGGGGTGCAACGCAGCGGCACGCGGCCCGGCAGCCGCATGCCGCGCCGCTCAGATATCCAGCGGATCGACCTCGACGCTCCACCGCAACACGCCTTTCAACGCGCGCAGCTCCGGCTGCCATGCGCGCAGCGCATGCTGCAGCGCCGCCCGCGATGCACTTTCGAGCAGCAACTGCGCGCGATGCACGTTCGCGACCTTGACGATCGTCATCGGCACCGCGTCGTAGACGGTCACGCGATCGGCGCCCGGCAGCCCCGGCAACGCGGCCGCGGCTTGCAGCAGGAACGCGAGCGCAGCGTCCAGCGTGCGCCCTTCGGCGCGTAGCAGCGCCTGGTAGACGAACGGCGGCAGGTGCGCGTCGCGGCGCTCGCCGAGCGTCGAATTCGCGAAGCCGACGTAGTCCTGCCGCCCGAGCGCGTGGTACAGCGCGTGGCGCGGGTAACGCGTCTGCACGAGCACTTCGCCCGGCAGCCCGGCGCGCCCCGCGCGGCCGCTCACCTGCATCAGCTGCGCGAACAGCCGTTCGCTCGCGCGGAAGTCGTGCGAGAACAGCGCGGTATCGGCATTGAGCACGCCGACGAGCGACACGCGCTGGAAGTCGTGCCCCTTCGCGATCATCTGCGTGCCGACGAGGATGTCGACCTCACCCGCATGCACATCGGAAAAGAGCGCCTGCGCGCTGCCCTTGCGGCGCGTGCTGTCCGCGTCGATCCGCAGCACGCGCGCGCCCGGCACGGCCTCGGCGAGCGCCTCCTCGATGCGCTGCGTGCCGCGCCCGAGCGGCGCGATGTCCACGTTCCCGCACTCGGGACACGACCGCGGAATGCGCGATTCCCAGCCGCAGTGATGGCAGCGCAACGCGTGCTCGGGCTTGTGCAGCACGACGTACGCGCTGCAGCGCGGGCAGCCGGCGACCCAGCCGCAGGCGTCGCACGCGAGCTGCGGCGCATAACCGCGCCGGTTCAGGAACACGAGGCTCTGTTCGCCGCGCTCGAGCCGCGCCTTCAGCGCCGCGACGAGCGGCCCGGACAGCCCGCCCATCGACGCGCGCCCGCGCCGCCGTTCCTCTTCGAGATCGATCAGCCGCACGGTCGGCAGCGTCGCGTCGGCCACCGCGCGGCGCGACAGCGTGAGCCGCGTGTAACGGCCCTGCTCGGCCTGCCACCAGCTTTCGAGCGACGGCGTCGCCGAACCGAGCACGACCGTGATGCCGAGCTGCTTCGCCCGCCACACGGCGAGGTCGCGCGCCGAATAGCGCAGCCCTTCCTGCTGCTTGTACGCGGGCTCGTGCTCTTCATCGACGACGATCAGCGCGAGCGTCGGCATCGACGCGAGCACCGCGAGGCGCGTACCGAGCACGATCCGCGCGCGGCCCGTATGCGCGGCGAGCCAGTTGCGCGCACGCTCGCCCTCGGCGAGCCCGCTGTGCAGTGTGACGATCGCGTCGTCGGCGAGCGCCCCCGCGAAGCGCGCGCGAAACGCGGCCTCGAACTGCGGCGTCAGGTTGATTTCGGGAACGAGCACGAGCGCCTGCGCATCCGGTCGCGCGTCGAGCAGCGACGCGAGCGCATGCAGATAGACCTCGGTCTTGCCGCTGCCCGTCACGCCGTGCAGCAGGAACGGCGCGAAGCCCTGCGCGGCGCGGATCGCGTCGAGCGCCTCGGCCTGCTGGTCCGTGAGCGCCGGCGGCACAGTTCGTCCACCGGCTGCCAACAGGTTATCCACAGCTTTGGGCACAGGCGCATCGGCCCAGCCGATCTCCTCGACGTCGACCCAGCCGCGCGCCGCCCAGTCGTCGAGCGTGGCCGCCGCCTTCGGGTGCAGTGCGCGCGCCTCGGGCAGCGCCAGCGAGCCGCTGTCGACCAGCGCCTGCGCGAGCCGACGCAACGCGGCACCGCGCGCGGGCAATGCATCGGGCAGCGCCGCGCGGCCCGCTTCCGTCGGCCGGTAACGCACCTCCGGCGCGAGCAGCCGCCCCCAGCGCCCGGCATCGCGCAGCGCCTGCGGCAGCGCCGGCAACGCGACCTCGCCACGCCCGCGCTGGTAATAATCCGCGGCGAACGACACGAGCGCGAGCCAGTCCGGCGACAACGGCGGCAGGTCGGTGCAGATTGCGTCGACCGTACGCAGCCGCGACGGCGGCACGTCAGTGTGAGTCGTCACTTCGCAGACGAGCCCGACGGCCTGCCGCTTGCCGAACGGCACCTGCACGAGCGTGCCGGGCCCGGGCGCCGGTTGCGCGTCGCAGCGGTAATCGAACAGGGTGGCGAGCGGATGGTCGAGCGCGACGCGCAGATAGGTGCCGCTCATCCCGGCGCTCCGGTGGCGGGATGCGCCGCATGGGCATGGACGGCCGACATCCGCGCCCGCCTCGGGGCAGCGAACTTAAAGTAAAACTTCAGTTTCGGCGCTAAGTTTTGGATTCGCATTAGGAATCGCCGTATACCCTGCCCAGCCTGTGGATAACTTTGTTGAGAACTCGCCGCTCGATGGCCGCAACGCGCGCGGGGCCGCGCTTTCCGCTGATTTTCACCGCTTGCTACGGTGCCCCGCGGAGCCTTATGCCATAAGGCTGCTATTCAAATTACCGAACCATAGCGAGACAGATTGACCGATACAGGGCTCTACCGCGCTGCAACGTGGAAAATGTGTATAAGTCAAGTCTTGACAAGCACTGAATCGGCAACCGGTGCGGGGTTGCGCCCTGTTTAGTGCCAATAGCGAAACGCTGTCACGCGGCAGTGCAGCATGACAGCGCTTGCGTTCAGCCGGCGGCTCCGCTACGGATCGCGCGGCTGTGGCGATGCACTTCGTCGACGAGTTCGGCGACGTGATCGGGCGACGTGAATTGCGAAATGCCGTGCCCGAGGTTGAATACGTGGCCCGGATGGTTGCCATAGCTGTCGAGCACCGCACGCGCCTGCTCGCGCACCGCGGCCGGCGGCGCAAACAGGATCGTCGGGTCGAGGTTGCCCTGCAGCGCGACCTTGCCCGCAACGCGCTCGCGCGCCTGGCCGAGGTTGACCGTCCAGTCGAGCCCCACCGCGTCGACGCCGGTCGCCGCGATCTCCTCGAGCCACAGCCCGCCGCCCTTCGTGAACGTGATCACCGGCACGCGCTCGCCGTCGTGCTCGCGCTTGAGCTGCGAGACCACGCGGCGGATGTAGTCCAGCGAGAAGCGCTGGTACGCGCCGTCCGCCAGCGCACCGCCCCACGTATCGAAGATCATCACGGCCTGCGCGCCCGCTTCGATCTGCGCGTTCAGGTACGCGGCCACCGCCTGCGCGTTCACGTCGAGGATCCGGTGCATCAGGTCGGGGCGCGAATACGCCATCGACTTTACCGTGCGGAAGTCGTCCGACCCGCCGCCTTCGACCATGTAGCACGCGAGCGTCCACGGGCTGCCCGAAAAGCCGATCAGCGGCACACGCTGGCGGCCCTGGCCGTCGGTGAGCGCGCGACGGATCTCGCGCACGGCGCCCGTCACGTAGCCGAGCGTTTCCTCGATGTCCGGCACCGCGAGCTTCGCGACGTCGGCCTCGGTACGCACCGGATGCGCGAACTTCGGCCCTTCGCCCACCTGGAAGTCGAGGCCGAGCCCCATCGCGTCCGGAATCGTCAGGATGTCCGAGAACAGGATCGCGGCGTCGAGCGGAAAGCGCTCGAGCGGCTGCAGCGTCACTTCGGTCGCGTAGTCGGGATGCTTCGCGAGACCGAGGAAGCTGCCGGCGCGGGCGCGCGTCGCGTTGTATTCGGGCAGGTAGCGGCCGGCCTGGCGCATCAGCCAGATCGGCGTGTAGTCGGTCGGCTCGCGCAGAAGCGCACGCAGGAAGGTGTCGTTGAGCAGGGTATGGGCCACGGTAGGAGCGACGATGCGAGGGCAAAGCGGCATTTTACCGGACAGCCGCCCTCACGCTGCGCATGCCGACGCGATGGCGGCCATATGACGCGCGCGATGGCTCCGTTATGATCGGACGCTCATATCGAACGAAACGAAGGAGGAGACCGATGAAGACACTCGCCACGCTCGCCGCCACCGCGCTGCTTTGCTGCGCCGCCGCGCACGCGCAGACCGGCGCGCTCGCCGCTGCCGCCGCACCGGGCGCCGGCTCGCGGCTCGACGACGTGCTCGCGCGCGGCACGCTGCGCGTGTGCACGACGGGCGACTACAGGCCGTATTCGTACTACCGCGCGGACGGCCGCTTCGAGGGCATCGACATCGACATGGCCGAATCGCTCGCGAAGTCGCTCGGCGTGAAGACCGACTACGTGAAGACGAGCTGGCCGAACCTGACCGGCGACTTCGTCGCGAAATGCGACATCGCGGTGGGTGGCGTGTCGACGACGCTCGAGCGCCAGAAGCGCGTGTTCTTCACGCAGCCGTACGTGGTCGACGGCAAGACGCCGATCGTGCGCTGCGCGGACGTCGACAAATACCAGACCGTCGCGCAGATCGACCGGCCGGAAACGCGCGTGATCGTGAACCCGGGCGGCACCAACGAGCGTTTCGCGAAGCAGTATTTCACGCACGCGAACCTCACCGTCTATCCGGACAACGTAACGATCTTCAAGCAGATCCTCGCCGGCAAGGCGGACGTGATGGTGACGGATGCATCCGAGACGCTGCTGCAGCAAAAGCTGAATCCGGGCCTGTGCTCGGTGCATCCGGACAAGCCGTTCCAGTTCGGCGAGAAGGCGTACATGGTGCCGCGCGGCGACGTCGCGTTCCAGCAGTACGTCGATCAGTGGCTGCATCTCGCGCTGTCGACCGGCGAATACCAGGCGATTTCGGATAAATGGCTGAAGTAAGCAGGCTCGTGCGTGGCGGCCGATAGCGGGCACCGACCGCGCATCAGCCGCCTGCAAAAGTCGCTGCGCGGCGGTGGCCCCATCATCGCCGTTACACTTCGCTGCAGCGTGCCGACGCCCGGAAAATCGGCGCGAAGCCACCGAATTGGCCGAACGGCCGACTTCCGCGCCTGCCAATCACGTTTCAAAATCTTTCTGACGAATGAATCGTCATGCGCGGTATCGGCCGGACGGCGCATTTTCTCGCGTGCAAATCGGCAATTCGTCGCGCCTGATACGCATGAAAAACGCATCGTGCGCATGTGCTGAAAACGCTGCGGAAAATATGGGTAAAAATGACCTTTTTCGACCCCTCAAAAACAGCAAAAAATCCCGGAAAGCCTTATCTGGCGGGCGTTACAACCTGAAACACTTTGTTACCGCGACGGGTCATTAATTCGCCCACAATGGCCTCAACGGTTTCAACACGGATGCGGTCTCGTGTGCCAAGTGTGAGCGGACGCGAAGCGCTGCGAGCCAGTCGGTCACGTACCGAAGCCCTTCCGAGGGGCATCCCTGTTGGAGTCGTTTCCGGCCCCCCCGCCGGACTCGGTTTCATCTTTGGTCTCCTCGCGCTAACCCCGTAGCGTGTGGTTTTTAGCGGGCTAATAAGCCCGCTTTTTTTCGTCCATCGAAAACGCAACGGCCCGCAGGCCGCCGCGTTTTTCCCGCCTTCATGCCGCGCTAGGCGGTCTTCTGCACGTCGAGCTTCAGCTCCTCGATCATCCGGTCGCGCATCACGAACTTCTGCACCTTGCCCGTGACCGTCATCGGCAGCTCGTCGACGAAGCGAATGTAGCGCGGGATCTTGTAGTGCGCGATCTGCCCGTTGCAGAACGCACGCACGTCGTCCTCCGTCATCTGCTCGTCCGCGCGCAGCACGATCCACGCGCACAGCTCCTCGCCGTACTTCGCATCGGGCACGCCGAATACCTGCGCGCTCTGAATCTTCGGATGCCGAAACAGGAATTCCTCGATCTCGCGCGGATAGACGTTCTCGCCGCCGCGAATCACCATGTCCTTCAGCCGGCCGACGATGTTGCAGTAGCCGTCCGCATCGAGCGTCGCGAGGTCGCCCGTATGCATCCAGCCGTCCACCAGCACCTCGCGCGTCTTGGCGTCGTCGTCCCAGTAGCCGAGCATCACCGAATAGCCCTTCGTGCACAGCTCGCCCGTCACGCCGACCGGCACGATGGCGCCGCTCGGATCGACGATCTTCACTTCCAGATGCGGCTGGATGCGTCCGACCGTCGTCGTGCGCTTCTCAAGCGGATCGTCGGTCGAGCTCTGGAACGACACGGGGCTCGTTTCCGTCATCCCGTACGCGATCGTGATCTCCGACAGGTGCATCTGCGACACGACGCGCTTCATCGTCTCGATCGGGCACGGCGAGCCGGCCATGATCCCGGTGCGCAGCGTCGACAGGTCGAATTTCGCGAACTCGGGGTGATCGAGCTCGGCGATGAACATCGTCGGCACGCCGTGCAGCGCGGTGCAACGCTCGTCGGCCACCGCCGCGAGCGTCGCGACCGGGTCGAACGCTTCGCCGGGGAACACCATCGTCGCGCCCTTCGACACGCATGCGAGCACCGCGAGCACCATCCCGAAGCAGTGATACAGCGGCACCGGGATGCACAGCGTGTCCTGCTCGGTGAAACGCATCGCTGTCGCGATCGAGCGCCCGTTGTTGACGACGTTGCGGTGGGTGAGCGTCGCGCCCTTCGGGCTGCCGGTCGTGCCGCTGGTGAACTGGATGTTGATCGGCTCGCCGGCCGAGAGCGTCGCGCCGATCGCATCGAGCAATGCGGGATCGACGGCCTGGCGGCCGCGCGCCATCAGGTCCGCGAAGCGGAACATGCCGGCCGGCGCGACGTCGCCCATCGACACGACCGTGCGCAGGCTCGGCACGCGCGCTGCATGGAGATCGCCCGGCGTCGCGGTCGCGAGCTCCGGCGCGATGGTCTGCAGCATCTCGACGTACGCGGACGTCTTGAAGCGCTCGGCGGCGATCACGGCCTTGCAGCCGACCTTGTTCAGCGCGTATTCGAGCTCCAACAGCCGGTAGGCCGGATTGATGTTGACGAGCACCGCGCCGATCCGCGCGGTCGCGAACTGCGTGAGCAGCCATTCGCTGCGGTTCGGCGACCAGATGCCGACGCGATCGCCCTTCACGATGCCGAGCGCGGCCAGGCCCGCGGCCAGCACGTCGACCTCGTTCGCGAACTCGCGCCAGGTCCAGCGCACCTGCTGCTCGCGGAACACGACGGCCGGACGATCGGGAAAGCGCCCGGCCGTGTCGAGCAGGAACCGGCCGATCGTCGCTTCGGAGAGCGGCACATCGGTCGTGCCGCGCACGTACGACAAGCCGTTTTCGGGCGCGATCAGCGCGCCCACGCCAAGGTCTGCTGCCATGAATGTCTCCGTCCTTTTTGTCTGATCGGCCTGCGCGCTTCCTGCGCCCGCCTCCGCCGCGCACTCGCGACGAATGGCCTCAACCCGGATGATGACGCGCGCGGCTGACGATACTCTGACAGCAAATCACGGCGAACGGATGAAATAGCACGACCGGACGGAATGATCCGGCCCGCAAAAATCAGACGAACACGACGGACGAAAAAAAAGCAGCCCGAAGGCTGCTTTCTTTCGCGGGATACGCGGCGCGGCTCAGTGCCGGCTGCGAATCTTCGCCAGACGCTGGATCGCCTCGAGCTGCGCCATCGCGGTCGCGAGCTCGGATTGCGCCTTCGCGAGGTCGAGATCCGACTTCGCGTTCTGCAGCGTTTCCTCGGCACGCTTGCGTGCTTCCTCGGCTTTCGCCGCGTCGAGGTCCTTGCCGCGGATCGCGGTATCGGCGAGCACCGTCACGGCGCCCGGCTGCACTTCGAGAATGCCGCCCGCGACGAACACGAATTCGTCGTTGCCGCCCTCGACTTCGATGCGCACCGCACCCGGACGAATCCGCGTGATCAGCGGCGTGTGGCCCGGCAGAATGCCCAGCTCACCCGTTTCGCCCGGCAGCGCGACGAATTTCGCCTCGCCCGAGAAGATCTGCTCTTCCGCGCTGACGACGTCTACTTTGATGGTTGCCATATCGACTCCTGTCGATCGGAGCGGGCGCTAAAACGCCCACTTCGATCCCATGCACGGCGGATTGAGCATATTGCGTGGGTGCCGTGTCCCCTATCGCCAGTGCTATAGGAGAATCAACGGCCAACGGCACCCGCTGCGTTACGCCCGACCCTTACGAGATCTTCTTGGCCTTTTCGAAGGCTTCGTCGATCGTGCCGACCATGTAGAACGCCTGTTCCGGCAGGTGGTCGCACTCGCCGTCGACGATCATCTTGAAGCCGCGGATCGTTTCCTTCAGCGGCACGTACTTGCCCGGCGAGCCCGTGAACACTTCAGCAACGTGGAACGGCTGCGACAGGAAACGCTGGATCTTACGCGCGCGCGCGACCGACAGCTTGTCTTCCGGCGACAGTTCGTCCATGCCCAGAATCGCGATGATGTCGCGCAGTTCCTTGTAGCGCTGCAGCGTCTGCTGAACGCGACGGGTGATCGAGTAGTGCTCTTCACCGATCACGTTCGGGTCGATCTGGCGCGACGTCGAGTCGAGCGGGTCGACCGCCGGGTAGATACCCAGCGAAGCGATGTCACGCGACAGAACGACGGTTGCGTCCAGGTGGCCGAAGGTCGTAGCCGGCGACGGGTCGGTCAAGTCATCCGCAGGGACGTACACGGCCTGGACCGACGTAATCGAGCCCTTCTTGGTCGACGTGATGCGCTCTTGCAGCTTGCCCATTTCTTCAGCCAGCGTCGGCTGATAGCCCACTGCCGACGGCATACGGCCGAGCAGTGCCGACACTTCGGTACCGGCCAGCGTGAAACGGTAGATGTTGTCGACGAAGAACAGCACGTCGAGGCCTTCGTCACGGAAGTGCTCGGCCATCGTCAGGCCGGTCAGCGCGACGCGCAGACGGTTGCCCGGCGGCTCGTTCATCTGGCCGTACACCAGCGCGACCTTGTCGAGAACGTTCGAGTCCTTCATTTCGTGGTAGAAGTCGTTCCCTTCACGGGTACGCTCGCCCACGCCCGCGAACACGGAGTAACCGCCGTGCTCCTTCGCGATGTTGTTGATGAGCTCCATCATGTTGACGGTCTTGCCCACGCCAGCACCGCCGAACAGGCCAACCTTGCCGCCCTTTGCGAACGGGCAGATCAGGTCGATGACCTTGATACCCGTTTCGAGCAGTTCGGTCGACGGCGACAGTTCGTCGAACGCCGGAGCCTTCTGGTGGATCGAACGCGTCACGTCGCTTTCGATCGGGCCGGCTTCGTCGATCGGACGGCCAAGCACGTCCATGATTCGGCCGAGGGTCGGCTTGCCAACCGGCACCGAGATCGGCTTTGCCGTGTTCTTCACGGTCAGGCCGCGGCGCAGGCCGTCGGATGCACCCAGACAGATGGTACGGACAACGCCGTCGCCCAGCTGCTGCTGGACTTCGAGCGTCAGTTCCGAGCCATCGAGAATGAGCGCGTCGTAGATCTTCGGCATGCTGTCGCGCGGGAATTCCACGTCGATAACGGCGCCGATGCACTGTACGATCTTGCCTTCTACCAAAGCAGCAGTACTCATCGCTTTTCCTTTAAATACCTGATTCTTTACTCGCGCAAAGGCGCAGTTGTCGTCCCGGGCGCGCGCTTAAACAGCGGCTGCGCCGCCGACGATCTCCGACAGTTCTTTCGTGATCGCGGCCTGACGGCTCTTGTTGTATACGAGCTGCAGTTCGCTGATCACCGTCTTCGCGTTGTCGGACGCGGCCTTCATCGCGACCATGCGCGCCGATTGCTCGGACGCCATGTTTTCCGCGACGGCCTGGTACACCAGCGCCTCGACGTAACGCACGAGCAGTTCGTCGACGACTGCCTGCGCGTCCGGCTCGTAGATGTAGTCCCACGACGTGGCCGGCGTACCATCATCGGCTTCGAAGTGTTCCGACGACAGCGGCAGCAGCTGCTCGATCACGGCTTCCTGCTTCATCGTGTTGACGAAGCGCGTGTAAGCGATATAAACCGCCGACAGCTTGCCTTCCGAGTACAGGTCGAGCTGCGTCTTCACGGCGCCGATCAGCTTGTCCAGATGCGGGGTGTCGCCGAGGTGCACGACCTGCGACATCACCTTCGCGCCGAAGCGGTTCAGGAACCCGAGGCCCTTGCTACCGATCGCGGTGGCTTCGACCTTCTGGCCCTTCTCTTCCAGCTCCTTGAACTTCTGCACCGTCGCACGCAGCACGTTGGTGTTCAGACCGCCGCACAGACCCTTGTCCGTCGTGACAAGGATGATGCCGGCCGTCTGCGCGCCTTCGTTCGCCACCATGAACGGGTGGCGGTACTCCGGGTTCGCGCGGCTCATGTGCGCGGCGATGGCACGGACCTTGTCCGCATACGGACGAGCGGCGCGCATGCGTTCCTGCGCGCGGCGCATCTTCGATGCGGCCACCATTTCCATCGCCTTCGTGATCTTGCGCGTGTTCTGCACGCTCTTGATCTTGCCGCGAATTTCCTTCATTCCAGCCATAGCTTGCTCCTTGACCGAAGCGGCGCGGGCGCATCAGCACCCGCGCGGCCTCAGTGTGTCACTCGCGGATCAATAGGCACCGGACTTCTTGAAGGATTCGATCGCCGAGCGCAGTGCGCCTTCGTCGTCCTTCGAGAGATCCTTGGTGTCTTCGATGCGCTTGATGAGGTCAGCGTGGCTGGTCTTCAGGTTTTCGCGCAGGCCCTTCTCGAACGACAGCACTTGCTTGACGTCGAGGTCGTCGAGGTAGCCGTTGTTTGCGGCGTACAGCGACACGGCCAGTTCCCACACCTGCAGCGGCTGGTACTGCGGCTGCTTCAGCAGTTCCGTCACGCGGCGGCCGCGCTCGAGCTGCTTGCGGGTCGCTTCGTCGAGGTCCGATGCGAACTGCGCGAATGCCGCCAGTTCACGATACTGCGCGAGGTCGGTACGGATACCGCCCGACAGCTTCTTCACGACCTTCGTCTGAGCGGCGCCACCAACTCGCGACACCGACACGCCGGCGTTGATTGCCGGGCGGATGCCTGCGTTGAACAGGTCGGTTTCCAGGAAGATCTGGCCGTCGGTAATCGAGATCACGTTCGTCGGAACGAACGCGGTCACGTCGCCAGCCTGCGTTTCGATGACCGGCAGTGCCGTCAGCGAGCCGCTCTTGCCCTTCACTTCGCCGTTCGTGAACTTCTCGACGTACTCTTCCGACACGCGAGCAGCACGCTCGAGCAGACGCGAGTGGAGATAGAACACGTCGCCCGGGTACGCTTCACGGCCCGGCGGGCGGCGCAGCAGCAGCGAGATCTGACGGTATGCCCAAGCCTGCTTGGTCAAGTCGTCATAGATGATCAGCGCATCTTGGCCGCGGTCGCGGAAGTATTCGCCCATCGTGCAGCCGGCGTACGGTGCGAGGTACTGCATCGCTGCCGAATCCGAAGCCGAAGCGGCGACGACGATCGTGTATTCCATCGCGCCCGTTTCTTCGAGCTTGCGAACCACGTTCATGATCGACGAAGCCTTCTGGCCGATCGCGACGTAGATACAGATCAGGTCCTTGCCCTTCTGGTTGATGATCGCGTCGAGCGCCACCGCGGTCTTGCCGCACTGACGGTCGCCGATGATCAGCTCACGCTGGCCACGGCCGATCGGCACCATTGCGTCGATCGACTTGATGCCCGTCTGCACCGGCTGCGACACCGACTTACGCCAGATCACGCCCGGGGCGATCTTTTCGATCGCGTCGGTCAGCTTGGCGTTGACCGGGCCCTTGCCGTCGATCGGGTTGCCGAGCGCGTCGACCACGCGGCCGACGAGTTCCGGACCAACCGGGACTTCGAGAATGCGGCCCGTCGTCTTGACGATGTCGCCTTCCGAGATGTGTTCGTATTCGCCGAGAATCACCGCGCCGACCGAGTCGCGCTCGAGGTTCAGCGCGAGGCCGAACGTGTTGCCCGGAAACTCGAGCATTTCGCCCTGCATCACGTCCGACAGGCCGTGGATACGCACGATACCGTCGGTCACGGAGATCACGGTGCCCTGGTTGCGAACGTCTGCGCTCGCTTCAAGGCCCTGGATCCGGCTCTTGATCAGCTCGCTGATCTCAGAGGGATTGAGTTGCATTATTCGCTCCTGATAGTCAATTCTGTTGCGTGCCGGCGTGGCGCTCAGGCGGTCAACGCAGCCTGCATCGATGCGAGGCGCGCGCGAACCGAGGTGTCGAGCACTTCGTCGCCGACCGTCACGCGCACGCCGCCAATCAGCGACGAATCGACTGCGACCGTCGGTTTCAGCTTGCGCTTGAACTTGCGTTCGAGGCCCGAGACGAGACTCTCGAGATCCGCGCCGTTCAGCGGGAACGCGCTCACGATCTCGGCGTCGGCTGCACCTTCACGTTCGTTCTTGAGCGCCTCGAACTGCTCGGCGATTTCCGGCAGCAGCGCGATGCGATGATTGTCGACCAGCATCTGCACGAAGTTCTTCGCTTCGGCGCCAGCTCCGAGCGGTGACTTCACCGCAGCAAGCAGCAACTCGGCTACTTGCGTGCGCGTCACCTTCGGGCTCGACGCGACCGACAGGACTTCCGGCAGACGCGCAACCTGGGCCAGCTCTTGCACGAGCGTGGACCAGGCGGCGATGTCACCGCCCTCGGCCACGCGGAACAGCGCTTCTGCGTAAGGGCGGGCGATGGTTGCAAGTTCGGCCATGATCAGAGCTCGGCTTTCAGTTGATTCAGCAGTTGGGCGTGGGCCGTTTGATCGACTTCGCGCTTCAGGATCTGCTCGGCGCCCTTCACGGCCAGCGTAGCGACTTCACCACGCAGCGCTTCGCGCGCCTTCACGATTTGCTGTTCTGCTTCCGCCTTCGCCTGGGCGATGATGCGGGCGGCTTCAGCCTGGGCGTTGGCCTTGATTTCCTCGGCGACCGCCTGGGCACGCTTTTCAGCGTCGGCGATGCGTTGCTGGCCGTCATTGCGGGCCTGCGCGAGTTCCTGGTCCACGCGCTTGTGCGCTGCGTCGAGTTCTGCCTTGCCCTTCTCGGCGGCGGCGAGGCCGTCGGCGATCTTCTTCGAACGTTCGTCGAGGGCGTTGATCAACGGCGGCCACACGAATTTCATCGTGAACCACGCGAGGACCAGGAACACGACCATTTGCGCAAACAGAGTTGCGTTGAGATTCACGGTGTTTCCTTATCTGCTATTCCGGAAAAATGAAACGGTAAGGCGCTCATCGAGTTGCATTCGATCAGCGCCCCAAGTCTCCGTTCCGCCCTGCGCCGGCTCACGCCGGACGCAAATTTCCGTGGAACCTTAGCCTGCGAGCTTCGACAGGAGCGGGTTCGCGAACGCGAACAGCATTGCAACACCCACGCCGATCAGGAATGCCGCGTCGATCAGACCAGCCAGCAGGAACATCTTCGTTTGCAGCGGGTTGATGAGTTCCGGCTGACGTGCGCAGGCTTCGATGTACTTACCACCCATCAGCGCGATACCGATACAGGCGCCGATTGCACCCAGGCCGATGATGATGCCGATACCGATGGCGGTCAGACCCTGGATGTTGGCGATGTAAGCTTGCATGATCACTCCTTTGTGAAAAGACTTGGAACTGAGATTTAAAAAACTAAAACGGAAACTCTTTCTTGCACGCCGCGCTTAGTGCTTGTCGTGCGCCTGGCCGAGATACACCAGCGTCAGCATCATGAAAATGAATGCCTGCAACAGAACAATCAGGATGTGGAAGATTGCCCAGACGCTACCCGCGATCACATGGCCAACGAAGCCGAGGAACGTTGCGTCGCCACCGAAGCTCCACATGCTGCCGAGCAGGGCGATCAACAGGAACAACAGCTCACCCGCGTACATGTTGCCGAACAGCCGCATACCGAGAGAGACGGTCTTCGCGAGATATTCGACGATGTTGAGCGCGAGGTTCGGGATCCACAGCAGCGGGTGGGCGCCAAACGGTGCCGACAGCAGCTCATGCACAAAGCCGCCCGCGCCCTTGATCTTGATGCTGTAGTAGATCATCAGGACGAACACGCCGAGCGCGATGCCGAGCGTGCCGTTCAGGTCGGCCGTCGGGACGATGCGATGGTGGGAAATCACGTCCGACAGACCGAGCAGGCCGATCACGCGGCCCGGCAGGTCGACCGGGAGGAAGTCGAGGGAGTTCATCAGCGCGACCCACACGAACACCGTGAGCGCGAGCGGAGCGATGAAGGTACGATTGCCGTGAACGATGGCCTTCGATTGGTCTTCGACCATCTCGACGAGCATCTCGATCGCGCACTGGAAACGGCCCGGCACGCCCGACGTCGCCTTGCGGGCGGCCAGACGCAGCAGGAGGATCGTCACGATGCCGCAAACGATCGACCAGAACAGCGTGTCGAGATTCCAGACGTGGATGTCGAAAATCGACGTCTGATGCGAGGTGGAGAAATTCTGCAAGTGGTGCGCAATGTACTCGGACGGATCCGGACCGCGCGTGCCTTCGCTAGCTGCCATATCGTTAATGCCACCCAAATTGTCGAAAATCGTTTTGCCCGTTCCGCAACACGCTATTGCGGGAACGGGCTGGTGCGGTTCGTTGTCGAAACCGCACGCTGCTTGTTCCTTACCGCCAGGCCAGCGCGATCCAGTACGTCTTCAGCACGACGAGGTACGTGACGAGGAACGGCACCCAGTGCACGCCGGACCAGCCGAACGCCACTGCAGTGAACATCCCGATCGTCAGAGCGAGCTTCAGGGCTTCGCCCATCACCCAGCTCATCACGGTGGCCGAGCCACCTGCCTTCAGTCGTGCCACGAATACCGCACTGGGCACCCAGCCGATCGCTCCGCCCAGAAACGCGGATTGCGCAGCGGCGCCCGGCGACTTTGAAAACAGCCACCACGCCAGCGTTGCAACCAGGGACAGAACCACTTGCGCGAATACCACCTTATAGGGGGTCACGCGCGAGGGCTTGCTCACGTTCGGGCCGAACAGCTTTTCGGCGTCTGCCCGCGTGAGCGGAACGATGTTGTTATCTTGTTGCTCGGCGTCCCAGTCATCGTCGAATTCGCGCCGCTCGCCGGCCGCTGAAGCGGTGCGTTGCGTGCGCTGATCATCGTGCCTGTCGTCCGGCGCCTGACCCGCCATCGCAATCTTCCGCAAAATCCTTGAACCCGGCCCCAAGCTTTCTGAAAGCTTTCAGGGGTGCCTAGCTAACAAATCCGGGCGATTGTAAGCGATAGTTGCAAGTGATTCAAGGCTTTAGACGCGACAAAAACCTGCGTAAAACGACGCCTCATCATGTGAAAAAACGGGCGATTCGACGACGTACGATGACAGTTGTAAGGTCGCTTTTTTGCACCGGTATTTCTTGCTCGAAAAAATCCGGCGACGAGGAAATGGCGAGGAAACGATGCCCGGCGCGGGTGCCGTCGGGGCGGCACGATCACCACCTGGAGCCCGCGCTGTGACGCGGCTCCGGGCCCGAGCTCAGCACGAAACCCCGAACAGACGAAACACTGTGATCACCCGGCCGCGCCGGAGGCGCGAAATCCGGACTGATGCTGACGCAACGAATTATCCAATCAGTTGTCATGCCACCACAGTCGATCGACTGTGGATTGCGGCACTTATCAACAACCCCGCACCAGCGCGAATGCTGTGCACCCTCCCCGCCGCCCGAATGGCACGCCTGTACCACACGCACCACATCGTTCAACCATGAACGAGCAGCCACGCACCGAGTGCCGCGCTGGCGAGCGCGAACGGAATCGAGACCAGGTGGAACGGCAGCCACATGCGCGGCTCCTTCGCGAGACGCACCGCGATCAGGTTCGCAAGCGAGCCGATCGCGAAACCGAATCCGCCGACCGATACGCCGAACGCGAGCGCGCGCCAATCATGCGTGAACTCGGACAGCAGGATCGCGGCCGGCACGTTGCTGATGCCCTGTGACAGCACGGCACCGGCCGCAAAGATGCGCAGCGGTGAATCGAGATTCGCATGCGCAATCGTGTCATGGATGACGGGCAGCGCAGCCGCGCTGCGCAGCACGACGAACATCAGCACGAAGATCAGCAGCAACAGCCAGTCGATCTTCAGGACTGCGTCACGTTTGGCGACGAGCAGCACGATCGCGACGGCAAGCAGGCCCGGCAGCGGATGGTGCGCATCAGCGAGCAGCACGAAGGCCGCGAACAGCACTGCGGCGATCAGCGCGTGCAGGCGTTGTACGGGAATGGCGACGACGTCGCCGGACAGGTCGAGCGGTTTCGCACGAAACGCGCACGCGGTCAGCACGAGCAGCAGCGCCATCAGCGCGATCGCGAGCGGCCCGAGCGTGACCACGAAGCGGCCGAACGACACGCCGCTCAATTGCCACAGGAAAAGATTCTGGGGATTGCCGAGCGGCGTCGCGACGGACCCTGCGTTGACGGCCAGCGCGACGACGATCACGAGCCGCCGGAACGGCAGTGGCGTCAGCGCACGCAGCGATACCATCAGCGGCACGACGACGAACAGCGCGACGTCGTTGGTGAGCCACATCGACAGCAACGCGGCGAACCCGACGAGCAGCATCGCGAGCCCGCGTTCGGAGTGCACGTGATGCACGATGCGGTGTGCGAGCCACATCAGGCAGCCGGACAACTCGAGCGCCTTGGTCAGCATCAGCAGGCCCGCGAGCGTCGCGACCGTCTGCCAGTCGACGCGATCGGCCAACACCGAAAATGGTTGCGGACGCACCCATTGCAGCACGATCAGCCCAAGCACGAGCACCGATAGCACGGGCTCCTGCGCAAGCCACCCCAACCACCGGCGCGGCGCCGGTGCGTCCGTCTCCGCCATGCGCCGCCCTTTACTCTTCGGTTGCGACGTTGCCGCGCAGTCGCACGAGAATGCCTTCGAGCGCGTCGAGGTTGCCGAAGTCGATCGTCACCTGCCCTCGCCCGCGGCGGCCAAGCTTGATCTTCACCGTCGACGCGAGCAGGTCGGACAACTCCTCCTCGAGACGGCGCGTATCGCGACCGCCGTCGTCCTTCGCGCGCGCCTTCACCGCCGGCGCTTCCTTCGTCGTGTGCGTGACGAGCTTTTCGGTCTCGCGCACCGACATGCGCTTGTTGACGACCTGATGGGCAAGCGTGATCTGCGTGGCCGCATCGACGGCGAGCAGCGCGCGCGCATGCCCCATGTCGAGATCACCGGCCAGCAGCATCGTCTGCACCGGCGAAGCCAGGTTCAGCAGGCGCAGCAGGTTCGATACCGCGCTGCGCGAACGGCCGACCGATTCGGCCGCCTGTTCGTGCGTGAAACCGAACTCATCGAGCAGGCGCTGGATGCCGTGCGCTTCTTCAAGCGGGTTCAGATCCTCGCGCTGGATGTTCTCGATCAGCGCCATCGCCGCGGCGGCCTGATCCGATACGTCCTTCACGAGCACCGGCACTTCATCGAGGCCCGCCAGGCGCGCCGCACGGAAACGGCGCTCACCCGCGATGATCTCGTATTTGTCTGATGAAATAGGCCGTACCAGGATCGGCTGCATCACGCCCTGCGCGCGGATGCTTGCCGCGAGCTCCTGCAGGCTGCCTTCGTCCATCCGCGTACGCGGCTGGTACTTGCCGGCCTGCAGCTTGCCGAGCGCGAGCGTGTTCGGTGCCCCTTCGATCTTCACCGCTTCGGTGATATCGGCACTGCCGCCGAGCAGCGCTTCGAGGCCACGTCCCAAGCCCTTCTTCTTTGGTACCGCGTTCATGTCTTTCTTCCTCGCTTCGCTCATGTCCGGATCACGACACCTCGAACGCGCGAACGCGGTCGATCATTTCGGCACCGAACTGGAGATACGCTTGCGCACCGCGCGAGCTGCGGTCGAACACGACGCCCGGCAACCCGTAACTCGGCGCTTCCGCCAGGCGCACGTTACGCGGAATCACCGCGTCGAACACCTTGTCGCCGAAGTGCGCTTTCAGTTGATCGGAGACTTGCTGCTGCAGCGTGATGCGCGGATCGAACATCACGCGCAGCAAGCCGATGATCTTCAGGTCGCGGTTCATGTTCGCGTGAACCTGCTTGATCGTGTTGACGAGGTCCGACAACCCTTCCAGTGCGAAGTACTCGCACTGCATCGGAATCACGACGCCGTGCGCCGCGCACAGCCCGTTCAGCGTCAGCAGCGACAGCGTCGGCGGACAGTCGATCAGCACGAAGTCGTAGTCGTCGGACACGCGCTCGAGCGCAGCCTTCAGCCGGCGCTCGCGGTTGTCGATGCTGATCAGTTCGATCTCGGCACCGGACAGCTCGCGATTCGCGGGCAGCACGTCGTAGGTGACGCCGTCCGGACGGATGCGCGCATCGGTCACCGACACGCCGTCGACCAGCACCTCGTACACGGTCGCTTCGCAAGCAGCCTTGTCGATCCCGCTGCCCATCGTCGCGTTACCCTGCGGGTCGAGATCGATCAGCAGGACTCGTTGCTCCTGCGCTGCAAGGCTTGCGGCGAGATTGACCGATGTCGTCGTCTTGCCGACGCCCCCCTTCTGGTTCGCAACGCAGAAGATCTTTGCCATCGTTGGTGTGTTCCCTTTACCTTCAAACAAACGGCGCGCTACTGCGCGCCTGCCCTTCAATTCGCTTCGTCGACGGCCACTTCGATCAGATGCCGTTCGGCATCGAGCATCGGCACCGCCAGCCGTATCGTCTGCTTCACGCGGCTGCCTTCCGGCAATCGCGCAATCTCGTCGTCCGGATGGACGCCCTTCATCGCCCAGATCGATCCGCCCGGCGCGACCAGATGTCGAGCAAGTTTAACGAAGTCGGACAGATCCGCGAAAGCGCGGGATACGATCATGTCGAATTTTTCCGGCACTTCAACACCCGGCTGCAGCGATTCGACCCGACCGGTGACCACCGACAGGTTCGCGAGCTTCAGCTCCGCGCGCATCTGAGTCTGGAAGGCAGACTTCTTCTGCACGATATCGTTCAGCGTGACCTGCCAATCCGGCTCGACGATCGCCAGCACGATACCGGGCAACCCGCCGCCCGAACCGACGTCGAGCACGCGGGCCGATGCACGGCCGCGCAGATGCGGGACGATGGAAAGCGAATCGAGGATGTGCTGGATCAGCATCTGCTTCGGGTCGCGGATCGCGGTCAGGTTGTAGACCGCGTTCCACTTGCCGAGCAGCGCGACGTAGTCGAGCAGCTGGTTGAGTTGCGCATCCGTCAGGGTGAGGTCGAGCGCCGTCGTGCCTTCGACGAGCATCTGCTCCAGTACGTCCCGATTAACCGCCGGCGCGCGACGCGCCGTCATTGTTGCGTCGGGACGGCGCCGTCCCCCTGCTCCGTTGCCTCTGCGGCACTGCCATTACGGCGCCCGAGGCCGCGGCGCTTCAGGTGCACCATCAGCAGCGAGATCGCTGCCGGCGTGACACCCGAGATGCGCGATGCCTGCCCGATCGTCTCCGGCCGGAACTCGTTGAGCTTCTGGCTCACCTCGAACGACAGGCCGCGGACTTCGCGGTAATCGATACCGTCCGGCAGGCGCGTATTCTCGTTTGCGTCGTTGCGTTCGATCTCGGAGGCCTGGCGCTCGATATAGCCCTGATACTTGATGCCGATCTCGACCTGCTCCTTGATCTGCTCGAGCATCACCGGATCGTCGGCCAGCGGCTCTGCGGGGCCGCACTCGCCGCCCTTCAGTCCACACACCCCGTCGTAGCTGATACCCGGGCGGCGCAGCAGCTCGGCGAGGCTGTATTCGTGGTCGATCGCCTTGCCGAGGAGCGCGGTCGCCTCTTCCGCCGGCAACGTCTTCGGCGTGACCCACGTCGACTTCAGGCGTTCGGTTTCACGTGAAACAGCGTCGCGCTTCCGGCTGAATGCGTCCCAGCGCGCGTCGTCGACGAGGCCCAGTTCGCGGCCGATCTCCGTCAGACGCATGTCGGCATTGTCTTCACGCAGGCTCAGGCGATACTCGGCGCGGCTCGTGAACATCCGGTACGGCTCGGCCACGCCGCGCGTCACGAGATCGTCTACCAGCACGCCAAGGTAGGCCTGGTCACGGCGCGGGCACCACGCATCCTTCTCCTGCACGTAGCGGCCCGCATTGAGGCCGGCCAGCAGGCCCTGCGCGGCCGCTTCTTCATAGCCGGTCGTCCCGTTGATCTGGCCCGCAAAGAACAGCCCGTTGATCGCCTTCGTCTCGAGCGACGCCTTCAGCGCACGCGGATCGAAGTAGTCGTACTCGATCGCGTAGCCGGGGCGCAGGATATGCGCGTTCTCGAGGCCGCGCATCGAATGCACGAGCTCGAGCTGGACATCGAACGGCAGGCTCGTCGAGATCCCGTTCGGGTAGAACTCGTTGGTCGTCAGCCCTTCCGGCTCCAGGAAGATCTGGTGCGATTCCTTCGACGCGAACCGGTGAATCTTGTCCTCGATCGACGGGCAATAGCGCGGCCCGACGCCCTCGATCACGCCTGTATACATAGGCGAACGGTCGAGACCGCCACGAATGATGTCGTGCGTGCGCTCGTTCGTGTGCGTGACCCAGCACGGCAGTTGCTGCGGATGCTGCTCCGCGCGGCCCAGGAACGAGAAGACGGGAATCGGATCGAGATCGCCCGGCTGCTCGGTCAGCTGCGAGAAATCGATCGAGCGGCCATCGATACGCGGCGGCGTACCGGTCTTCAGGCGGCCCTGCGGCAGCTTCAGCTCCTTCAGGCGCGACGACAGCGACACGGCCGCCGGATCGCCCGCGCGGCCGCCCGTGTAGTTGTTCAGGCCGACGTGGATCTTGCCGTCAAGGAACGTCCCGGCGGTCAGCACGACCGCGCGAGCGCGGAAGCGGATGCCGATCTGTGTGACGGCACCCACCACACGGTCGCCTTCGACCATCAGGTCGTCGACGGCCTGCTGGAACAGCCAGAGGTTCGGCTGGTTCTCGAGCCGATGGCGGATCGCGGCCTTGTACAGGATACGGTCGGCCTGCGCACGCGTCGCGCGCACGGCCGGCCCTTTCGACGAATTGAGGATCCGGAACTGGATACCACTCTCGTCCGTCGCGGCTGCCATTGCGCCGCCCAGCGCATCGACTTCCTTGACCAGATGGCCCTTGCCAATGCCGCCGATCGACGGATTGCAGCTCATCTGCCCAAGCGTTTCGATGTTGTGGGTCAGCAGCAGTGTCTTTGCGCCCATGCGGGCGGACGCCAGCGCGGCTTCGGTGCCGGCATGACCGCCACCGACGACGATGACGTCAAATTCTGTGGGAAAAAGCATGGTGGATTCCGCACGCAGGGCTGCGCACGAACCTATCAGAGAAATGTATGGGGCGAATTATAGCGGGTTCGCTTTTCACCCGAATGCCGTCCGAATGGTAGGGTCTGTGCATTTCGACGATTTTTCGGCGTTGGACCGATGAATCTGTGGTTCCGCGCCTACGCCTGCGAATAATCCGGCCCGCCCGCCGCACATCGTTACGCCTGTGCAGGGATCAATGGGTCGAGAAATTTCACGTGGAACATATAACCCGTTCGAGGCCTGTGTCCCGCCCAATACCTAGGCGGAACACCCTGTGCCCCCTTCCTCACAGAATTTCCGTCGGTACGCTCGACACTTATCCCCTGTGACCCGGCACATCATCATTCTGTGGAACGAGTGGCAGCCAACTCCGATCGACAAACCGGATCGCCATTTGCGCTTGAGATACCTCCCCCACCGCCACTGCACAGAGCTTTTGATTGTTCCTCCGGTACTTATCCCCTGGCTGTTAACCGCCGATGCATGGGAGTCAGACCTCCACCCAAAAACAAAAGCGGCGTGTTTCACGTGAAACACGCCGCCCGTTCCCCACCCACCGCGCCTCCGATCAAGCCGTTTTCTTCGCTAACCCGAGGTAGGTTTCGATCACACGTGGATTCTGCGCGAGTTCCGCCGCCGGCCCTTCCAGCGCAAACTCGCCCGTCTCCAGCACGTAGCCGTAGTCCGAGATCTGCAGCGCAGCCCGCGCATTCTGCTCGATCAGCAGCGTCGCCACGCCCGTCCCGCGCAACGCGCTGATGATATGAAAGATCTCCTTCACGATCAGCGGCGCCAGCCCGAGGCTCGGCTCGTCGAGCATCAGCAGGTCGGGCTTGCCCATCAGCGCGCGGCCAACCGCGAGCATCTGCCGCTCGCCGCCGGACAGCGTGCCGGCCGCCTGCCTGCGCCGCTCCTTCAAACGCGGAAACAGCGCGAACACGTGATCGAGCTGGTCGAGGAAGTTCGCTTCACCCGCCAGCTTGCGTCGATACGCGCCCAGCACGAGGTTGTCCTCAACCGTCATCGTGCTGAACAGCTCGCGCTTTTCCGGCACGAGGCACATCCCGCGTGCGACGCGCTGCTCGACCGGCAATGCACCGACATCGTGACCGCGATACACGACCGCGCCCGACGCATGCCCGGTCACCGGCAGCGCGCCCATGATCGCGTTCAGCAGCGTCGATTTGCCGGCCCCGTTCGGCCCAATCACGCTGACGATCTGTCCCGCACCAACCTTGATCGCCGCGCCGTGCAGCGCCTCCACCTTCCCGTACCGGACCGCCAGCCCGCGCACGTCGAGAATCGGCATCGTCGTGTCCGTCATCACTCCACCCCGCCCAGATACGCTTCGAGCACCGCCGGATCCTGCTGCACGTCTTGCGGCAGCCCTTCCGCGATCCGCGTGCCGAATTCCATCACCACCAGCCGGTCGGTGAGATTCATCACGAAATCCATGTCGTGTTCCACGAGCAACACGCTCATGCCTTCCGCCTTCAGCCGCCGCAGCAGGTCGGCGAGTTGCTGCTTCTCCTGGTAACGCAGCCCGGCGGCCGGCTCGTCGAGCAGCAGCAGCGTCGGGTCGCAGCACAGCGCCCGCGCGATTTCGAGAATCCGTTGCTGGCCCAGCGCGAGGCTGCCCGCTTCGTCGTACATGTGCTTTTCGAGCCCGACGCGGCGGATCTGCTGTGCAGCCTCGGCCAGCAACTGCGCTTCCTCGTGGGCATTGAGCCGCACGACGCTGCGCCACACGCCCGTATGGCCGCGCAGGTGCGCACCGATCGCAACGTTCTCGAGCACCGTCATCGCCGGCAACAGCTTCACGTGCTGGAACGTCCGGCCGATGCCGCGGCGGACGATCTGGCGCGATGTGAGCCCGTCGATGCGCTCGCCACGGAACGTGATCGTGCCGCCCGTCGGCTTCAGCACGCCCGTCACGAGGTTGAACGTGGTCGACTTGCCGGCGCCGTTCGGGCCGATCAGCCCGATGATCTGCCCCGCTTTCACGTCGAAGCTGACGTCGTTGACGGCCACGAGGCCGCCGAACTGCTTGCGCGCGTTGTCGACGACGAGCAGCGGCTCGCCGGCCGCGGGCTTCGCGCGTTGCGGCAACGGGTCGGCGTGCTCGGGTACATGCGCACGCGGCCCGCGCGGGAACAGCCTGGCGACGAACGGCCATACGCCCTGGCGGGCGTACTGCAGCAGCAGCACCATCAGCACGCCGAACACGATGATCTCGAAGTTGCCTTCCGAACCGAGCAGCTTCGGCAACAGCGTCTGCAGGTAGTCCTGCAGCACGGTCAGGATCGCCGCGCCGAGCACGGCGCCCCACACGTGCGACACGCCGCCGACCACGGCCATGAACAGGAACTCGATCCCGTGGTTCAGCCCGAACGGTGTCGGGTTCACCGCACGCTGCAGGTGTGCGTACAGGAAGCCCGAGATGGCCGCGAGCACGGCCGCATAGACGAAGATCACGACGCGCATCCACGCGGTGTTCACGCCCATCGCCTCGGCCATCACGCCGCCGCCGCGCAGCGCACGGATCGCGCGACCCGGGCGGCTGTTCAGCAGGTTCTGCACCGACACGATCGCCGCCAGCACGACGGCCCAGATCAGGAAATACAGGCTGCGGCCGCTGTCGAGCGTGATGCCGAACAGGTTCAGCGCCGGAATCCCGTTGATCCCGTCGTACTTGCCGAGCAGTTCGAGATTGCCGAACAGGTAGAACAGCGCGAGGCCCCACGCGATCGTGCCGAGCGGCAGGAAGTGGCCGGACAGCCGCATCGTGACCGCGCCAAGCACGAGCGCGACGAGCGCCGTCAGCACGACACCGACGATCAGTGCAAGCCACGGTGACACGCCGTAGCGCGTCGTCAGGAGCGCGGTCGCATACGCGCCGATGCCGACGAACGCGGCCTGCCCGAAGCTCGTCATCCCGCCGACGCCCGTGAGCAGCACGAGCCCGATCGCGACGATCGCGTAGAGGCCGATGTAGTTCAGCAGCGTGATCCAGTATTCCGGCACCTGCAGCGCGCCGGGCAGCACCGGCAGCGCGAACAGCACCACGAGAAACACCCAGAAGGTCTTGTTGCGTACCATCGTCTTCATCGTGTCACTCCTCTTCCTCTTCCGCGTGCGGCGTGGCGAAGCTCCGCCACAGCAGCACCGGAATGATCAGCGTGAACACGATCACCTCCTTGTACGCGCTCGCCCAGAACGACGAATACGATTCGAGCACGCCGACGAGCAGCGAGCCGGCGGCCGCGAGCGGATAGCTGACGAGCCCGCCGATGATCGCGCCGACGAAACCCTTCAGGCCGATCAGGAAGCCAGAGTCGTAGTAGATCGTCGTCAGCGGGCCGACGAGGATCCCGGACAGCACGCCGAGCCCCGCCGCGAACGTGAACGCGAGCCGCCCGGCCTCGGTCGTGCCGATGCCGACGAGCCGCGCGCCGAGCCGGTTCACCGACGTCGCGCGCAGCGCCTTGCCGGCGATCGTGCGGCCGAAGTACACGTAGAGCGCGCCGATCAGCACGAGCGCCGTCACGACGACCAGGATGCTCTGCACCGACACGGTCATGCTGCCGATCGACAGCGACGCATCCGAGAAGCCGTTGGTGCGCGAGCCTTCCGCGCCGAACATCACGAGCCCCAGGCCGACCATCGCGAAGTGGACGGCGACCGACACGATCAGCAGCAGCAGCGTCGTGCCTTCCGCGATCGGCTGGTAGACGAGCCGGTAGACGAACGGCCCCATCGGCACGACGATCGCGAGCGTCAGTGCGATCTGCGCGAGCATCGGCAGCGGCTGCACGGCGAAGCTGCGTGTGATCGCGAACACGGCGAGCGGCAGCAGGATGTAGCGGCTGCCGAGTGTCGCGAGCGTGCGGCCGAGCTGATGGCGCCGTTCGCGATGCCGGATCAGGCCGCCGACTTCGAGCAGGAAGCACGCGATGCCCATCACGAACAGCAGCCAGCAGGTGGCGGGGAATTTCTGCGCCTGCAACGCGGCAAGCGTCAGCGCACCGTAGGCGACGAATTCGCCCTGGGGAATGAAGATCACCCGCGTGACGGAAAACACCAGTACGAGCGCCAGCGACAGCAATGCATATATGGCGCCGGTCGTGATGCCGTCTTGCGCGAGGATCGCTGCAATCGAGAGATCCATACGTTTCGTGTATCGAGAATGCTGCGGTGAAACGAAAGACAGGAACGGCCGGGGCGCACGAGCCGCAAGATCGACACGTCAGGCGCCATGCAGCGAGCCCCTGCGGTTCCACACGACATGGGCATGGTCGCGGCCCGTCGGGCCCGGCGCCCTGCCGACGGCATGCACGGCGCCATTCGCGCCGCGCACGCCGGTTTCACGTGATGCTTACTCGGCCTGCAGCTTCCACTTGCCGTCGACGATCTGCACCATCACACGCGCACGCGTGTCGAAGCCGTTGTGGTCGGTCGCCGTCATGTTGATCACGCCGTGCGACACCGGCAGGTCCTTCACGTTCTCGATCGACGCGCGCAGCGCCTCGCGGAACGCCTCGGTGCCCGGCTGGCCCTTCTTCAGCGCTTCCGGAATCGCACGCTGCAGCAGCAGCCCGGCATCCCACGCATGGCCGCCGAACGTCGCGAGCGAGCCCGCGCCGTACGCCTTCTCGTACGCGGCCTTGTAGCCGAGCGCCGGCTTCTTCACCGGGTTCGAATCGGGCAGCTGGTCGGTCACGAGCACCGGGCCGGCGGGCAGGATCTCGCCTTCGCAATCCTTGCCGCACACGCGCAGGAAGTCGTTGTTCGCGACGCCGTGTGTCTGGTACACCTTGCCCTTGTAGCCGCGCTCCTTCAGCGTCTTCGCCGGCAGCGCCGCCGGCGTGCCCGAGCCGGCGATCAGCACCGCATCCGGATTCGAGCCCATCAGCTTCAGCACCTGCCCCATCACCGACGCGTCGGTGCGGTTGTAGCGCTCGTTCGATACCACCTTCAGCCCGTTCTTCGCGGCCGCCGCATCGAACGTCTTGTACCAGCTGTCGCCGTACGCATCGGCGAAACCGATGAAGCCGACCGTCTTCACGCCGTGCTTCGCCATGTAGCCGGCGATCGCGTCGGCCATCAGCTGGTCGTTCTGCGGCACCTTGAACATCCATGCGCGTTTCGCGTCCATCGGCGAAATGATCTGGGCGCTCGCCGCGAGCGAGATCGTCGGCGTCTTGCCCTGCGACACGGGGTCGAGCATTGCCAGCGAGTTCGGCGTGACCGACGAGCCGATGATCGCGTCGACGTGATCTTCATCGATCAGCTTGCGCACGTTCTGCACCGCGCGGCTCGTGTCGGATGCGTCGTCGAGCACGATGTACTGCACGCTCTTGCCGGCGATTTCCTTCGGCAGCAGCGCGATCGTGTTCTTTTCCGGAATCCCGAGCGACGCGGCCGGCCCGGTGGCCGACAGCGTCACGCCGATCTTCACCTGCGCCGACGCCGTTGCCGCCGCGCACACGAGGCCCGCGGCGAGCGCGGCCTCCATCCATCGATTCATCTTCATTTACGTTGTCTCCAAACGCTGCTCGAAAAAGCCTCGGGTCGCTCGGGCGGCTCCCGGTCCCCAAACAAGTTAATAAATTAACTATCTCGCCATACCGCGTCTACGCTCGTTTTCCCGTGAAACAGCCCATCTTCAACGGCACCCGGACGGCACCACGCGCGGACGCACCGGCCGGCGGTCGAAACGGTCGTTCGACCGTCACGATGCGCAGCGGCGGTGTCGTCTGGATGAAGAAAGCGGAGAAAGGCGGAATCGTGCGCGCAATCGATGCATGCACAACGATCAACGAAAGGCACGTCGATCCGGCCTGATGCGGCCAGGCCCGCGCGCGGCGCATGATCGGGAAACCGGCCGCTCATGCGAATGCGGATGCGAATATCGACACGGATGCGCACGCAACGACCGGCGATGAAGCCGGAACGCGCCTACAGGCCGCAGAACGGCTCGGGAAGGCCGCGGCGACAGCAGCCCAACCCCACGACGAACGAACGGCACCCGCCGCCCTTTCTGCCCCGATCCATCGTCCTGCGCTGCTCATCCAACCGTACTCCCTCTTCTGCATTCTGCTTGTAGGAGAACTGCCGACCGATTTTCCCGACCGCGCGGTCGGCGAAAGCTGAGTGTAACGGACGCGTTTTGCGCACGCCAACCGGGTTAGCCCGAACGGCCGGCGCACGGCTGCGCATCGTTGGCGAACGAATCGTGGGAAAACGGGAATCTGGAAAACGGGGGGACGCGGCGAAGCGCGGAAGAAGCGCGGTGCGAACGCAAGCGCGGAATACGGCCACCGCGCAGGCCGCTGCACCAACAGCGCAAATCCGTGCACGCAAATGAAAAAGCGCTGTTGGATTCCGTCCAACAGCGCTTTGGGGTCCGGGCACTTTGTGCCTCGATTGTCTCCTCGTTCTCCACCTGCAAATTCGTTTCGCGGTGCATCAGAACTAGGGTGAATCTTAAAGAGGCTTAAGCACCACGACAACTTAGCATTTACCCCTATGGTGCATCGCCGCACGAAAATGGGGCACTAGTCTGCCGCACGGCGCCGGCCCGAGCCCGCTCCTGCGCCCTTCCGGAGCATGCCGGATGGTGCTTCGCATCAACGCCCGGGGACGCGCGCCGCACGCATTCAGGACGCCCTGAGCGGCTTGATCCGCGCGACCATTTCACCGACGATGCCGCGCCGGAACGCGAGCACGCATGCGATGAAGATCAGTCCGGTGACGATCGTCGCCGATTCGCCGAGCGAATGGAACCACCCGACGCCCGTCGTCGACGCGAGCCATTCGCCGATGTCGCCGAGCCGGTCTTCCAGCGCGACGATCAGCGCCGCGCCCAGCAGCGGCCCGAACAGCGTGCCCATCCCGCCGACGAGCGTCATCAGCACGACGAGGCCCGACATCGTCCAGTAGGCGTCCGACAGCGTCTCGAAGCCGAGCACGAGCACCTTCAGCGAGCCGGCCAGCCCCGCGATGCCCGCCGACAGGATGAACGCGAGCAGCTTGAAGCGGTCGGTGTCGTAGCCGAGCGAGATCGCGCGCGCTTCGTTCTCCTTGATCGCGACGAGCACCTGGCCGAACGGCGAATGCACGACCCGCACGATGAACGCGCACGCGGCGACCACCACGGCCAGCACGACGTAGTACAGCGCGACGTCGTTCGACAGGTCGAGCAGCCCGAACAGGCGGCCGCGCGGCACGCCCTGCAGCCCGTCCTCGCCGTGCGTGAACGGCGCCTGCAGGTAGATGAAGTAGACCATCTGCGCGAACGCGAGCGTGATCATCGCGAAGTAGATCCCATGCCGCCGGATCGCGAACAGCCCGACGACGAGCCCGAGCAGCGTCGCGGCAACGGTGCCGACCAGCACGCCGAGCTCCGGCGTGAAACCGAGCGTCTGCATCGAATAACCGGTCGCATAGCCGGCGGTCGCGAGGAACATCGCATGGCCGAACGACAGCAGCCCCGTATAGCCGATCAGCAGGTTGAACGCGGCCGCGAACAGCGCGAACGTGAGCACCTTCATCACGAACACCGGATACGCGCCGATGAACGGCGCGGCGAGCAGTGCGGCGAGCAGCACGCCGTAGAGCACTTTTCTCTGCATCATTTTTCCTTGCCGAAGAGGCCCGCCGGGCGGAACAGCAGCACGATCGCCATGATCACGAACACGACCGTGGCCGACGCTTCGGGGTAGAACACGCGCGTGAAGCCCTCGATCACGCCGAGCAGCAGGCCCGTGACGATCGAGCCGAGGATCGAGCCCATCCCGCCGATCACGACCACCGCGAACACGGTGATGATCATCGGCTGGCCCATCAGCGGCGACACCTGGATCACCGGCGCGGCCAGCACGCCCGCGAACGCGGCGAGCGCGACGCCGAAACCGTAGGTGAGCGTGATCATCATCGGCACGTTCACGCCGAATGCCTCGACGAGCTTCGGGTTCTCGGTGCCCGCCCGCAGGTACGCGCCGAGGCGCGTCTTCTCGATCACGAACCACGTCGCGAGACATACCGCGAGCGACGCGACCACCACCCACGCGCGGTAGTTCGGCAGGAACATGAAGCCGAGGTTGGTGGCGCCGGACAGCTGCGACGGCACGTCGTACGGCTGGCCGGACGAGCCGTAGATCGACCGGAACACGCCTTCGACGACCAGCGTGAGCCCGAACGTGAGCAGCAGCCCGTACAGGTGATCGAGCTTGTACAGCCAGCGCAGCATCGAGCGCTCGATCAGGATCCCGAACGCACCGACCAGCAGCGGCGCGATCACGAGCATCGCCCAGTACGGCAGCCCGAAATACGACAGGCCCATCCACGCGAGCATCGCGCCCAGCATGAACAGCGCGCCGTGCGCGAAGTTGATCACGTTGAGCAGCCCGAAGATCACCGCGAGCCCGAGGCTCAGGATCGCATAGAACGAGCCGTTGACGAGCCCGAGCAGCAACTGGCTCAGCATCGCCGGCAACGGAATGCCAAAGATTTCCATCGACTTAGCCGTCAGAATGAGTTTCGTTGCGCGCGCAACCTTCATGCAACGCGTGCGCGGGCGGCGCAGCGGGCACATCGCTGCGGCCGCCACCGAGCGGCGCGCCCGCGCGCGCCGCTACGTCCTGCCTACTTCCACAACGCGCAGCGCGTTTCCTGCTTGGTCCCGAACGCCTGCTCGCCCGGAATCGTCGCGAGCACCTTGTAGTAATCCCACGGCTCCTTCGATTCCGCCGGCTTCTTCACTTCCATCAGGTACATGTCGTGGATCATGCTGCCGTCCGTGCGGATATAGCCCTTTGCGTAGAAGTCGTTGATCTTGATCTTCTTCAGCTCGGCCATCACCTTGTCGGAGTCGGTCGTACCGGCGGCCTGGACTGCCTTCAGGTAGGTCGTCACCGACGAGTAATCGGCCGCCTGCAGGCTCGACGGCATCTTCTTCATCTTGCCGAAGTAGCGCTGCGCCCACTGGCGCGACGCCGCATCGCGGTTCCAGTACCAGCTGTCGGTCAGCACCAGGCCCTGCGTCGTCTCGAGGCCGAGGCTGTGCACGTCGTCGATGAACATCAGCAGCGCGGCGAGCTTCATCGTCTTCGTGATGCCGAATTCCTTCGCGGCCTTGATCGAGTTGATCGTGTCGCCGCCCGCGTTCGCGAGGCCGAGGATCTGCGCCTTCGACGATTGCGCCTGCAGCAGGAACGACGAGAAATCCGATGCCGACAGCGGGTGGCGCACCGCGCCGAGCACCTGGCCGCCGTTCGCCTTCACGACGTCCGACGTGTTCTTCTCGAGCGCCTTGCCGAATGCATAGTCGGCCGTCAGGAAGAACCACGACTTGCCGCCCTGCTTCACCACCGCCGAACCGGTGCCCTTCGCGAGCGCCATCGTGTCGTACGCGTAGTGGACCGTGTACGGCGTGCACTGCTCGTTGGTCAGCGTGTCGGCGCCCGCGCCGATGTTGATGTAGACCTTCTTCTTCTCGGCCGCGACCTGGTTCATCGACAGCGCGGTGGCCGAGTTCGTGCCGCCGACCAGCAGGTCGAGCCCGCCGCGGTCCATCCATTCGCGCGCCTTCGACGCGGCGATGTCGGCCTTGTTCTGGTGATCGGCATAGACGACCTCGATCGGCTTGCCGAGCACCTTGCCGCCGAAGTCGGCCACTGCCATGCGGATCGCCTCGAGGCCGCCCTGCCCGTCGATATCCGCGTAAAGCCCCGACATGTCGGTGATGAAGCCGATCTTCACGGTATCCGCCGCGTGTGCGGCGCCGGCGGTGAGCGCGGCGGTCGCGAGTGCGAGACAGGCCTGTGCGAGGGTCTTCATTTTCATTGACGTCTCCTGTTGTTCTGATGCGTTGTGGTTGTTCGAGGGCCGCCACGGCTAGCGGCAAGGGAAACGGGGCGGCGTCACACCCCGAGCAGGTCGTGCAGGGTCGGCATCTTGCTTTCCAGTTCGGCCGCCTGGAAATGCTCGACGATGCTGCCGTGCTCCATCACGTAGAACCGGTCGGCGAGCGGCGCGGCGAACCGGAAATTCTGTTCGACCATCACGATCGTGTAGCCGCGCGCCTTCAGCGCGACGATCATCCGCGCGAGCGCCTGCACGATCACCGGTGCGAGGCCTTCGGAGATCTCGTCGAGCAGCAGCAGGTTCGCGCCGGTGCGCAGGATCCGCGCGACCGCGAGCATCTGCTGCTCGCCGCCGGACAGACGCGTGCCCTGGCTCTGCCGGCGCGACGCGAGGTTCGGGAACATCGCGTAGATCTCGTCGATCGGCATCGCGTGCTCGCGCGGCCCGATCAGCGGCGGCAGCAGCAGGTTCTCCTCGCACGACAGGCTCGAGAAGATCCCGCGCTCCTCCGGGCAGTAGCCGATGCCGTAATGCGCGATGCGGTGCGTCGCGAGGCCGATCGTCTCGTTGCCCGCGACCTTGATCGACCCGCTGCGGCGGCCCGTGAGGCCCATGATCGCGCGCAGCGTCGTCGTGCGGCCCGCGCCGTTGCGGCCGAGCAGCGTGACGACTTCACCGCGATGCACCGTCAGGTCGACACCGTGCAATATGTGGGATTCCCCGTACCAGGCCTCCAGGCCCGTGATCTCCAGCGCGGGCGTACCGCTTTCGACGCCGCTCAATTCGCGTTCCTCCCGTTCGCTGTGCTTCATGCGTGCGCCCCCGCGAGCGCCGCGTCGGCGCTGCCCATGTAGGCCTCGATGACGAGCGGATTCTTCGACACTTCCGCATACGAGCCTTCGGCCAGCACCTCGCCGCGTTGCAGGACGGTGATCGTGTCGGAGATGCCCGCGATCACGTTCATGTTGTGCTCGACCATCAGGATCGTGCGCCCGCTCGCGACCTTCTTGATCAGCGCGGTCACGCGATCGACGTCCTCGTGGCCCATCCCCTGCGTGGGCTCGTCGAGCAGCATCAGTTCGGGCTCCATCGCGAGCGTGGTCGCGATCTCCAGCGCGCGCTTGCGGCCGTACGCGAGCTCGACGGTCGGCACCTGCGCGAAATCGGTGAGGCCGACCTGCGTGAGCAGGTCCATCGCGCGGTCGTCGAGCCGCTTCAGCGTGCGTTCGCTGCGCCAGAAATGGAATTCGGTGCCGAGCGCGCGCTGCAGGCCGATGCGCACGTTCTGCAGCGCGGTCAGGTGCGGAAAGACGGCCGAGATCTGGAACGAGCGGATGATGCCGCGCCGCGCGACCTGCGCGGGCCGCTCGTCGGTGATGTCGATGCCGTTGAAGACGATCTGGCCGGCCGTCGGCGTCAGGAATTTGGTGAGGAGGTTGAAGCAGGTGGTCTTGCCCGCGCCGTTCGGTCCGATCAGCGCATGGATCGCACCGCGACGCACACGCAGGTTCACGCCGTTGACGGCCGTGAAACCCCTGAATTCCTTGGTCAGTCCGCGTGTTTCCAGAATCGTGTCGCCGAGAATCATGTTCCCTTCCGTACGAAGTCAGGCGAAGCACCGGGAAGATTCGCGAGAAGCGTCCGCGAAACAGGTCAGCGGATGAGCGGGCTGCCCCGGGCGCCGTGTTACGCCTCGAGGGTGGTCTCCCGCGCCGACGCGTATGCACACTGCGCCACATTGTCTCGCCGTTGGTGCAGTGCAATCATCGGGATTTGCACTTATAGGGCTGGCCGCCCTGTCGCACGCGGCTGTGCACGGTTTTGCACGCTGTTTTTTTGACACGTGCATCATCGTGCGTTGACCATCCGCACGGCCCGGCACGCATGCAACAAAAAAGCCGTGCGGCTGCACGGCTTGCATGGATCTTGCGGGACGAACCGACGGTATTCGCTGCTATCGGCACCCTCGGCACCGCTGCTGCAACAGCAGTTTGTTTCGCATATCGAATCAGCGGGCGTCATCATGACAGCCCGCCGTCGTGCGTGTCAGCGTTCCGTCACGCGGCTGTCACCGCCTGCTCCGTGCGCACCGGCGTCGCTTCGCGCGCCGCGCGGCGATCGGCACGAATCATGTCGCTCGCGCGCTCGGCGATCATCAGCGTCGGCGAATTAGTGTTGCCCGACGTAATGAACGGCATCACCGATGCATCGACGATTCGCAGCCCGGCGACGCCACGTACGCGCAGCCGGCTGTCGACCACCGCGCGCTCATCGTCGGCACGCCCCATCCGGCAGGTGCCGACCGGATGGAAGATCGTCGTGCCGACGGCGCCGGCCGCCTCGATCAGCTCGGCTTCGCTTCGATACTGCAGGCCCGGCAGGATTTCCGCCGGCCGATAGCGCGCGAGCGCCGGCGCGGACGCGATCCGGCGCGTGAGCCGCAGCGCGTTCGCGGCGACGTGGCGATCGTGATCGGTCGACAGATAGTTCGGTGCGATCGCGGGCGCCGCGCCCGGATCGGCGCTCGCGATATGCACGCTGCCGCGCGACGTCGGCCGCAGATGGCACACGGACGCCGTAAACGCGTTGAAGCTGTGCAGCGGCTCGCCGAAGCGCTCGAGCGACAACGGCTGCACGTGGTATTCGAGATCGGGGCGCGTGAGCGCGGGATCGTCGGGATCGGATTTTGCGAACGCGCCGAGCTGCGACGGCGCCATCGACATCGGCCCGCGCTGCAGCAACGCATATTCGGCGCCGATCATCAGCTTGCCCCACCAGTGCGCGGACAGCGTGTTGAGCGTGCGCACGCCTTCGACGCGAAACGCCATCCGCAATTGCAGGTGATCCTGCAGGTTTTCGCCGACGCCCGGCAGATCCTGCACGACGTCGATGCCGAGCGCCTGCAGCCGCCGGCCATCACCGATACCCGACAGTTCGAGCAGCTGCGGCGAATTCACCGCGCCGGACGTCAGCAGCACCTCCGAACGCGCCCGCGCGACGTAATCCGTGCCGCCGCCGTGGTATTCGACGCCGACCGCGCGCCGCCCGTCGAAGATCACGCGCTGCGCCTGCGCGCCGGTGATCACGGTCAGGTTCGGGCGCGCCATCGCGGGCCGCAGGAACGCCTTCGACGTATTCCAGCGCACGCCGCGCTTCTGGTTCACCTCGAAATAGCCGACCCCGGCATTGTCGCCGCGGTTGAAATCGTCGGTTGCCGGGATGCCTGTCTGCTGCGCGGCCTGCGCGAACGATTCGAGGATTTCCCAGCGCAGCCGCTGCTTCTCGACACGCCAGTAGCCGCCCGCGCCGTGCGCGTCGCTCGCGCCCGCATGGTGATCCTCGCTGCGCTTGAAGATCGGCAGCACGCTGTCCCACGACCAGCCGGCGTCGCCGGTTTCCTGCGCCCAGCTGTCGTAATCCTCGCGCTGGCCGCGCATGTAGATCATTCCGTTGATCGACGAGCAGCCGCCGAGCACCCGGCCGCGCGGATACGACAGCGCACGGCCGTTGAGCGCGGCTTCGGGTTGCGTCTTGTACAGCCAGTCGGTGCGCGGGTTGCCGATGCAATACAGATAGCCGACCGGGATGTGGATCCAGTGATAGTCGTCCTTGCCGCCCGCTTCGAGCAGCAGCACGTGGATGTCGGGATCCTCGGTCAGGCGGTTCGCGAGCACGCAGCCCGCAGTGCCCGCGCCGACGATCACGTAATCGAATTCGCCTTCTAGCGTGCGTTGGGTAGTCACGGTTTGTCTCCTGTCACGCGGCGCAACGCCGCGCGTCATTTTCAGCATAGTGCGCCGCGAGCCGCGCTTGCGGCCCCGCGCCACGACCGATGAAGCGTACTCCGGCCGCCGGCCGCCGATCCAATGAGTTATGCTGAACTGCGTTATAAGCTGCGCTCATATCACGACGATGGATCTCACCCTGCTCCGCGCGTTCGCGACGGTCGCGCGCGAAGGCAACCTGACGCGCGCCGCCGCGCAGCTGCACCTGACGCAGCCGGCGGTCAGCCTGCAGATCAAGCATCTGCAGGAAACGCTCGGCGTCACGTTGTTTACACGCACATCGCGCGGCCTCGCGCTCACGCGCGACGGCCAGACGCTGCTGCCGCATGCGGAACGTGCGCTCGCCGCGGCCGCCGACGTGCAGCGTGCCGCCGCTGCGCTGCGGCACGAGGTGCGCGGCCGGCTGCGGATCGGCACGATCCTCGACCCGGGCTTCCTGCGGCTCGGCGGCTTCCTGCGCGCGCTCGTCGAAACCCATCCGCAGATCGAGACGGCGCTGCGGCACGGGATGTCGGGCTGGGTGATCGAACAGGTGCGCACGCAGGCGCTCGACGTCGGCTACTACATCGGCCGGCCGGGCGAGGACGATCCGCTCGACGGCGCCCTGTTCCACACCGTCACGCTCACGCATTTCCAGTACCGTGTACTCGCGCCGGCCGGCTGGAAGGAGCGCGTGCAGCGCGCACACGACTGGCGCGCGCTTGCCACGCTGCCGTGGATCTGGACGCCGCCGGCGTCCGCGCACCACCGGCTGCTGTCGCGGCGCTTCGCGGAGGCCGGCGCGCAGCCGCTCAAGGTGGCCGAGGTCGACCAGGAGCAATCGATGCTCGACCTCGTCAAATCGGGGATCGGATTGACCCTCGCGCGCGACTCGACCGCGCTGGCCGAAGCGCACGCGCATGCGCTGACGATCGTCGAGCCCGTGACGGTGCCGACCGAACTGACGTTCGTGACGCTCGCCGAGCGGCGCGACGAACCGGCGATCGCGGCGGCGCTGCGACTGATCGAAGCGCAGTGGGCGATATGAGTGCTGCTGATAGCGCTGCGGCTGGCCGCGCACCGGGCGTCAACACCCGACACATCGCTGGTCGGCAGCCGGCGACCGTGCAGGCCCTCACGCGTGCATGAATGGGGAAATCACGGGGGCCGAGCCTCCCGGCCGCGGCGTGTCGCCGCGTCCCGCCGGTCGTCACGCCACCTTCGCGGGCTTTTTGCTAGATTGTGCGTTCGCACACCGCGAGACCCCGATTGAAGGAGACCCGCATGGCCCGCAACATCGAGATCAAAGCCCGCGCCCGCGAATTCGACCAGCTGCGCGAACAGGCGGCCAGGCTCGCGACCGAAGCGCCGCTGTTCTATCGCCAGCAGGATTTCTTCTATGACGTGCCGCGCGGCCGGCTCAAGCTGCGCCGCTTCGAGGACGGCACGCCGGCCGAACTGATCTTCTACCAGCGCGACGACCGCGACGGCCCGAAGGCGTCGTACTACACGCGCAGCCCGGTGACGAACCCCGACGCGATGCACGCGCTGCTCGCCACCGCGCTGACCACGCGCGGGATCGTGACGAAGGAACGGCACGTGTACCTCGCGGGCCGCACGCGCATCCACCTCGACCGCGTCGACGGCCTCGGCGATTTCATCGAGCTGGAAGTCGTGCTCGGCCCCGATGACGACGAAGCCGGCGGCGAAGCCGAAGCGCACGACGTGTTCGCGAAGCTCGGCGTGTCGCAGGACGACCTCGTCGCCGTCGCGTACGTCGACCTGCTGAACGCCGACACGCCGCACGAAGCGGCCTGATCCGGCCCTGCCCCGAGGCGGCGCAACCCGCGCCGCCTTAACCCTTGCCGCCGCGCGGTGGCCGCGTCAGGCGGCGCCGGGCGCCAGGTGCGCGAGCGGTAGCGCGCCGTTGCGCTTGAAGGTCGTCAGCACGATGTTCGAGCGCACGCTGTCGACACCCGGCACGCGCATCAGCTTCTTCATCACGAACTGCGACAGCGCGTTCAGGTCGGGCGCGACGATCCGCAGCAGGTAGTCGGCATCGCCCACCACCGCATGGCATTCGAGCACTTCGGGCAGCACGTCGATCTGCTGCTGGAACTGCTCGATGATCGAGTCGCCGTGGTGCTTGAGCTTGAGGCTCGTGAACGCGGTGACGCCGAGCCCGAGTTTTTCGGGGCGCAACATCACGCGGTAGCCTTCGATCACGCCGGCCGCCTCGAGCCGCTGCAGCCGCCGGCCGATCTGCGACGGCGACAGCGGCACCTCCTCGCCGAGCTGCTGATGCGTCGCGCGGCCGAAGCGCTGCAGCACGTCCAGCAGCGCGAGATCGAAGTGATCGAGTTCCAGCATGAGCATTCTCCGCATTGATTCGTGATTTGATGCGCGATTATCGCATCATCGAGCGAATCAACGCCAACTATGCGCCCATTCCGCGCGCAGCCCGCTCTACACTTGCATGGTTCCCAACCGCCACGTGCAGAGCCAGATCATGTCGACCGTCGTCACCGCGAAACTGCAGGAGCAGTTCGATGCGGGCCTCGAAACCCGCGCCGATTTCACCATCGACCAGCCGCTCGCGCGTTACGGCCAGGTCGACCACGCGGTGTGGAAGCAGCTCTATGCACGCCAGTCGGCGCTGCTGCGCGGGCGCGCCTGCGACGCATTCGTCGTGGGGCTCGGGAAAATCGACCTGCCGGCCGATCGCGTGCCGTCGTTCGCCGACGTGAACCGACAGTTGAAGCCGGCAACGGGCTGGCAGATCGTCGCGGTGCCGGGCCTCGTGCCCGACCGCGTGTTCTTCGAGCATCTCGCGAACCGGCGCTTCCCCGTCACCTGGTGGATGCGCCGTCCCGACCAGCTCGACTACCTGCAGGAACCCGACTGCTTTCACGACCTGTTCGGCCACGTGCCGCTGCTGATCGACCCGGTGTTCGCCGACTACATGCAGGCGTACGGCCGCACCGCGCTCGCGGTCGCCGACGATGAAGCGGCGCTGGCGCGCCTCGCGCGGCTCTACTGGTATACGGTGGAATTCGGGCTGATCCGCGATGCGCGCGGCACGAACGGGCTGTCGATCTATGGCGCCGGGATCGTGTCGAGCAAGGGCGAAAGCCTGTACAGCCTCGAAAGCGCGGCGCCGAACCGGCTCGGCTTCGACCTCGAGCGCGTGATGCGCACGAAGTACCGGATCGACACGTTCCAGAAGACCTACTTCGTGATCGACGATTTCGCGCAGCTGTTCGCGCTCGCCGACGTCGACGGCCGTGCGCTGGCTGACCGGCTGGCGGCACTGCCCGAGTTCGCGGCCGGCGCGGTGCTCGAGACCGATCGCGTGCTGCATCGCGGCACGGGCGACGGCTGGCCCGACGACGCGGACGCGTGACGCTCGAGGGGGCCGGAACCAGCCTCTGCCGGCCTCCCGATCGCCTTCCCCGGATGCCCGTCGCACAACTATGAAACAATGACCGATGCCGGCTTCGCCGCGCGGCACAGCCGCGCGCGGGCGCCGTTACCGACCGAGAGGTGCAAGATGATCCACAAGCTCACATCAGAAGAACGCAAGACCCGGCTCGAAGGCCTGCCGCTCTGGACGGCCGTACCGGGCCGCGATGCGATCCAGCGCAGCCTGCGCTTCGCCGATTTCAACGAAGCATTCGGCTTCATGACGCGCGTCGCGATCAAGGCGCAGGAAATGAACCACCATCCGGAATGGTTCAACGTGTACAACCGCGTCGACATCACGCTGTCGACCCACGATGCCGACGGCCTGACCGATCGCGACATCGAACTGGCGCTGTTCATCGACCGTGCCGGCGCGCACGCGCAACCGGCCGCCTGAGGCCTTCCTCTACCGCCGCGCGTCTTTCGATGCGCGGCGCGTCAACTTTTCATTTCGATGAACGTTTTCTAGGATGTAGTCAGCGAAAGCCTTCAGCTTTCCAAGCCATCCTTAAGGCGCACGTAAGTCTCGTACGCATTCCGTGCCTTGGGGTCCAATCCTTCCAGTTGTAGCGCGCTTTCGCGCTGTACAATCAGCAGCGCATACGGCTTGGAGAGCGCGCTGGCCTCTTCGCAGAGTTTGAGTTCGTCGCCGCTCGACGGCGAGCGGGCGCGCCAGAAATTGATCGCGGCTTCTAGGTCGTTGATCGAAATATCGGACATGTTTGGATTTAATCGTTCGCTGGCCGCCATGCTTGATGTCAGGTGTTGCGGCGCCCCTGTGGAAACGGCGTCGTGCTGTCCGCGTGCCTGAACCGCCAACCCATTGTACTTGAGCGAACTTCATGCGACTCCTTCTGATCGAAGACGACCGCCCCATCGCACGCGGTATCCAGAGCAGCCTCGAGCAGGCTGGCTTCACCGTCGACATGGTGCATGACGGCATCTTTGCCGAACAGGCGCTGGCACAGAACCGCCACGAACTCGTGATCCTCGACCTCGGCCTGCCGGGCATCGACGGGATGACGCTGCTCACGCGCTTCCGCCAGACCAACCGCCACACGCCCGTCATCGTGCTGACCGCACGCGACGAGCTGAACGACCGGATCCAGGGCCTGAACTCCGGCGCCGACGACTACATGCTCAAGCCGTTCGAGCCGGCCGAGCTCGAAGCGCGCATCCGCGCGGTGATGCGCCGCAGCGGCCCGCACAGCGACATGCCGCGTCCGGAAGTGTCGCTGGGTGGCGTCCGCCTGTCGGGCGTCGACCGTCGCATCTTCAACGACGACAAGCCGCTCGAACTGTCGCCGCGTGAATTCGCGGTGCTCGAGATGCTGCTGCTGCGTCACGGCCGCGTCGTCAGCAAGGCCCAGCTGCAGGATCACCTCACGCACTTCGGCGGCGATCTCGGCGACACCGCGATCGAAGTCTACGTCCACCGCGTGCGCAAGAAACTCGAGCAGTGCCGTGTCGAAATCGTCACGGTGCGCGGCTTCGGCTACCTGCTGCAGGAAATCCGCCAGACGGCGAGCGTCTGAGCGGCACCGCACGCCGGGCGGCCGCGTGCCGCCCGCGTGTGCGCGCTGCTCCGCGTCGCCGCCCGGCGCACGACCGCGCCGCTCCTCGTGAGCGGCGCTTATCCATTTGCCCGTCGAAATGTCTCCTGATCCGGCTGTGACCACCAGCCTGCGCCGCTCGCTGCTTCGGCGCCTCGCCGCCCCGCTGTCGATGCTCGCGCTGATGAGCGGCCTGATCGCCTACTGGCTCGCGTGGCAATACACGCAGCACGTGATCGACCGCTCGCTCGCCGATCTCGCGACCGCCATCTCCAAACAGATCCAGATCGCCGGCCCCGACGCGCCGTTCACGGTGCCGCCGCTCGCGCAGGCGATGTTCTCCGATCCCGCCGAAGCACTGATCTACCGGATCAGCGACGGCGAACAGGAACTCGCCGGCGATCCGAAGCTGCCGCTGCAGGGGATCAACGTGCGCCGCATGCATCACGCGTACGTGTTCGAGGCCGAATACGACAACCGCGCGGTGCGGGTGGCGCAGGTGCGCGTCGACGACGTCGAAGGCGGCAAGCCGATGGTCGTCGAGGTCGCGCAGCCGGTGCGGCACCGCTACCGGATCGCGGCCGAATTCCTCGTCGCGATCATGATGCCGCTGCTGCTGCTGCTGCTCGCGGGCTGGGGCATCGTGTGGCGCGTCGTCAACCAGCAGCTCGGCCCGCTCACGCACCTGGCCGATTCGCTGAACCGGCAGACCCACACGTCGCTGGAACCGGTCGACGAAACCGAGGTGCCGCTGGAAATCCGGCCGCTGACGAGTGCGATGAACGCGCTGCTCGGCCGCCTGAAGACCGCGCTCGACGCGCAGCGCAAGTTCATCGCCGATGCCGCGCACCAGTTGCGCACGCCGCTCACGGCCGTGAAGCTGCACGCGGAGCAGGCAGCCGTCGCGCGCGACCCGCACCAGACCTTCGCCGCGGTGCGCGAACTGCGCGCGGCTGCCGACCGCGCGGTGCGGCTGTCCAACCAGTTGCTGTCACTCGCCCGGGCGGAGCCAGGCGAACAGGCCGCGCGATTCGTCGACGTCGACCTCGCGGCGATGGCGTTCGAGACGGGTGCCGAGTGGGTGCCGCGCGCGCTTGCATCGCACGTCGACCTCGGCTTCCAGCGCACCGACGATCCGGGTGACGACGAGAAGCTGGTCGTGCGCGGCAACCCCGTGCTGTTGCGCGAGGTGATCGCAAACCTGCTCGACAATGCGCTGAAGTACGTCCCGCTCGCGCGGCCGGACGGCGCACGGATCACGGTGAACGTTGCGCGCGGCGCACTCGAGGACGGCCAGCCGGCCGCCGAGATCGTCGTCGAGGACAACGGCCCCGGCGTGCCCGCCAATCAGCAGGCCGACCTGTTCAAGCGCTTCTTCCGCGGCGACGCGCAAAGCGGCAACGGTGTCGAGACGGGCGCCGGGCTCGGCCTCGCGATCGTGCACGACATCATCGCGATGCACGGCGGCACCGTCTCGTACGAGGATGCATCGGAAGGCGGCTCGCGCTTCGTGGTGAGGGTGCCGCTGGTTGCGCACACCGAGAAGCCGGCCAGCGAAACACCGGCCGCCGCGTCGACGCACTGAGGGACTCGCGGCGGGCGGCCGCCGAGCGGGCCGCACGCCGGATGAGGAAGGCGGAAAACACGGCTGCGCGACGCGCGCAGCCATCCGCTGAAACAACAACGGCAGCGCACGATGCGCCGCCGCCTGCGTCACTTCTTGCTTTTCTTGTCCTTCGACCGGGACTCGGACTTGCCGTCCTTCTTGTCCTTCTTCTTTTTCTTCTTGCCGCCCTCGTCGGACGTCGCGAGCAGCGTGCCGCGGCACGACGCCGCGCCGCAATGGCACGCGTACTCGCGCTTGAGCGTCTTCGTCAGCTTCGCGTCGATCACGAGGCCGTAGTCGTAGAACAGTTCCTCTTCCGGCCCGATGTCGCGCAGCGCGTGGATGTACACGCGGCCTTTGACTTCCTCGGCTTCGCAGTTCGGCGCGCACGAGTGATTGATCCAGCGCGCGCTGTTGCCGTCGATCTTGCCGTCGATCACCCCGCCCTCGTCCAGTGCGAAGTAGAACGTATGGTTCGGTTCGCTCGGGTCGTGCGGGTGGCGGCGCAGCGCCTCCTTCCACGAAATTCGTTCGCCCTTGTATTCCACTACGCGCTCGCCGGCCTTGATCGGCGCCACGGCGAACACGCCCTTGCCGTGTACTCCCGAGCGGCGCACCGCGATCCTGCGTGAACTCATCGAACGAATCCTTGTGAAGACGACTTGAATGGAAGACGGCCGTGGTCACGGCCTGGCGTCGCGCAAAACGAAAACGCGGCACCGGTGGGTGCCGCGTCGGGGCATGCGGCGAATCACTCGCATCCTACACGTTCACGATTGCTTCGTTCAACATCACACGCAATATTGCGCGCGCGGTGCTCAACGCTGACCGAATGCGATGTCGCCGAACAACGCCTTGTGCTCGCGCGGCTGCGAGCGCCAGTATTGCGGCGGCGCCGTCACCTGCGCGCCGAGCTCGGCCGCCGCATGCCACGGCCAGCGCGGGTCGTACAGCATCGCACGCGCCATCGCGACGAAATCGGCATCGCCTGCCTCGATGAGCCGGTTCGCATGCGCGGGCTCGTTGATCAGGCCGACGGCGATCGTCGGCATGCCGACCGCGCGCTTCACCGCCTGCGCGAACGGCACCTGGTAGCCGGGCGACAGCGGAATCTTCTGCAGCGGCGACACGCCGCCGGACGACACGTCGATCCAGTCGCAGCCGCGGCGCTTCAGCTCGTGCGCGAACGCGATCGTATCGTCGAGCTCCCAGCCGCCTTCGACCCAGTCGGTCGCGGACACGCGCACACCGACCGGCCGATCCTCTGGAAACGCCGCGCGCACGATCTCGAAGATCTCGAGCGGAAAGCGCATGCGGTTTTCGAGCGAGCCGCCGTATTCGTCGGTGCGCTGGTTCGCGAGTGGCGACAGGAACTGGTGCAGCAGGTAGCCGTGGGCCGCGTGCACCTCGATCGCGTCGATGCCGAGCCGTGCAGCCCGCTTCGCCGACGCCGCGAACGCTTCGCGGATCCGGTTCAGGCCCGCAGCATCCAGTGCGAGCGGCGGCGTCTCGCCATCCTTGTGCGGCACGGCCGACGGCGCGTGCGGCAACCAGCCGCCGTCGGCGACGGACACGAGCTGACCGCCCTGCCACGGCACGTTGCTCGACGCCTTGCGCCCCGCATGCGACAACTGCATCGCGATGCGGATCGGCGAATGCTTGCGGATCGCGGCCAGCACCGGCTTCAGCGCGGCTTCGGTCGCGTCGTCCCAGAGGCCGAGGTCGCCATGCGTGATGCGCCCGTCGGGTTCCACCGCGGTCGCCTCGATGCAGAGCAGCCCCGCGCCCGACAGCGCGAGATGGCCGAGGTGAATCATGTGCCAGTCGGTCGCCTCGCCGCGTTCGGCTGAATACTGGCACATCGGGGAGATCACGATCCGGTTCGGAAAGGTCACGCCACGCAGCGTGAACGGGGAAAACAGCGCAGTCATGGAAGCCGCTCGCCAGGAAGGGAAAGAGCGAACGAGCGTAGCACGCAGGCGGCCAGCGTGCAGATGGCGCGTCCGGCAGTAAGCGGATGGTCAGGTACGGCACGCGGCAGGTGGCCGGCAATGGAGATAAGGCGGCGCATACGGCGATGCGCCGGCCTGCAACGCATGCGGGCCGGGCATCCTGTTCGCGGCCAGCGGCGGCGCCGCTGGCGGCGTCAGAGTCCGACGCTGTCGAGCCACTCCGCGAACATGCGTCGCGCGGCCGCCTCGAGCGCGGGGCCGTGCTGCGCGGTATCGGCGCGCAACTGGCACGCGTCGATGCCGGGCGTCGCCGCGATTTCGCCGGCGTTCGCGATCAGCCACGGTTCGAAACGGTCGGTGCGGATTTCCGGATGGCATTGCAGCGCCAGCACGTGCTGGCCCCATGCGAATGCCTGGTGACGGCAGGCCGCGGTCGAGGCGAGATGAATCGCCCCGCCCGGCAGGTCGAACGTGTCGCCATGCCAGTGCAGCATCGACGTCGCCGCACCATCGAGATGGCGCAGCGGCGATGCGCGGCCGGCATCGGTGAGCGTCAGCGGCGTCCAGCCGAGTTCGTGCTGGGCAGCCGGATAGACGCGCGCGCCGAGCGCCCGGGCGATGAACTGCGAACCGAGACAGATCCCGAGGATCGGCAACCCGGCGTCGATGCGCTTGCGCACGAGCGCCGCGAGCGGCGCGATCGTCGGATATTGCGCATCGTCGTACACGCTGATCGGCCCGCCGAGCACGACGAGCAGCGACGGCTCGAGCACGTCGAGCACCTCGACCCGCGACGACCCGACGTCGACGTAGCGCACCCGCCGGCCCCGTTCGCCGAGCACCTGCTCGAAGCTCCCGAGGTCCTCGAAATGCACGTGGCGGATCGCCACGACTTCAGCGTTCATCATCGGCCTCCCGGTCGATCGACGGACGTCAGCCGGCGAAAATCTTCCAGGTCTTCTTCTGCGTCGCCGCGTCGGCCTCTTCCTGCACCGAGCAGTCGAGACGCAGATCGCTGTCGGACATCGAGATGTCGAGCGCCGCGCAGTGATGCACGGTCTTCTTCGACAGCTTGCCCGGCTGGAAGTGAGCGCACGTCAGGCACATGCGCTGCGGCGGCGTCGCACCGGCCACCTGCAGTTCGCGCAGCGTCTTCAGCAGCGCGCGATACAGTGCGCCCTGCTCGTCCGCGCCGAGCTTGCCGACCGCTTTCGTCAGGAATTCAGGCCATTGCAGCGCCTTCTTCGCGGCCGTCCGGCCACGGGCCGACAGGCGCACGGCCAGTGCGCGGCCGTCGTCCAGCGCACGGCGCTTCTCGACGAGACCCTTCGTTTCGAGCGTGCTCACCGCATCGCTCGTGGTCGCCGCGGTCAGCTGCGTCTCGCGCGCGATCTCGCCGAGCCGCATCGGGCCCTTGCGCTGCAGCAGCAGCACGAGAATCTCGCCCTGCGTCGGCGTGAGGCCTGCGCCTTCCGCCCAATCCCATGCCTGGCTTCGCATGGCCGTACTCAACCGCAGCAGGCTGTGGGTCACACGTCCCGAAGCCTGATTCCCGTAAACGCCTTCGCTCATAGTCTTTTCGCTTTGCCGCCGCCCGGTTTGCCGAGCGGCCGTAGTGTGGAGATCGAATGTCTATCTCAAAACAGACATGCTCTTGCGAGTATGTCAGCACGGCCGTCGCGAGGGCACACGCGGCGGTCGCGTTCGCGGCGACCGGTAAGACACTCGACGTTCCGGTGTCCGCAAAGCCGACATTCTAAGCGAGAGCGGAAAATCGCACAGCTAAGTTATCCCCTTCATTCTGTGGAAAATCACTGGATAACCAAGATTTTTCGTTGTGCCAGCAATGTCGAACGACCGCCAAACGGTGCGCAACGGCATTTTCCTGTTCGGATCGGCCATCGGGCCCACCGCAATGATCCACCGGGTTATCCCGTGCACAGATCGTTGACTTTGCAGCGGAATATCCGGTTATCCACAGATTTTCGGGACAACCGGCAACGATTTCGGCGGCAATCGGGGCCGCCGGTCATTCAGTGAATCGCGACTCGGTCGACCCCGTAATCTGCAAAACATTTTTTCACTCGCGCCAACGTAAGCACTGCTGGCGGACCGTCTCATTGAGCGATTTTTCCTGTTTGAAAACGGTTCTCAACCACGATGCGTCGTTCACGCGCGCCTTCGCGAGCGCGCCGATCTCGTCGAGCGCCGCGCGCGAACCGAGCGCGGCCGCATGCGGCGCGATCCGGTCGAGCGTGTCGAGGATGTCTTCGGCGATCGTGCGGCGCTCACCCGTCTGAGGATTCACGCAGGTGCCCTCGAGCCCGAAGCGGCACGCCTCGAAACGGTTGAACGTGTACACGAGGTAGTCGTCCTCGGACAGCTTCAGCGGCCGGTCGGTCAGCAGGTAGCGCGCGAGCGTCTGGATGTAGCAGGCGATCGCCGCCGCGCGGTCGACCGACAGCGGCGTGTCCATCACGCGCACCTCGATCGTCCCGTAGCCGGGCTTCGGCCGGATGTCCCAGTAGAAGTCCTTCATCGAGTTGACGACGCCGGTGTTCACCATCTTCGTGAAGTACTCCTCGAAGCTGTCCCAGGTCAGCACGAACGGCGCGCGTCCCGACAGCGGGAACGCGAACACCGAATTCAGGCGTGCCGAATGGAAGCCGGTGTCGACGTTCTGCACGAACGGCGACGACGCGGACAGCGCGATGAAGTGCGGAATGAAGCGCGACATCGAGTGCAGCAGGAACAACGCGCTGTCGGGATCGGGGCAGCCGATGTGCACGTGCTGGCCGAACACGGTGAACTGCTTGGCGAGATAGCCGTACAGCTCGGAGATGTACTGGAAGCGCGGCGCATCGTAGATCTGCCGGTCGCTCCATTGCTGGAACGCATGCGTGCCGCCGCCGGCCAGCCCGACGTTGAGCTGGTCGGCCGCCTTCACCAGCACGTCGCGGATCGCATGCAGCTCGCTCACCGCCTGCTCGTGCGAATGGCAGATGCCGGTCGACAGCTCGATCATGCTCTCGGTGATTTCCGGCGTGATGTTGCCCGGGAAGGTCTCGCCCTGGATCAGGCGCATCAGGTCGGAGGCCGCTTTGGTCAGGTCGTAGTTGTGCGTGTTGACGACCTGGATCTCCAGTTCGACGCCGAACGTAAACGGCTCGGAATTGACGAAGGTTTCGAGTGCCATGGCAGGTTCCGGAATCAGTTGCCGTCGCTGCGTTCACCGACCGCCGACAGGCAGCGGTACACGATGAACGGGCTGACGAGCTGCAGGATCACGATCGTGCACATCACGATCGCGCGCAGGTGCGGGTCGAAATTCGGATAGAGCTGGTAGGTGTCATCGACGAGCAGGTACGACAGCGCGGACATCGGCGTGAGCGCGATGCCGAGCGCGACGCCCTGCTTCATGCCGATGCCGCTCGGCTTCGCGAACGCGACGACGCCGGCCAGCTTCGCAACGAGCCGCGTGACGATCAGCACGATCGCGAGCAGCCCGCCGAGCGCGATGTCGCCCCACGTGAACGACGTGAGCGTGAGCACGAACAGCGTCACCGTCAGCAGCCAGCCGGCCGTGCCGAAGTGCTCGGGCCACAGTTGCGGGCGCGCCTCGAGGTTCTTCACGATGATGCCGGCGAGCAGCAGCGTGAGCAGCGTCGACAGCTTCAGCGCCTGGGCGACGGCGATCGCGAGCATCACGAGCCCGAACAACGCGACGAACGAATGCTCGTCGCGCATCGTCGCGGTCATGTGGCGGAACAGGTAGTTGCACGAACGCGCGACGACATACGCGACGATGAACGAACCCGCGAGCAGGTAGAGCGGCTGCAGGATCGTCGCGAACACGTTGCCGTACGCTTCCTGGTGGAGCCAGCTCGTCACGAGCTTGGTCAGCACGATCGCATAGACGCTGTTGAGCGCGGTGAGCGTGATGAGGCGTTGCGACACCTGCCCTTCCGCGCGCAGTTCGGTCTTCAGCTGGATCACCATCGACGGCGACGTCGCGATCGCGATCGCCGACAGCACCAACGCGACCATCCCCGACACACCGAGCGCAAGCATCACGAACAGCACCAGCACGAACGTCAGCGTGGCTTCGGCGAGGCTCGACGCGACGAGCCACGGATTGCGCCGGATCCAGCGCAGGTCGAGACGGCTGCCGAGCTCGAACAGCAAGAGGCCGAGCGCGACGTCGATCAGCAACCGCGAAGTTTCGTCGGTGCTTGCATCGATCACGCCGAAGCCGAACGACCCGGCAATGAGACCGATCACCGCATAGCCGGTGATGCGAGGCAGACGCCATGCGCGATAGCAAAGCTCGCCACACAGGCCGGCCGCGAACAACGCGAGCCCGGCCCAGAACACGGCATCCGGCGTAAGCGGCCAGTTGGGCAGGAATGAGAACGCCGACTTCATCGTGGTGACTTCTCCTTTGGAAGCGACCGCCAGCGACACGGGGTCAAGCGTCAGAAATGGATGCGCGCCGGCTGGGTATCGCCCCGAATGTGATTGTTGTGTCGACGACGGCGGGACATGGGATCCGCCTTTTCCACCACAGGGCGGAAAGTCGTTCAGGTTGCCGATCTGGATTGTCGGCCTGGTGTGTGAACGGACTGCGCAGTCTCGATGATTCAGATTCGAAATCGTGCCGACCGTTCCATTGAAGCATGTCCGGCGCCTGGCCGGATGAACGCGAAGGAAACCGATTGTGCCACAGCTTTTTCGGTCTGGAACCCATTGAATCGACTCGCGGCGCTGTGCGGCACCGCAGGTCTTTGGTTTCAAAGGTTTACTTGTATATATACGTAGTAGAAGTTAACAAAGGACGCACAGTTCTGTGGATAACTTCGGTTTACGTCGACAGATCAAGGCGTTGCAGAACCCATAACCCGTTGCACAGGCTGTTCGCGCACAGAGGTTTGAGTTGAGCAACTTTCGGGCCGCCTCACAGCTGTGCTGAGTTGCCCAGTTTACGTCCACTGTGATTACACACGAAGTGCGCGTGGATTTCGCGCGGTTATCCACAGCGTCGAGTGGATAACCTTGCGCGAAAAAATCGGGAAACTGTGAGCGGCTTGGGTGAACGGTCAGCCGGGCTGGCCGACGCGGCGCGCGCGCAACGCGCGGATCAGGAAGCGTGCAGGGTCGACGGCATCGGCAAGTTCGCGCTCGAGCGGCCAAGGCTCGCCTTCGAGTTGCGACGCGATCAATTCGGCGCCGAGCGCCGCCCATACGAGGCCGCGCGAGCCGAAGCCGAATGCGCCGTAGAGCCCGGGCATGCGCGGCAGGTCGCGTGCCTGCGCACCGCTCAGCGCGCGGGCATTGGCGATGGCGCTTGCTTCATCCGCGAGCGGGCCGAGCAGCGGCAGGCGGTCGCCGACGACCCAGCGGAACGCAACGCGGCCGCGCAGTGTGTCTGGGTCCGGCAGGTCGCCGATCAGGCCCGGTAGCAGATGCCGTACGCGCTCGATGTTTTCGAGGTGGCCGGCCGCGCGCATCGCGGGATCGACGTCGTCGGGTTCGAACGTCGCGCCGATCAGCAGCGTGCCGTCGTCGAGCGGCACCGCGTAACCGTCGCCGATCGTCGGGCACGGCAGCGGTGCCGTGCTGCCGGCCGGCAGCAACGTGAGCTGGCCGCGCACCGGCTGCAACGCGACATGGTGCAGCCCGGCGAGCCGCGCGGCGTCGCCGGCATTCGCGAGCACGACGACGGGCGCTTCTGCCAGCGTGTTGCCCGCATCGTCGAGTGCATGCCATGCGTCGCCCCGCCGTTCGAGCTTGGCAACGCGGGTGGACGCGAGCAAGCGCACGCGCTCGCCGGCCGCCGCATATTGGGCCGCGCACAGGCCGGCCGGCCAGACGGCGCCGCCGTGCGGAAACAGCAGGCCGCCCTGCGCGACCGGCAGGTTCAGATGCGCACGCGCGGCCTCGACGTCGAGCAGCGAGACATAGTCGGACGGCGCACCGAACGCATCGAATGCTTCGCGCATCCGTTCGAAGTCGCCGGCCGATTCGGCGAGATGGATCATCCCGTGCGTGCTGCGCGCGAATGCGTGGCCCGCGCGTTCGAGTGCGCGCCAGCGTGTAATCGCATGCAGGAAGCCGCCGCGCGTGAGCCGGCTCGCGACGTTGTCGTCGCGTGTCATCAGCGGATGAAAAACGCCGGCCGGATTGCCCGATGCTTCGCTCGCGATCCGCTCGTGCCGCTCGATCAGCGTGACTTCCCAGCCGCGCGCGGCCAGGCGTTCGACGACCGCGCAGCCGGCCAGGCCCGCACCGATCACGATCGCGCGGCGCGTCGCAACGGGCAGCGCGAGCGGCGGTTCGTGCCGGCGCGCGCGCCAGCGCGGCGCATATTCGCCGACGAGCAGATCGTCGACCTCGCGATACGTGAAACCCGATTTGTCGAGGGCGTGTTTCAACGCATCAGAACTCGCATGCGCTGCAAAGGTGGCGTGTTCCCCGGCGATTTTCGACAGCGCGCGGATCACGTCGGCCGATTGGAGATCCGCGTCGTTCGATGCCGCGAAGCGGTCGAGACAGAACGCGTCGGCGCGCGCGACGATCTTCCCCAGCATGTCGATCGCATCGCCGAACGCCAGCGTGAGCACCACGCGTCCTTCGTCGAATTCGAGCCGGTGCAGGCCCGGTACGCGCATCGGCCACGCGTCGGCCAGTGCATCGACATCTGCCGATATGGTTGTGTCCGCAACGATGTGCGAAGCGGCGCGGCGCAGGTCGTCGCGCGAGAACGGATGCGGTTCGACTGCGACAAAATGCAGCCGCTCGCAGCGCGCGGGATCGTCGCGCCAGGCGGCCCAGGCCGCGAGAAAGCTGCCGCCCGCGCCGAATCCGGTCGCCACGATCGTGAACGTGCGGCGGCCCTGCCAGCGTGCCGGCAGCCCATTGCCCGCGACGAACACGCGATGCGCGAGCGCGCCTGATGCGCCGCGATGGAGATCGCCGAACTCGGGCGAGACGAGCGTGCCGTCGTCGCGGCGCGCGAGCGTGGCGGGAACAAGTCGGTCGGTCATGCGAAACAAAAAACGTGGCAGCCAAGCCTGGCAAGGGATTGCGCGGGGCCGTCCGACCGGTCGTTGGAAAAAGCCAACGGCGCGGCGCACGGGCGGACCGCGCTGCGTATCCTGTCCGGTTGGCGCTGGTCAAAAAACGGGCAGTCGATGATTCATTCGGCGAAATACCGATGAAAATCTTTGAAACCCTTGTCGTTATTGGGTTTGCGCTGCGCTATCATAGCAACGCCGTACCGCGGGGTGGCCACCGGCTCACCGGAGGGCGCGTCGCGCGGGCCAGGATTCGGCGCTGTGTCGTCGGAGTCTGACTCTCGACGGCACGGTTCGCGCACGTATAATCGGCGCGTTCGCGCTGTTCGTGTCAACCTAACCTGATAAAGGAACCTTAATGAACAAACAGGAACTGATCGACGCCGTCGCCGCCCAAACGGGCGCCAGCAAGGCTCAAACCGGCGAAACGCTGGACACGCTGCTCGAAGTCATCAAGAAGGCCGTGTCGAAGGGTGATGCGGTTCAGCTGATCGGCTTCGGCAGCTTCGGTTCGGGCAAGCGCGCAGCACGTACGGGCCGCAACCCGAAGACCGGCGAAACCATCAAGATCCCGGCAGCCAAGACGGTCAAGTTCACGGCTGGCAAGGCGTTCAAGGACGCCGTCAACAAGCGTTAAACCAGCGCCTGTTCCAAGAAAAACCCGCCTTTCGGCGGGTTTTTTGTTGGGCGCGCGCAGCATTTTCGCCACAGTCCGCGCCCCTCTTGCAAGATTTAACGGTTGTTTTTACAACGCGTTACGCGTGCACGATCTGCGTGTCGCCGTGATCGTCGTCGTCGTGCGAATCGACGTCCCACGCCGGGAACGGATCGTCGAACGCGTGCCATCCGGCCGCGCCGAGCGCGAATTCCGCATCGGTCAGCAGGCACGCATCGAGCTTCTCGCGCCATGCATCCGCGTCGAGCGCGATACCGATCAGCACGAGTTCCTGCCGGCGATCGCCCACTGTGCGATCGTCGATGTCGCCGTGCCATTCGGCGCGGATTTCACCGAGCAGCTCGTCGTCGTCCGGCCATTCGGCGCGATCCTGCGCCGCCCACCAAAGCCCCGCCGGGCCATGTCGGCATACGCCGCCCGCCTGCGACAGCGAACCCGCGATGTCGTTGCGCGTCGCGAGCCAGAAGAAGCCCTTGCTGCGCAGCACGCCCGGCCACTCCTGATGCAGCAGCGCCCAGAGTCGCGCCGGATGAAACGGCCGGCGCGCGCGATAGACAAAATTGCCGATCCCGAATTCGTCGGCTTCGCCGTGCACATGCGCATGATGTTCGTCATGGCAGTCGGGGTCGTCGCAATGCGTGTGATCGTGATCGAGCGACGCGAGCCAGCCCGGAGCGTTCGCGGCCTCGTCGAAATCGAAGCGGCCCGTGTTCAGCACTTCGTCGAGCGGCACGTTGCCGAACGTCGACACGACCTGGTGCGCGCGCGGATTGAGTCGCGCGAGGATGTGCTGCAGGCGGGCAAGGTCGTCCGCGGCGACGAGGTCGGCCTTGTTGATCACCAGCACGTCGCAGAATTCGATCTGCTCGATCAGCAGCTCGACGAGCGTGCGGTCGTCCTCTTCCGATGCGGCGATGCCGCGCGTCGCGAGTGCATCGTCCGAGCCGTAGTCGCGCAGGAAGTTGTACGCGTCGACCACGGTGACGAGCGTGTCGAGCCGCGCGATGGTCGACAGCGACGTGCCGTCATCGTCGACGAACGTGAAGGTTTCGGCGATCGGCATCGGCTCCGCGATGCCGGTCGATTCGATCATGATCGCGTCGAAGCGGCCTTCCGACGCGAGCGTGCGGATCTCGACGAGCAGGTCGTCGCGCAGCGTGCAGCAGATGCAGCCGTTCGACATCTCGACGAGGCGTTCCTCGACGTGCGACAGTGCCTGCGCGTCGCGCACGAGCGACGCATCGATGTTGACCGCCGCGAGATCGTTGACGATCACGGCGACTTTCAGGCCCGCGCGGTTCGCGAGGACGTGATTGAGCAGCGTGGTCTTGCCGGCGCCGAGGAAGCCGGACAGCACGGTGACGGGCAACGGCTGGTTCATTGCCGGATTCATAGCGATATGCACCAACGGAAAAATTGAAAAAGCGGCCGCGACGCCCTTCCGGGGCGCGATCGTCCCGCGGACGGGCGAAATTGCGGCGTGAGATCCGCATTGTGCATCAAACGCGCGCCGGCCGGCCGGTACGGCATCAGGCCGCGCTGCGGCGCGGCGTCACTGCACGGGCGGCAGCAGCTTCCACTGCGTCAGGATGCCGGCGATCTGCCGTGCATACTTGTCGCGCAGCGACGGGGTTTCCGAATGATAGGCGCCGACCGCCTGCCACGTGTTGCCGTAACGGTTCATCTTCTGCTTGAGATGCCACGCGGCGATATAGACGTTCTTGCACGGCTCCATCAGCGTGTCGCGGCCGATTCCATAGCGCGACAGCGTGGGCAGGTGGATCGAATTGATCTGCATCAGGCCGTAGTCGACCGAGCCGTTCGTGTTCTTGTTCAGCGCGCCGGGCCGGTTGCGCGATTCCTGCCACGCGATCGCGCGCAGGATCAGCGGATTGACCTGCTGATATTTAGCGGCCTCGTCGAAACAGTCCGCGCGAGCGTTCGCGCTGGCGAAATACCCGCCGGCGGCGATCAACACGATCGAAACGAACCGTCTGTTCATGGTGCGAAATCGACAAGAAAATGCGTGAGGGTCGGGAAAACCCGTGCCTGTTACTCGTGCGACGAGAATCGTGCCGCCCGTATCATACCGACAGTCCGTCAGCTTGCGACAGTCAGGAATACGGCCGCCCGGTTATACCGCATTTCCGTGTCGGTTCATCGTGAAACGGGAGCGATGGCCGCATGCCGAGAATAATGCAGAATCTTACAGATTGCATACGGTTCGCCGGATACATGTCGTATGTGAGACAGTCCTCGGATCAATGTGATATTTCGGACATGAAAAACTGCTAATGTCGCCTCTTTCGGACTTGGATCCCAGCACTACCGCCGGAAGTGGCCTGAGCCGGCATCGACCCATTCATCCATGACAAGAAATCGCTTCGTTATGCGGCGTGTCGCCACGACCCTGATCGTCGCCGGCATCATCGTCTCGCAGGCCGCCTACGCTCAGGTCACGCTCAATTTCGTGAATGCGGATATCGACCAGGTCGCCAAGGCGATCGGCGCCGCAACCGGCAAGACCATCATCGTCGACCCTCGTGTGAAGGGGCAGCTCAACCTCGTGGCCGAACGGCCGGTGCCGGAAGACCAGGCGCTGAAGACGCTGCAGTCGGCGTTGCGCATGCAGGGCTTCGCACTCGTGCAGGACCACGGCGTGCTGAAGGTCGTGCCCGAGGCCGACGCGAAGCTGCAAGGCGTGCCGACCTACGTCGGCAATGCGCCGCAGGCGCGCGGCGACCAGGTGATCACGCAGGTGTTCGAGCTGCACAACGAATCGGCGAACAACCTGCTGCCCGTGCTGCGGCCGCTGATCTCGCCGAACAACACGGTTACCGCCTATCCGGCGAACAACACGATCGTCGTGACCGACTACGCGGACAACGTGCGGCGCATCGCGCAGATCATCGCCGGCGTGGACAGCGCCGCGGGCGCGCAGGTGCAGGTCGTTCCGCTGCGCAACGCGAATGCGATCGACCTCGCCGCGCAGCTGCAGAAAATGCTCGACCCGGGCGCGATCGGCAACAGCGACGCGACGCTGAAGGTGTCGGTCACGGCCGACCCGCGGACCAACTCGCTGATGCTGCGCGCGTCGAGCGCGTCGCGCCTCGCGGCCGCCAAGCGGCTCGTGCAGCAGCTCGACGCGCCGAGCGGCGTGCCGGGCAACATGCACGTCGTGCCGCTGCGCAACGCCGATGCGGTGAAGCTCGCGAAGACGCTGCGCGGGATGCTCGGCAAGGGCGGCGGCAGCGAGAGCGGCTCGTCGGCGTCGTCCAACGATGCGAACAGCTTCAACCAGAGCGGCGGCTCTTCGTCGAGCGGCAACTTCTCGACCGGCACGTCCGGCACCCCGCCGCTGCCGTCGGGCGGCCTCGGCGGCTCGTCGTCCTCGTCCGGGTATGGCGGCGGCTCGTCCGGCGGTGGCCTCGGCACCGGCGGCCTGCTCGGCGGCGACAAGGACAAGAGCGGCGACGACAACCAGCCGGGCGGGATGATCCAGGCCGACTCGGCCACCAACTCGCTGATCATCACCGCGTCCGATCCGGTGTACCGGAACCTGCGCTCGGTGATCGACCAGCTCGACGCACGGCGCGCGCAGGTCTATATCGAAGCGCTGATCGTCGAGCTGAACTCGAATACGTCCGGCAACCTCGGCATCCAGTGGCAGGTCGCGAGCGGCCAGTTTCTCGGCGGCACGAACCTGAGCCCCCAGCTGGGTATGGGCAATAGCATCGTCAATCTGACGACGGGCTCGGCGGGCACCACCGGGGCCGGCCTGGCGGCCAACCTGGCTACGCTGACCCCAGGCCTCAACATCGGCTGGCTGCACAACATGTTCGGCGTGCAGGGGCTCGGCGCGCTGCTGCAATACTTCGCGGGCGTGAACGACGCGAACGTGCTGTCGACGCCGAACCTGATCACGCTCGACAACGAGGAAGCGAAGATCGTCGTCGGCCAGAACGTGCCGATCCCGACCGGCTCGTATTCGAACCTGACGAGCGGCAATACGAACAATGCGTTCAATACCTACGACCGTCGCGACGTCGGCCTGACGCTGCACGTGAAGCCGCAGATTACCGACGGCGGGATCCTGAAGCTGCAGCTCTATACCGAGGATTCGGCGGTCGTCAGCGGCACGACGAACGCGCAGACCGGCCCGACCTTCACGAAGCGCTCGATCCAGTCGACGATCCTGGCCGACAACGGCGAGATCATCGTGCTCGGCGGCCTGATGCAGGACAACTACCAGGTATCGAACAGCAAGGTGCCGCTGCTCGGCGACATTCCGTGGATCGGTCAGCTGTTCCGTTCGGAATCGAAGCTACGCGCGAAAACCAACCTGATGGTGTTCCTGCGCCCGGTGATCATCTCCGACCGCAGCACCGCGCAGGAAGTCACGTCCAACCGCTACGACTACATCCAGGGCGTGACGGGCGCGTACAAGTCGGACAACAACGTGATTCGCGACAAGGACGATCCGGTCGTCCCGCCGATGCCGATCGGCCCGAGCCAGGGCGGCACGGCCGCGGGCAACCTGTTCGACCTCGACAAGATGCGTCGCCAGCAGCTGCAGCGCCAGGTGGCGCCGGTGCCGGCCCAGCCGTTGCCGGAAGCGACGCCCGCGCAGCCGCAGAGCGTGCCGCAGCAGGCCGTGCCGCAACAGCCGCTGACGGCCACGCCGGGAGCGTCGCAGTGAGCGACGTGCACGCCTCTTCCACCCACGACGGCGCGCCGGGCGAACGGCAGCCGCCGTCGCCGCTGGCCGCGCGACTGTTGCCGTACGGCTTCGCGAAGAGCGGCCAGGTGCTGATCGCGCATCAGCTCGACGACACGCTCGAGGTGTGGATCAGCGAACGCACGAGCGACGCCGCGCTCGCGGAAATCGCGCGCAACTTCGGCTCGATCTCCGTGCATCGCGTGCCGGCCGACGAGCTCGCGCAGGCGATCAACCATGCATACGCACGCCAGGACGGCAGCGCCGCGCAGGTGGTCGGCGAAGTCGAGGGCGAAGTCGACCTGTCTCGGCTGATGCAGGACATCCCCGAAGTCGAGGATCTGCTCGAATCGGAAGACGATGCGCCGATCATCCGGATGATCAACGCGCTGCTCACGCAAGCGGCACGCGAACAGGCGTCGGACATCCACATCGAGCCGTTCGAGAACGCGTCGGTCGTGCGCTTTCGCGTCGACGGCACGCTGCGCGACGTCGTGCGGCCGAAGAAGGCGCTGCACGGCGCGCTGATCTCGCGGATCAAGATCATGGCGCAGCTCGACATCGCCGAGAAGCGCCTGCCGCAGGACGGCCGCATCACGCTGCGCGTCGGCGGGCGGCCGGTCGACGTGCGGGTGTCGACGCTGCCGACCGGGCACGGCGAGCGCGCGGTGCTGCGTCTGCTGGAAAAGGATGCGCAGCGCCTGAATCTCGAGGCGCTCGGAATGGGCCGCGACACGCTCGTGCAGTTCGACAAGCTGATCGCACGCCCGCACGGCATCGTGCTCGTCACGGGCCCGACGGGTTCGGGCAAGACGACCACGCTGTATGCGTCGATGTCGCGGCTCGAAACCGCGACGACGAACATCATGACCGTCGAGGACCCGATCGAATACGACCTCGGCGGCATCGGCCAGACGCAGGTGAACGAGCGGATCGGGATGACCTTTGCCCGTGCGCTGCGCTCGATCCTGCGTCAGGATCCGGACGTGATCATGATCGGCGAGATCCGCGACCTCGAAACCGCGCAGATCGCGGTGCAGGCATCGCTGACGGGCCACCTCGTGCTCGCGACGCTGCACACGAACGATGCGGCCTCGGCCGTCACGCGGCTGACCGACATGGGCGTCGAGCCCTACCTGCTCGCGTCGTCGCTGCTCGGCGTGCTCGCGCAGCGGCTGGTGCGGCAGCTCTGCCCCGTCTGCAAGGAAGAACGCCAGGAAGAAGGCCGCACCGTGTGGCATCCGGTCGGCTGCGACAAGTGCGGACATTCGGGGTATTCGGGCCGGCGCGGCGTATACGAACTGCTGCTGGTCGACGAGTCGATCCGCTCGCTGATCCACCGCAATGCCGCCGATGCGGAGATTCTCGCCGCCGGCCGGGCGGAAGGGATGCGCACGCTGCGCGACGACGCCGAGCGCTGGCTCGCGTCCGGTGCGACGTCGCTCGAGGAAGTGCTGCGCGTGACGGGAGGCGCATAGCGCGATGCCGGCATTCCGTTTCGAAGCAATCGATTCGGCGGGACGCGCGCAGAAAGGCGTCATCGATGCCGACAGCGCACGTGCCGCGCGCGGCCAGTTGCGTACGCAGGGGCTCACGCCGCTCGTCGTCGAGCCGGCCGCCAGCGCGACGCGCGGGGCGCGCTCGCAGCGGCTCGCGTTCGGCCGCAAGCTGTCGCAGCGCGAACAGGCGATCCTCACGCGCCAGCTCGCGAGCCTCCTGATCGCCGGGCTGCCGCTCGACGAGGCGCTCGGCGTGCTGACCGAGCAGGCCGAGCGCGACTACATCCGCGAACTGATGGCCGCGATCCGCGCCGAGGTGCTCGGCGGCCATTCGCTCGCGAATGCGCTGGGCCAGCATCCGCGCGACTTTCCGGAAATCTACCGCGCGCTCGTCGCGGCCGGCGAGCACACCGGCAAGCTCGGCATCGTGCTGTCGCGCCTGGCCGACTACATCGAGCAGAGCAACGCGCTGAAGCAGAAGATCCTGCTCGCGTTCACGTATCCGGGGATCGTCACGCTGATCGCATTCGGCATCGTCACGTTCCTGCTGAGCTACGTCGTGCCGCAGGTCGTCAACGTGTTCGCGAGCACGAAGCAGCAGCTGCCCGTGCTGACGATCGTGATGATGGCGCTGTCGGATTTCGTGCGCCACTGGTGGTGGGCGATCCTGATCGCCGTCGTGCTCGTCGTGTGGTTCGTGAAGGCGACGCTGTCGCGCGACGGGCCGCGCCTCGCATTCGACCGCTGGGTGCTCACCGCGCCGCTCGCGGGCAAGCTCGTGCGCGGCTACAACACGGTGCGCTTCGCGAGCACGCTCGGCATCCTCACCGCGGCGGGCGTGCCGATCCTGCGCGCGTTGCAGGCGGCCGGCGAGACGCTGTCGAACCGCGCGATGCGCGCGAACATCGACGACGCGATCGTGCGTGTGCGCGAAGGCTCCGCGCTGTCGCGCGCGCTGAACAACGTGAAGACGTTTCCGCCGGTGCTCGTGCACCTGATCCGTTCCGGTGAAGCGACGGGTGACGTGACGACGATGCTGGATCGCGCGGCCGAAGGCGAAGCGCGCGAGCTCGAGCGTCGCACGATGTTCCTGACGAGCCTGCTCGAGCCGCTGCTGATCCTGGCGATGGGCGGCATCGTGCTCGTGATCGTGCTGGCCGTGATGCTGCCGATCATCGAGCTGAACAACATGGTGCAGTGACGGCCTGACCGCGGGGCGGGCCGTCGCCTTCGGCTTCAGCGCACGTAGATCGCCGGGGACGGCGTGTTGGCGGGCAGCTGGACTTCGGTGCGGGCGCCGTTGCGCTCGACGATGATCGAGCGGGGGCGGACTTCGGCGAGCTTCGCGCCGGACGTGACGTCCGCGCCGAGCGACACGGCACGCGGCGGTTCGCCACCGACACCGATGATCGCGGCGCCGCCGTGGTCGAGCGCGAGGATGCCGAACAGGTGGATGTCCTGCACGGCATTCTTGTCGAGCTGACCGCCGAAGAGCGCCGCGGCGTCCTCGGTGCGGATCGGCAGCCGCGCGGCGGCGGCGGGCAGCGGCGCTTCGCGGGCGGACAGCGTGACGACCCAGTAGGTGGCCGTCGCGCACAAACCCGCGAAGAGGGCTAGGGAGAGGATCCGGATCGAGAGCGCGTTCATGCGCGCTATTGTACGGATGTATATGAAATTTGCGTTGGGTGAAAGCCCTCGGCAATGCGCGCCTTACAATGCGTGCTCCGCGCCCGCGGGTTCGGAAGGTTGCCGTCAGGCAATCGTCCGGCGCGCCGGGTGCGTCACCCGACCAACGACATTTTTTGGAAAGAGGTAGTCAGTCATGCAAACGTGGATCACTCGCCGCAACGCGGCCGTGCGTCGCCAGCGCGGTTTCACGCTGATCGAGATCATGGTGGTGGTCGCGATCCTCGGGATCCTGGCGGCGCTCATCGTGCCGAAGATCATGAGCCGCCCGGACGAGGCACGCCGCATCGCCGCGAAGCAGGACATCGGCACGATCATGCAGGCGCTCAAGCTGTACCGTCTCGACAACGGCCGCTACCCGACCCAGGATCAGGGCCTGAACGCGCTGATCCAGAAGCCGTCCACCGATCCGATCCCGAACAACTGGAAGGACGGCGGCTATCTCGAGCGCCTGCCGAACGATCCGTGGGGTAACGGCTACAAGTACCTGAACCCGGGCGTGCACGGCGAGATCGACGTGTTCAGCTACGGCGCCGACGGCAAGGAAGGCGGCGAAGGCAACGACACCGACATCGGTTCGTGGCAATAAGCGCTCACTGACCGGCCCGACGCTTCGTCCCCTTCTTCATGCTCGCCACTCGCACGACCTTCCGCTGCGGCCGCGATTGCCGTGTGCGTCGCGGCGCGGCTTCGTCCGCACCGGTGCGTGCCGACGGCGGGCAGGCGTTGCATGAGGCGCGGCGTCATCGCGCGCGCGGCTTCACGCTGCTCGAAATGCTGGTCGTGCTCGTGATCGCGGGGCTGCTCGTGTCGCTCGCGTCGCTGTCGCTCACGCGCAATCCGCGCACCGACCTGCGCGAGGAAGCGCAGCGCATCGCGCTGCTGTTCGAGACGGCCGGCGACGAAGCGCAGGTGCGTGCCCGGCCGATCGCGTGGCAGCCGACCGCGCACGGCTTCCGTTTCGACGTGAGCTCGCCCGACGGCTGGCGCACGCTGCGCGACGACCTGCTGCGCCCGCGCGACTGGGACGGTGGCGTCACGGGCGCCGACATCGATTATCCGGGGTCCGACACGCATGCGAACCGCGTCGTGTTCGGCACCGAGAGCATCGACACGCCGGTGCGCGTGACGCTGCATTCGGCGGTCGGCAGCGCGACGATCGTCGGCACCGGCAACGGCCGCTACGAGGTGCAATGACGATGCGTCGTCGCCTGCCCTCTTCCGTTTCTTCATCGCGCGGTTTCACGATGATCGAGGTGCTGGTCGCACTCGCGATCATCGCGGTCGCGCTCGCCGCATCGATCCGCGCGGTCGGCACGATGGCGACCAACGCGTCCGATCTTCATCGCCGCCTGCTCGCCGGCTGGAGCGCCGACAACGCGCTCGCGCAGATGCGGCTCACGCACGCGTGGCCGGAGATCGGCGAACAGAGTTTCGACTGCTCGCAAGGCAACGTGCAGCTCGTCTGCACGCAGCGCGTGAGCACCACGCCCAACCCGGTGTTCCGGCGCGTGCGGATTTCGGTGAGCATGCCCGGGCACACCGGCGTGCTCGCGCAAATGGTGACGGTGGTCGCGAATGAAACCAGCCGTCCGCTCTGACGCGCCGATGCGACGCCCGCTCGCCCGCCCCGCCCGCGGCTTCACGCTGATCGAGCTGATGATCGCGATCGCGATCCTCGCGGTGGTCGCGATCCTCGCGTGGCGCGGGCTCGACCAGATCATGCGCGGTCGCGACAAGGTCGCGGCCGCGATGGAAGACGAGCGCGTGTTCGCGCAGATGTTCGACCAGATGCGCATCGACGCGCGGCTCGCCGCGACCGACGACGAAGCCGGCCAGCCGGCGATCGGCGTGGCCGGCAATACGCTGCAGATCGTCCGCGAACTCGAGGTGCCGGGCGTGGCGCCGCGGCTGCAGGTGGTGCGCTACCGGATCGCCGGCGGGCGCGTCGTGCGCTATGCATCGCCGCCGATCGACGACGCGAACCGGCTGCGCAACATGCTGAAGGACAGCAGCGTCGAAGGCTGGAGCTGGGTCGCGCTGATGGGCGGCGTCGGCGCGATCGACGCGAAGCTGTACGTGCCGCGCGTGGGCTGGACCACCAACCTGCAGACGGCCAACGACGCGCTCGCGCAGAACAACGATGCGCTCAAGGTGCCGCAGATCGGCAACGCGCCGCCTGCCCGTGCGGTGACGGGGCTGCAGGTCAGCATCGGCGCGACGTCGCTGCGCGTGCCGGTCACGCGCATCTTCCTCGTCGGGGAATGACGATGCGCGCGCGCCCTCTCCGCTCATTATTGGTTGCCCGTGCCGCCGGTCGCGCACGGGCACGCGGCCGCCAGCGCGGCGCGGCGATCATCACCGCGCTGCTGGTCGTCGCGCTGTCGGCGATCCTCGTCTCGGGGATGCTGTGGCGCCAGCAGGTGCAGATCCGCCGGATCGAGAACCAGCGCGTGATCGCGCAGGCGCAGTGGGTCGCGCGCGGCGCGCTCGACTGGACCCGGATGATCCTGCGTTCCGAAGGCGATACGGCGCCCGGCATCACGTATCTCGGCGGCATCTGGGGCGTGCCGATCGCGAAGACGAAGCTGTCGGACTTCCTCGGCCGGATCGGTGCGCCCAACGACGCCGGCGGCGAAGACACCTATCTCTCCGGCTCGATCGAGGACGCGCAGGCGAAGTTCAACCTGCGCAACCTCGTGGCGTCGCCGGCGCCCGGCGTGCTGCAGTTGAACGTCACGCAGGTCCAGGCGTTCCAGCGCCTGCTGACGACGCTCGGCTACGACGGCGCGTTCGCGAAGCGCATCGCGCTGCAGGTGCGCGCGAGCCTGCTGAATTCGGCGACGCGTTTCCAGATGCCGACGCTGCCGGGTGGCGGTACGGCGCCGCCGGTCACCGCGCCGGTGACGACCGATCAGCAAGGCGGCGGCGGCTTCACCGACGATCCCGGCATGACGGGCGGCGATCGCGGGCCCGCGCCGCTGATGATGACGGGCGTCGACAGCCTGCTCGACGTCGACGGCGTGACGCCCGAGATGGTCGCGCGGTTGCGCCCGTTCGTCACCGTGCTGCCGACTACCACGCCCGTGAACATGAACACCACGCCGGCCGAGGTGATCGCGGCGCTGATGCCGGGGATGAGCGTGTCGTCCGCGCAGGCGCTCGTGTCGCGCCGCGAGACCGTGTTTTTCCGCAACGTCGGCGACGTGCAGCTCGCGCTGCGCGGCGCCGGTGCGCCGAACGTGACGCTCGACTCGAGCGTCATCGACGTCAATTCGAGCTATTTCATCGTGCATGGCCGGATCCAGCATGACCGGGCGGAGGTTGATCGCACCTCGCTCGTGTATCGTGATCCGACCACGCACTCGACACGGGTCGTGCGCATTCGCGACCAGCTATAACGACGCCAATCGGGAGAGGAGCTCTTGTGAGCACGTTGATTGTTTCTTTGCCGCCGCGCGAGCCTGCCGTGCCGTTGCAGGAATGGCAGTGGCCCGAGCTGCCGTTCACGCTCGTCGACAAGGCCGGCCACGTGCAGCGCGCCGGACGCGCCGCGCTTGCGTTGCTGCCGCGCGCGAATGCGACCGTGCTGATCGTCGCCGCGCGCGACGTGCTGCTGCTGGCCGCGACCGTGCCGCCGCTGAAGGGACCGAAGCTGCGCCAGGCGCTGCCCAACATCGTCGAGGATCAGCTGATCCAGGATCCGCTCGGCTGCCATATCGCGCTCGATCCGGACGCGCTGCCCGACGGGCGCCGCGTGCTGGCCGTCGTCGATCGCGCGTGGTTCCGCACGATCTGCGACGCGTTCACGGCGGCCGGCCACCGGCACCTGAGCGCGGTGCCCGCGACCCGCTGCCTGCCGGCGCCGCACGTCACCGCCGCGCCGGCCGACAGCGAAGTCGATGCCGCCGCGGTTGCTGCCGACGCCGTCGAGGCGCCGCCCGCCCGTCCGGCGACGGTGGCCGCGGTGCTCGGCCTCGCGGCAGCGGTCGAGCCGGTGCTCGTCGAAGCCGGCGCGCTGCCGGCTGCGGCCGGTGCGCCGCGCCTCGAACTCGCGGTCGCGCGCGGTGCGCTCGGCGAAGGCTTCGCGGCGCCCGCGTCGCGTGCTGCCGGCACACTGGCTGCGCTGGCAGGCGGCGGCGACGTCGAACTGTACGAACTCGGCGAACCGGGCGCGGAGCCGCGCCTGGCATCGGTCGGACGCACCGACGGCGGCCCGCTGCTGCCGGGCGCCGCGCCGCTGTCGTTCGACGCGTTCGCGCGGCGCGCGCTGACCGAGAAGTTCGACCTGTGCCAGTTCGAATTCGAATCGCAGCCGTGGCGCTTCGACCGCGCGACGGTGAAGCGCCTGCGCGTGCCGCTCGCGCTCGTCGCGGCGACGCTCGGCGTGGCGGTGATCGGGATGAACCTGCACTGGTGGAAGCTGTCGCGCGAGCGCGATGCGCTGTCCGCGCAGATCACCGAGACGCTGCTGTCCGCATTCCCGAAAACGACGACGGTGCTCGATCCGCCCGCGCAGATGCAGCGCCAGCTCGACCAGTTGCGTCTCGCGGCCGGCGAACTGTCGCCGAACGATTTCCTCGCGCTGGCGAGCGGGCTGTCGCGCTCGATGGGCGCACTGCCGCTGAACGGCATCGCGTCGCTCGACTATCACGACCGGCGGCTCGACGTCGGCTTCAAGCCCGAGGTCAAGGTCGATCCCGATTTCACGCAGCGCCTCGCGCGTAACGGACTGTCCGGCGAAGTCGACAGCAACACGGGCAAATGGACGATCCGGAGCCGCTCATGAAGACGGAACAACTGAACCAGACGCTGGCCCAGTTCTGGGGCGAGCGCTCCCAGCGCGAAAAGATGCTGCTCGGCTGGGGCGGCGCCGTGCTGGCGGTCGCGATCGCGTATTCGGTGCTGTGGTCGCCCGCGCAGGAAGGCCGCGCGCGGATCCAGCGCGAGCTGCCGACGATGCGCCGCGAGCTGGCGCAGATGACCGCGCAGGCGAACGAGGCGAAGTCGCTGACGGCCGCCGCGCAGGGCGTGGCGCCGACCGGCCTCGCGCTGAAGGACGCACTGACCGCGTCGCTGTCCGATCACGGGCTGCAGGGCGCGCAGGTGCAGATCGTCGGCAACGGCGTGCAGATCCAGATGAAGAACGTGTCGTTCCCGGCGTGGACGCAGTGGCTCGACGATGCGCGCCGGCAGTTCAAGGTGCAGGTCGGCGAGGCGCATGCCACCGCGCTGAAGGACGATGGCCAGGTCGACCTGACGGCCGTGATGCAACCGTCTACGCAGAAATGACGCAGTTGGACGACGCAAGTGGCGGTCGGCCGATGAGGCCGGGGATCAAGCGGCTCGCCACCGCATTGCCGTGGGTACTGGCGGGCGGCCTGGCGACGGCGGTGACGCTCGTCGCACTTGCGCCGGCCGCGTGGATCGCGCCGCAGTTCGCGCGCGCGACCGGCGGGCACGTGAATCTCGTCGATCCCGACGGGTCGCTGTGGCACGGCTCGGGCACGCTGATGCTCGCGCCGGGGGCTGACCAGAGCGCGGCGACGCTGCTGCCCGGCCGGGTCGAATGGACCACGCGCTTCTGGCCGCTGCTGACCGGGCGCGTGCAGATGCGCATGCGGCAGACCGAGGCGATGCCCGACGCGGTCACGCTCGATGCGACGTGGCGCGGCGCGGTGCTGTCGGCGGGCACGATGGCCGTGCCCGCGTCGCTGCTCGCGGGGCTTGGCACACCGTTCAACACGCTCGACCTGCAGGGCGACGTGCGGCTCGGCTGGAGCGACTGGCGCCTGATCGGCAACAACGCGTTCGGCCAGCTGACGGTGACGATCGAGTCGATGAGTTCGCGCGTCTCGCGCGTGAAGCCGCTCGGTTCGTACCGCGCGGTGCTGCAGGCGAAGGGGGCCGCCGCCGATCTCGACCTGTCGACGACGCAGGGCCCGCTGTTCCTCGACGGCCACGGCACCTTCGGCCCGGGCCAGGGCTCGTTCCGCGGCACCGCGCACTCGGCGCCCGAGCAGCAGGCGAACCTCGCGGGGCTGCTGAACCTGCTCGGTCACCCGATCGGCAACAACGAGGTATCGCTGATCTTCGGCGACGCGCAGCGCTGACGCGCGCGTCGCCCTTCCCTTCCTACTTCTGCGCGAGCGGCGCGGCGACCGCCGGTGCGGTGGCCGCGGGCGCGGCCGCACCGGACGCCGGCACCGGTGCAGGCGCCGCAACGTCGCCGTTCTCGCGCGCCATCTCCGCGACGTTCCAGCCGCCGCCGAGCGCCTTCACGAGCCCGACCGACGACGTCATCCGCTGCCCGGCGATCGTCGCGAGCTTCTGCTGCGCGGTGAACGCGGTGGTCTGCGCGGTCAGCACGTTCAGGTAGGCGACCGTGCCGGCCTTGTACTGGTTCGTGACGATCGCGAGCGAATGCTCGGCGCTGTCGACGGCCTGCCGCTGCACGTCGATTTCCTGCGCGAGGATGCGCTGCGACGCGAGGTTGTCCTCGACGTCCTGGAACGCGGTGAGCACCGCGAGGCGGTACGCGGCGACGTCCTGGTCGTAGGTCGCACGCGCGGCGTCGGTCTGCGCGGCGCGCAGGCCGGCGTCGAACAGCGTGGCCGCGAGCTGCGGGCCGACCGTCCAGAAGCGCGCCGGCAGCGTGAACAGCTGCGACCACACCGAGCTCTGGAAGCCACCGGTGGCCGACAGCGTGAGCGTCGGGAAGAACGCGGCGATCGCGACGCCGATCTGCTCGTTCGCGGCCGCCGCACGGCGCTCGGCCGCCGCGATGTCGGGCCGGCGCTCGAGGATCGCGGACGGCACGTCGACCGGCGTGATCGGCGGCTCGGCGGTGAGCGGATTCGGCGGCAGCGAGAAAGTGGACGCCGGTTCGCCGATCAGCGTCGCGATTGCATGCTCGTACTGCGCGCGGGCCACGCCGTTGTCGATCGATGCGGCCTGCGCGCTCTGCAGCTGCGTCTGCGCCTGGATCACGTCCGCACGTGCGGCGACGCCCTGCGCGTACTGGTTCTGCGTGAGTTTCAGCGACTGTTCGTACGACTTCACGGTGTCGTCGAGCAGCTTCTGCAGCGTATCGGACGTGCGCAGCTGGAAATAGGTCTGCGCGAGCAGCGCCTGCTGCGACAGCCGCGCGTTCGCGAGATCGGCCGCGGCGGCCGCTTCGCCGGCACGCTGCGCGCTGACGGTGCGACTCACCTTGCCCCACAGGTCCGGTTCCCAGCTCGCGTCGAGGCCGACGCTGTAGCTGTTGTTGATCGAGCCGGACGAACCGCTGCCGAAGCTCGACGACGAACCCGACGACACCGACGTGCGCGGCGTGCGGGCGCGCGAGCCCGACGCGGTCAGCCCGACGGTCGGGAAATACGCGGCCCGCGCCTCGGTGACGAGCGCGCGCGCCTGCCGGTACGCGGCCGCCGATTGCGCGATGGTCTGGTTCGACGCGTTGAGCCTGCCGATCAGCGCATCGAGCTGCGGATCGTTGTAGACCGTCCACCACGCACCGCGGTCGGTGCGGTCGGCGGGCTGCGCGACCTTCCAGCCGGCCGGCGCTTCCTTGTAGGCGGCGGGGATCGACGTGTCGGGCCGGTGATAGTCGGGCCCGACGGCGCAGCCGGCGAGCAGCACGGCCGTCGCGACGGCGACGGCGGCGCTCAGCGGGCGAAGGGCGCGCGGGAGGGAGGCGTACGGCATGGTGGTTTTCCTGTCTGGGCGCGACGTCCGGCGAGCGGCGTCGCGCGATGCGGTCGTCGTGCCGCTGGCGGACAAATGGTAACTGACGGCGGGAAAGCTGCGCAGCCCCAAGGGTACGGTGCACAAGGACAGGAATGTGTTACCGGCGCGAGCGGCCGGTTTACCGGCCATTACGGCCAGCTGACGGGAAGACAGGGATGCGACGCCGGCCGTGCGGGGCGCGGTCGGCGCTCAGGCGGTGCAGCCAGGAAGGCGGGGGACGCGCACGGTCAGCGGTCAGTGGCAGCGCGCGGGCAGCGGGAGCGGCTCGGCGGCGGACCGCCATGTCGACGGCTCCGTCGCGGCCGGCTGGCCCGTGCGGCGAGCGCCGTCTTTCGCGTTGCGCTGCCGGCGATGATCGAACCATGCGAACCCGAGCGCCGCGAGCGAGCCGCCCGGTACCACCAGCATCGTCACGTACAGCGCGATCTTCCAGCCGCGGTGCGGCCCGGAGAACGCATGATGAGCGGTATCGGTCAGGTTGCGGCGCAGCGCGCCGGCGGCATTTTTCAGGAACAGCATCGCGAACATCCTCGGGGTGCCCGCAGCGCGGGCGCATCGGTCAGAACATAGTCTCCGGCAGTGCAACATGCACGTCGTAACTGGTTGCCTCAAATAATATTGACTATGCAATCAATTTTCAAGATACTGGGCGCGTTTAAATCTGAAACGCACTATTGCTGCGTGCGCAATCGCATGACCGGCGGCCTCTACGATCCCGAGAACATCGCGCTGGAAACGAGCCTCGGCTATTACCTGTCGAAGGCGAAGCAGGCGCTCGTCGAGCGGATGGACCGTGCGCTCGAGCCGCTCGACCTCACCGCGCAGCAGATCGGCGTGATCCTACTGCTGTCGCGCGGCTATGCGCGCACGCCGTTCGAGCTGTCCCGCAAGATGTCGTACGACAGCGGTTCGATGACGCGGATGCTCGACCGCCTCGAACGCAAGGGGCTGGTCGCCCGCTCGCGCAGCGAGCAGGACCGTCGGATGATCGAGCTGACGCTGACCGAACGCGGCGCCGAAGCCGCGCGTGCGCTGCCGTCGCTGATCGCGACCGCGCTCAACGCGCAGCTCGACGGCTTCTCGGCCGACGAGCTCGCGACGCTCACCGGTCTGTTGCAGCGCTTCATCGCCAACGGGCCCGGCTCGGCCGGGTGCCCGAAACCCGACGACGAAGCGGACAGCTGATGTGCGCGGAGGCCCTATGTCTAGGTTAAACACTCGCTTATTTATCTGTCTGGGCAGAAGATGACAGGGCACGCGCTCCCTTTTTCCGTTGATCCGTTCCACCCGGCCGGGTTGCGCTGCGGCGCACACCCGTGCGTTGTGCCGGCGCGTCGCGCGCGCCGCGTCTAGGAGATTCCGATGTCCGCCACCACGGCATCCACCGCCGCCCCCGCCGCCGAACCCGCGCCGTTGTCTGGCGGTGCGCTCGCGCTGCTCACCGTCGGGCTCGCGCTCGGCACCTTCATGGAAGTGCTCGACACGTCGATCGCGAACGTCGCGGTGCCGACCATTTCCGGCAGCCTCGGCGTCGCGACGAGCGAAGGCACCTGGGTGATCTCGTCGTACTCGGTGGCGTCCGCGATCGCGGTGCCGCTCACCGGCTGGCTCGCGCGGCGGGTCGGCGAGGTGCGGCTGTTCACGCTGTCGGTGCTCGCGTTCACGGTCGCGTCGGCGCTGTGCGGCCTCGCGAGCAACTTCGAGACGCTGATCGCGTTCCGGCTGCTGCAGGGCCTCGTGTCGGGGCCGATGGTGCCGCTGTCGCAAACGATCCTGATGCGCAGCTACCCGCCCGCGAAGCGCGGGCTCGCGCTCGGGCTATGGGCGATGACGGTGATCGTCGCACCGATCTTCGGCCCGTTGCTGGGCGGCTGGATCAGCGACAACTACACGTGGCCGTGGATCTTCTACATCAACCTGCCGATCGGCATCTTCTCGGCGACCTGCGCGTATTTCCTGCTGCGCGGCCGCGAGACGAAGACGTCGAAGCAGCGGATCGACGCGATCGGCCTGGCACTGCTCGTGATCGGCGTGTCGTGCCTGCAGATGATGCTCGACCTCGGCAAGGACCGTGACTGGTTCAACTCGACGTTCATCGTCGCGCTCGCACTGATCGCGGTCGTGTCGCTCGCGTTCATGCTCGTGTGGGAGGCGACCGAGAAGGAGCCGGTGGTCGACCTGTCGCTGTTCAAGGACCGCAACTTCGCGCTCGGCGCGATGATCATCTCGTTCGGCTTCATGGCGTTCTTCGGCTCGGTCGTGATCTTCCCGCTGTGGCTGCAGACGGTGATGGGCTACACGGCCGGCAAGGCCGGCCTTGCGACCGCGCCGGTCGGGCTGCTCGCGCTCGTGCTGTCGCCGCTGATCGGCCGCAACATGCACCGGCTCGACCTGCGGATGGTCGCGAGCTTCGCGTTCATCGTGTTCGCCGGCGTGTCGATCTGGAACTCGACGTTTACGCTCGACGTGCCGTTCAACCACGTGATCCTGCCGCGGCTCGTGCAGGGGATCGGCGTCGCGTGCTTCTTCGTGCCGATGACGACGATCACGCTGTCGAGCATCTCCGACGACCGGCTCGCGAGCGCGTCGGGGCTGTCGAACTTCCTGCGCACGCTGTCCGGCGCGATCGGCACCGCGGCGAGCTCGACGTTCTGGGAGAACGACGCGATCTACCACCACGCGCGACTGTCGGAATCGGTGAGCGTGTATGCGCAGAACACGACCGACTACCAGGGCGCGCTGTCGCAGCTCGGCATCGTCGGCCAGACGGCCAATGCGCAGCTCAACCAGCTCGTCACGCAGCAGGGCTTCATGATGGCGACCAACGACTTCTTCCTGCTGTCCGCGTTCATGTTCGGCGCGCTCGCGGCGCTCGTGTGGGTCACCAAGCCGAGGAAGGGGGCGGGGCCGGCGATGGGGCATTGACCGCGCGGCGGGCGGCTGTTGCGCCCGCCTCGGCGGGCCTCACTCCCTTGCCCGCAACCCACCAAACGCCAGATCGTCACCCGGCGCGATCGGCAGCGTCGCCCGCGCCACGTCGAGCCACGCGCGCGCCGCGTGCGACAGATACCCCTTCTTCAGCCAGCCGAGCGCGATCGCCCACGTGATCTCCGGCTCGACGATCGGCCGGCACGTGAACTGGCCTGCGTCGAGCCGCCGGCAATACGGCTCGGGCAGCAGCGCGATGCCGACCCCCGCATGCACGAGCGCGGCCATGAAATCCCAGTGGCCGCTGCGGCTCACGATCGACGGCGTGAAGCCGGCCTGCCGGCACGCATCCAGCACCGCGTCGTGCAGCGCGAGGCTTTCCGCGTAGAACACGAACGACTCGCGCGCGAGATCCGCGAGCAGCACGGCCGCGTGATCCTCCCAGCGCGATTCGCGCGGCGCGACGAGCCACAGCGGCGCGCGCACCATCGGCAGCCGCTCGAAGGTGCCGGGATCGACCGGCTCCAGCAGCCCGCCGAGTTCCAGCTCACCCGACGTCAGCGCGGCCTCGATCATCCGCGCGCCCTGCTCGAACAGCTTCAGCTCGATGTTCGGATAGCGCTGCTTGTACGCGGCGATGATCGGCGTGAACAGCGAGCCGCCGAGCGGCGGGATGCCGATCGTCAGCTCGCCGCGCCCGAGCGTGCCGAGATCGTTCAGCTCCGACTGCAGCTGCGCCTGCGCGGCGAGCACGTCCTGGCCGCGCTGGAACACGATCCGCCCCGCGTCGGTCAGCACCATCTGCCGGCCGTCGCGCAGCAGCAGCGGCGAGCCGATCTCGTCCTCGAGCGCCTTCACCATCTTGCTGATGGTCGGCTGGGTCACGAACAGCTTGTCGGCGGCCGCCGTGAAACTCTGCTGGCGAACCACCTCGACGAAGTACCGCAACGCGCGCAATTCCATCGATGACTCCCCAAAGTGGTGCGGCGATCAGAAAGCGAATTCCGAATTGGAATGACAAGGATAGAGACAAGTCATTTTATTTATGGTTAGGGGAAACCCTATACTCCCACCATCAACGGAATATCTGTAGGGAGCCCGCCATGACCAAGCCGACCGCCGCACTCGCCGCCCGCCCCGCCGCTTCGGGCAGCCTGGCCCGCACGGGCCGGATCGCGCTGCAGGCCGCCGCGCTCGGTGCGCTGTGGATGGCGGTCGACTGGGCCGTGCGCAAGATCGGGCTGCCGATTCCGTCCGGCGTGATCGGCCTCGCGGTGCTCCTCGTGCTGCTGTTCTCGGGCCGCGTCGCGCCCGCATGGGTGAAGGACGGCGCGAACTGGCTGCTGTCCGACATGCTGCTGTTCTTCGTGCCGGCCGCCGTCGCGGCCGTGCAGTACGGCGGGCTGTTTCGCGAGGACGGCTGGCGCATCGCGCTGGTGATGCTCGCCGGCACCGCGTTCGTGATGGTCGCGGTGGCCGTCGCGGTCGATCTCGCCGCGAAGCTCGAGCGCCGGCTCGCCGTGCAGCGCGTGTTCGCCGAACGCCGCCGCACGCGCCTCACCGCCGCGTCCGCCCACTGAGCCGGAGCCTGCCATGCTTGCCGCATTGTCGAACCTGTCCGCCGACCAGGCGAACACCGCGATCTCGTTCGGCTGCTTCGTGCTGACGGTCGTGCTGTATTTCGCGTCGAAGCGGCTCTACGCATACAAGAAGACGCTGCTGTTCTCGCCGCTCGTGTTCGTGCCGGGCGTGCTGGTGCTGCTCGTCCTGCTGACCGGCATCCCGTATTCGGTCTACTTCCACGACACGCGCTGGCTGATGTGGCTGCTCGGCCCGGCGACGATCGCGTTCGCGGTGCCGATCTACGACTATCGCGACCTGATCCGTCGCCACTGGCTGTCGCTGTCGGTCGGCGTCGCGGTCGGGATCAGTGCGGGCGTGTGCGGGTCGCTGCTGCTCGCGAAGCTGCTGCACCTGTCGCCCGAGCTGCAGCGCTCGCTGATGACGCGCTCGGTGTCGACGCCGTTCGCGCTCGCCGTGTCGGACAAGATCCACGCGCCGAAGGATCTCACCGCGCTGTTCGTGATCGCGACCGGCATCTGCGGGATGCTGCTCGGTGAGCTGGTGCTCGCGCTGGTGCCGATGCGCACGCGGCTCGCGCGCGGTGCGCTGTTCGGCGCGGCCGCCCACGGCGTGGGCACCGCGAAGGCGCGCGAGATCGGCAGCGAGGAAGGCGTCGTGTCGAGCCTGACGATGATGATCGCGGGCGTCGCGATGGTGCTGATCGCGCCGCTCCTGACGCTGCTGCCGATCTGACCGGGCGCCGGACGCCCGCCAGGCGCCGGCCCGGCCTGGCGCAATCGTGCCTGCCGCCAGCGGCGCGGCAGGCGCCGCGCGGCGGGTACGGCGCTCACGCCCCACCCACCCACCCACCCACCCACCCACCCACCCACCCACCCACCCACCCCACCCGCTTCAACCGCCCGCCCCGGCGGCCCTTTCCGCCCCCACTTACCCTGCATCGAGCCGACACCCGGCCGACAATCGGCTGAGATAGCCGCAAATCCCCCCTCTTTTCCGCCCATCGGGCTCGGCCCGGATGCCGAACAATGCATGCTACGAGACATCACGCACGCATTCACATGGCCTCCACGACCGCAAACCCGACCGCCGACAAGCCGGCTTCCTCCGGCAAGTTCAAGCGCATCGCGCTGATCGCCGTCATCGCGCTGGGCGCGGCAGCCGCCGCAGCCGGCGGCATGTACGTGTTCCTGAGCAAGGAAGGCGTCGGCCATGCGAGCAAGCCCGCCGAGCCGGCGCCGCTGGCCGCGCCGGTGTTCTTCCCGCTCGACCCGCTGACCGTGAACCTGCAGTCCGACGACGGCGCGCAGCACTACCTGCGCGTCGGCCTGTCGCTGAAGCTCACCGACTCGAAGGCGCAGGAGCAGCTGACCGCGCGGATGCCGGAGATCCGCAGCCGGATCCTGCTCGCGCTGTCGAACAAGCATCCCGAGGAACTCGCGACGCCGGACGGCAAACGTTCGCTCGCGAAGGAACTGCGGGAGCTGATCGAGCAGCCGACGCAGCCGGGCAACCAGCGCGCGAAGGTCGACGACGTGCTGTTCACCGAGTTCGTCGTCCAGTAACGCGGCCGCGAAAGGAGCGCGTATGGGTCACCAGGAGTTCATGTCCCAGGAGGAGGTCGATGCCCTCCTCAAGGGCGTCACGGGCGAAGCCGATTCAGTCGACGAACAGCGCGACACATCGGGCGTCCGCCCCTACAACATTGCGACGCAGGAGCGGATCGTCCGCGGCCGGATGCCCGGCCTCGAGATCATCAACGACCGTTTCGCGCGCCTGTTGCGGATCGGCATCTTCAACTTCATGCGGCGCACGGCGGAAATCTCCGTCAGCCAGGTGAAGGTGCAGAAGTACAGCGAGTTCACCCGCAACCTGCCGATCCCGACGAACCTGAACCTGGTGCACGTGAAGCCGCTGCGCGGCACGTCGCTGTTCGTGTTCGACCCGAACCTCGTGTTCTTCGTCGTCGACAACCTGTTCGGCGGCGACGGGCGCTTTCACACGCGCGTCGAGGGCCGCGACTTCACGGCCACCGAGCAGCGGATCATCGGCAAGCTGCTGAACCTCGTGTTCGAGCACTACACGACCGCCTGGAAGAGCGTGCGGCCGCTGCAGTTCGAGTTCGTGCGCTCGGAAATGCACACGCAGTTCGCGAACGTCGCGACGCCGAACGAGATCGTCATCGTCACGCAGTTCTCGATCGAGTTCGGGCCGACGGGCGGCACGCTGCACATCTGCATGCCGTACTCGATGGTCGAGCCGATCCGCGACGTGCTCGCGTCGCCGATCCAGGGCGAGGCGCTCGAAGTCGACCGCCGCTGGGTGCGCGTGCTGTCGCAGCAGGTGCAGTCCGCCGAGGTCGAGCTGACCGCGAACCTCGCCGAGATCTCGTCGAACTTCGAGAAGATCCTGAACCTGCGCGCGGGCGACGTGCTGCCGCTGGAGATCGAGGACACGATCACCGCGAAGGTCGACGGCGTGCCGGTGATGGAATGCGGCTACGGAATTTTCAATGGTCAATATGCGTTGCGCGTGCAGAAGATGATCAGCGCGGGCGATTCGATGAAGGAAGGTGGATATGAGTGAGCTGAACCAGACGCCCGAGGACGACGCACAAGCGATGGCCGACGCGGCCCTCGCGGCATCGGCCGCCGCCGCACAGGCGGCACCGGCCGCGGCGGAGGAAGATCCGGGCATGGACGACTGGGCGGCCGCGCTCGCCGAGCAGAACGAGCAGCCGGTGCCGGCCGGTGCGACAGGCGCCGGCGTGTTCCAGCCGCTGTCGAAGGCCGCGGCAAACACGACGCACAACGACATCGAGATGATTCTCGACATCCCGGTCAAGATGACCGTGGAGCTCGGCCGCACGAAGATCGCGATCCGCAACCTGCTGCAGCTCGCGCAGGGTTCGGTCGTCGAGCTGGACGGCATGGCCGGCGAGCCGATGGACGTGCTCGTGAACGGTTGCCTGATCGCGCAGGGCGAGGTCGTGGTGGTCAACGACAAGTTCGGCATCCGCCTGACCGACATCATCACGCCGGCCGAACGCATCCGGAAACTGAATCGATGAACGTAGTAAAGCCCGGCCGCCGCGAGCGCGTCGCAAGCGTGGCAGCGGCTGCCGCGGCCCTTGCGGCGTCGCTTGCCTGCGTACCGGCCGGCGCCGCCGACATGAACGCGGTGAACCACCCCGGGTCGATCGCATCGAGCGTGATGGTCGGCTCGGCCGCACCGTCGCTCGGCTTCGGCGCGGTGCTGCAGACGCTGGTCGGGCTCGCGGTCGTGATCGGTCTCGTGTTCGCGTGCGCGTGGCTCGCACGCCGCTTCGGCTTCCAGCATGCCCGCCGCGGCGGCCCGCTGAAGGTCGTGTCGAGCGTCGCGGTCGGCGCGAAGGAAAGCGCGACGATCGTCGAGATCGGCGACACCTGGCTCGTGCTCGGCGTCGCGCCGGGCAACGTGCGATTGCTGCACACGCTGCCGGCCGGTTCGGCGGCGGCCCCGGTTTCCGCTGACGCGCCCGCCGGCGCCGCCCCGTCCGACGGCGGCCTGCCCGGCACGTTCGGCTCGCGGTTTCGCGACGCGCTCGCGGGCGAAGCCGCGAAGCGCCTCGGTCGCGGCAAGGACCGCTGACATGGCGCCGCGCCCTCTTTCCGACCCCGCATTCCGATGAAACACGCCTTCCTGCATCGCGCGGCGCGCTTCGCGCCCGTGCTGATCCTCTGCCTCGCCCCCGCGCTCGCGTATGCGCAGGCGAACGGCCTGCCCGCGTTCAACGCGAGCCCGGGCCCGCACGGCGGCACCACGTATTCGCTGAGCGTGCAGACGATGCTGCTGCTCACGATGCTGTCGTTCCTGCCGGCGATGCTGCTGATGATGACGAGCTTCACGCGCATCATCATCGTGCTGTCGCTGCTGCGCCAGGCGCTCGGCACCGCGACGACGCCGCCGAACCAGGTGCTCGTCGGCCTCGCGATGTTCCTCACCTTCTTCGTGATGTCGCCGGTGCTCGACCGGGCGTACAACGACGGCTACAAGCCGTTCTCCGACGGCTCGATGCCGATGGAGCAGGCGGTGCAGCGCGGCGTCGCGCCGTTCAAGACCTTCATGCTGAAGCAGACCCGCGAGACCGATCTCGCGCTGTTCGCGAAGATCTCGAAGGCCGCGCCGATGCAGGGGCCCGAGGACGTGCCGCTGTCGCTGCTGGTGCCGGCGTTCGTCACGAGCGAGCTGAAGACCGGCTTCCAGATCGGCTTCACGGTGTTCATCCCGTTCCTGATCATCGACATGGTCGTCGCGAGCGTGCTGATGTCGATGGGGATGATGATGGTGTCGCCGTCCACCGTGTCGCTGCCGTTCAAGCTGATGCTGTTCGTGCTGGTCGACGGCTGGCAGCTGCTGATCGGCTCGCTCGCGCAGAGCTTTACGTAAGCCGCGGAGGAACACGCACGATGACGCCCGAACAAGTGATGACGCTCGCGCACCACGCGATGATGGTCGGCCTGCTGCTGGCCGCCCCGCTGCTGCTGGTCGCACTCGCGGTCGGCCTGGTCGTGAGCCTGTTCCAGGCCGCGACGCAGATCAACGAGGCGACGCTGTCGTTCATCCCGAAGCTGCTCGCGGTCGCCGCGACGCTCGTGATCGCCGGCCCGTGGATGATGACGACGATGCTCGACTACCTGCGGCAGACGCTGCTGCACGTCGCGACGCTCGGCGTCGGCTGAGCCGCGCGCACCACCCGGCGACGATGTTCTCGGTTACCTACGCGCAGCTCAACGGCTGGCTCACGGCGTTCCTGTGGCCATTCGTGAGGATGCTCGCGCTCGTCGCGACCGCGCCCGTCGTCGGCCATGCGGCGGTGCCCATCCGCGTGAAGATCGGCCTCGCCGCGTTCATGGCGCTGGTCGTCGCCCCCACGCTCGGCGCGATGCCGGACGTCACCGTGTTCTCCGCGCAGGGCATCTGGATCGTCGTCACGCAGTTCCTGATCGGTGTCGCGATGGGCTTCACGATGCAGATCGTGTTCGCGGCGGTCGGGGCGGCCGGCGATTTCATCGGGCTGTCGATGGGGCTCGGCTTCGCCACCTTTTTCGATCCGCACACGAGCGGCGCGACGCCCGCGATGGGCCGCTTCCTGAACGCGATCGCGATGCTCGCGTTCCTCGCGGTGGACGGTCACCTGCAGGTGTTCGCCGCGCTCACCGCGTCGTTCCAGTCGCTGCCGGTGTCGGCCGACCTGCTGCACGCGCCCGGCTGGCGCACGCTCGCGTCGTTCGGCACGACGGTGTTCGAGATGGGGCTGCTGCTCGCGCTGCCGGTGATCGCGGCGCTGCTGATCGCGAACCTCGCGCTCGGCATCCTGAACCGCGCGGCGCCGCAGATCGGCGTGTTCCAGGTCGGCTTTCCCGTGACGATGCTCGTCGGGCTGTTGCTCGTGCAACTGATGATCCCGAACCTCGTGCCGTTCGTGGCGCACCTGTTCGACATGGGGCTCGACGCGATGGGGCGGGTGCTGACGGGCTGGCGCTGAGCGCGGGTCATTCGTCCCGACGTACAGGCGTTGCCTCGACCGAGTCATCAAGATTTCGTGTGGGTTCAGGGGCCGTTCATCCGGCCAATTGGCGACGAATCTACGGATTGACCCGGAAACAATGCGTTCGCGTTAGATGAGGATACTTGCCAGCGTGTTGCGGGCGGCATGGGCGGTGGCGACGACCAAAAAGGGACGACCACCAGGGTAATCACGCAGCACGAAGACCGTTGCGAAAATCAGCCCGCCCCATAAAGCGACTGCCACGTACAGGATGCTGTAGCCGTGCGTTGCACCGAACACAAGAGTGGAAACACCGATCGCTGACCAAACGTTCCCTCCGAATGTGCGGCGAAGCAACCGAATGGGAAGCCACTGGAAGAGAAATGTTTCCACTATTGGTGCAGCGAGCGAGCCAACAAACAGGCGCATCAATAGGTCGTACTTCACTATCTCAGGCAGCGCACCGGAGGACGGGCTGAATGGTAATCCGAACACAAATTGGCCACCCCAGACAAAAACACCAGCGACGTATGTGAGAACGCAAGTCAGAAGCGCGGAAACGAGTACCGGGCTATGCGAGATAGTGCGAATCACGCTGTTATCAGGGCAGTCTTTAATAGTCGACGACGATGAGATCGACCGGGGAGCGAGTCAATGCGTCAATCAGCCCCTCCCCGCTATTGCAGCAATGCGAGATGAGGAAATCCGGTTCCCATTGAGGCAGACGCTTCAGCATTTCGATTACGACCGGATGGTCGTCGGCAATGGCGATGGTGGTTAGACTCATTGGATCGTCGAAATGAAATATCAAGTCAGAAAGCGAACCGAACAGATTATGAGAAATCAGAGGCGGCACGTTGCGCAACGCGATGCGTCCTCGTCGACCAAGGCTATTGTCGTGATGTCATGCTTCCGTAGTTGATCTGGGCGCAATGGATGATCCTCTTCGTGCTTGCCAAAGCGTAATGCCGAGAAATCAGCATAGATAGGCCTATTGCCATTCCAACCTCCGGCGCAATCCGGCTGGGGGGCGCTCTTCGAGCATTCGCGTCGGATTCGTGGAAAACCCCTAAAGGAACCGCCAACCCGCGAAAGGTTGCAGAAGGTTTCGCCTCCCTATACTCGTCGTGACGATGCAGCACGCATCGCGCCATACGAATACAACGAAGGAGACGATCCCGATGCGACCCATCCTGCGCACCCTCGCCGTTGCAGCCAGCCTCAGCTGCGCGCTCGCCGCTCACCCCGCTTTCGCCGACGACGGCGGCAAGATCACGATCATGGTCGGCGGGATCGCGAAGCTGATCTACCTGCCCGCGCGGCTCACGCAGGAACTCGGCTACTTCAAGGCCGAAGGGCTCGACGTCGAGCTGCTGTCGCAGCCGGCCGGCGTCGACGCCGAGAACGAACTGCTGGCAGGCGCCGTGCAGGGCGTGGTCGGCTTCTACGACCACACGGTCGACCTGCAGAGCAAGGGCAAGGACGTGAAGGCGATCGCCGTGCTCTGCCAGGTGCCGGGCGAAGTCGAGATGGTGTCGACCAAGGCCGCGCCGACCTTCAAGTCGATGGCCGACGCGAAGGGCAAGACGCTCGGCGTGACGGGCCTCGGCTCGTCGACCAGCTTCCTCACCCAATACCTTGCGCTCCAGCACGGCGTGCAGTCGACCCAGTACACGATGCTGCCGGTCGGCGCCGACGCGAGCTTCATCGCAGCGATCAAGCAGGGCCGTATCGACGCCGGCATGACGACCGAGCCGACGGTGTCCGCGCTCGAGAAGATGGGCGACGCGAAGGTGCTGGTCGACCTGCGCACGCTCGAAGGCACGCGCGCCGCACTCGGCGGCACCTACCCGGCCGCGAGCCTGTACGTGCAGTCGGCGTGGGCCGATTCGCACAAGGATCAGGCGACCAAGCTCGCGCACGCGTTCGCGAAGACGATGCAGTTCATCCACACGCACAGCGCCGACGAGATCGCCGCGAAGATGCCGGCCGACTACCAGAAGGACAAGGCGCTGTACGTGAGCGCGCTGAAGGCGTCGCTGCCGATGTACACGGCCGACGGCAAGATGCCGGCCGATGGCCCGGCCACCGTGCTGAAGGTGCTGTCGGCGTTCAACCCGTCGGTGAAGGGCAAGCACATCGACCTGGCGCGCACCTACACGAACGATTTCGTGAACGCGAAGTAATCGAACTCGGCAGTCGCGCCGGCGGCGGCGATCCCGCCGCCGTGCGCGCCCCGTTCCGGCCCGGTTGACCGGCCCGGCGCCGCCACGCTGCGACGCTCTCCTCACCCGCAGGATCAATGCGATGAACCAGGCAGTCTCCCCGAGCACACCGGCGATCGAGTTTCGCAACGTGTCGTGCCGCTTCATTTCGCCGGAAGGCAAGGCCACCGTCGCGCTGCGCGACTTCAGCATGAGCGTCGCGCGCGGCGAGTTCATCGCGATCGTCGGCCCGACCGGCTGCGGCAAGTCGACGACGCTGAACCTGATCACCGGGCTGCTCAAGCCCGCAACGGGCGAAGTGCGCGTGATGGGCCGTCCGGTCGACGGGATCGACCCGCGCATCGGCTTCGTGTTCCAGGCCGACGCGGTATTCCCGTGGCGCAACGTGATCGACAACGTCGCGGCGGGCCCGCTGTTTCGCGGCCGCTCGAAGGACGTCGCGTACACGCAGGCCGAGGAATGGATCCGCAAGGTCGGCCTCGACAAGTTCACGAAGCACTACCCGCACCAGCTGTCCGGCGGGATGAGAAAGCGCGTCGCGCTCGCGCAGACCTTCATCAACCAGCCGGAAATCCTGCTGATGGACGAGCCGTTCTCCGCGCTCGACATGCAGACGCGCACGCTGATGCAGGACGAGCTGCTGCAGCTCTGGTCGGCGAACAAGGGCTCGGTGGTGTTCGTCACGCACGATCTCGAGGAGGCGATCGCGCTGGCCGACCGCGTGTTCGTGCTGACCGCGCGGCCCGCCACGCTCAAGCGCGTGTACGAGATCGACCTGCCGCGCCCGCGCGTCACGTCGGAGATCCGCTACGACACGCGCTTCATCGAAATTTCCAAGGACATCTGGCACGACCTGCGCGAAGAAGTGCAGATCGGCTGACGCATACGCTCAAGGCAAGGACCGCAAGGACAGGAGCATGACCGACATGACGCTTCCCCCCACCGCCATTCCGGCAACGACGCTCGAGGACGAGTCGCGCGCCGCTCAAACCCGCCTGCGCCGCCGCCGGCAACTGATCATCGGCCTGCGGATCGCCGTACTCGTAATCGTGCTCGGCGGGTGGGAACTCGCCGCACGGCTGAAGTGGATCGATCCGTTCTTCTTCTCGCAGCCGACGCTGATCTTCGCGCAGATCCAGGACTGGTTCGTGAACGGCACGTCGCAGGGCCCGCTCCTCACGCAGGTGTGGGTCACGCTCGAGGAAACCGGCATCGGCTTCGTGATCGGCTCGGTGGCCGGCGTGATCTGCGGGATCGTGCTCGGCCGCAACAAGCTGATGGCCGACGTGTTCGGCCTGTACATCCAGATCGCGAACTCGATTCCGCGCGTCGTGCTCGGCTCGATCTTCGTGATCGCGCTGGGCCTCGGGATGGCGTCGAAGATCGCGCTGGCCGTCGTGATGGTGTTCTTCGTCGTGTTCGGCAACGCGTTCCAGGGCGTGCGCGAAGCCGACCGCTACCTGATCGCGAATGCGCAGATCCTCGGCGCGTCGCGCCGGCAGATCACCACGTCGGTCGTGATCCCGTCCGCGCTGAGCTGGATTCTCGCCAGCCTGCACGTGAGCTTCGGCTTCGCGCTGGTCGGGGCGGTCGTCGGCGAATTCCTGGGTTCCAAGCAGGGCATCGGCCTGCTAATCTCCACCGCCCAGGGCGCGTTCAACGCGAGCGGCGTGTTCGCGGCGATGATCGTGCTGGCGGTGGTAGCGCTGGCCGCCGACTACCTGCTGACGTGGCTCGAGAAGCGGCTGCTGAAGTGGCGCCCCGCGGCGTTCTGAACGCCGCAGACGGACGCCTGACATGACACACCCAACCGCGCCGGCGCTCCCGGCGCGGTTCGGCATTTCGGAGAAGGAGCGCAACAGGATGGCGCACAGCCTGCGCGGACGGCTGCTGTGGTGGCTGCTGCTGCCGCTCGCGGTGTTCGTGCTGATCGCCGGCGCGATGTCGTACGACACCGCGCGGACCACGGCCGCGCTCGTGCAGGACAGCGCGCTCGTCGCGTCCGCGCGCACGATCGGCGAGGACGTCGAATGGCGCAACGGGTTGCCGGTCGCCGACGTGCCGCCGGCCGCGCTGGAGATCTTCGAATCGCCGTCGCGCGATTCGGTGTTCTACAAGGTGATCGACGGCCACGACCGCCTGCTCGCGGGCACGCCGGCGCTCGACGTGCCCGCGCGGCATGGCGTCGAGCCGACGCTGTACGACACGTCGCTCGACGGCGTGCCGTTGCGCGCGGTGGCCTACGATCGCCAGCTGTACGACGAGGGGCAGATCGAGACGGTGACGGTGGTCGTCGCGAAGACGACGCGTTCGCACGGCGCGATGGTCGCGACGATCTGGCGGCCGCAGCTGGTGCGCCTGTCGCTGATGCTGGTGCTCGCGATGGGGCTCGTGTACCTCGGCCTCACCTTCGAGATGCGGCCGCTGATGAAGCTGAAGGACGACGTGGCCGACCGCGGGCCGATGGAGCTGGAGCCGATCCGCCCCGAGCGGTTGCAGCACGAGCTGCGGCCGATCGTCGACGCGATCAACCAGTGCATCGCGCGGCTCAACACGCACACGGCCACGCAGCGCCGCTTCATCGCGGATGCCGCACACCAGCTGCGCACGCCGATCGCGGTGCTCGATACGCAGATCCAGTACGCGCAGCAGCGCGGCAACGACGATCGTGAGCTCGCGTCGGTGCTCGACAGCATGCAGCGCAGCAGCCGCAAGATGGCCGACGTGACCGACAAGCTGCTCCTGCTCGCGCATGCGGAGGCGACGCCGTCGACGCTGCTGACCCATCGCGTCGATCTCGCGGCCGTGGTGTCGAGCGTGCTCGAGGAAACGATCGTGCTCGCGCAGCGACGCGATATCGATCTCGGGGCCGACCTCGGCGAACGGCTCGACGTCGCGGGCAGCGACAGCCTGCTGACCGCGCTGGTGATGAACCTCGTCGACAACGCGGTGCGCTACACGCAGCCCGGCGGCTGCGTGACGGTCTGCGGCCGCCGCGACGGCGACGCGATCGTGCTCGACGTGGTCGACAACGGCCCCGGCATCCCGGCCGAAGCGCGCCCGCACGTGTTCAAGCGGTTCTACCGCGTGTCGGCCGACACCGAAGGCTCGGGCCTCGGGCTCGCGATCGTCCGCGAGATCGCGCAGGCGCACGGCGGCAGCGTGTCGCTCGCGCCGGGGGCCGGCAATCGCGGTATCGTCGTAACCGTGCGGCTGCCCGCCTACGATTGAAGAGAACGCCGTCATGAAACTCCTGCTGGTCGAAGACAACGCCGAACTCGCGCACTGGATCGTGAACCTGCTGCGCGGCGAGGATTTTGCGGTCGATTCCGTCGGCGACGGCGAGCGCGCCGACACGGTGCTGAAGACCGAACGCTACGACGCGGTGCTGCTCGACATGCGCCTGCCCGGCATCAGCGGCAAGGAGGTGCTTGCGCGGTTGCGGCGCCGCAACGACAACGTGCCGGTGCTGATGCTGACCGCGCACGGCTCGGTGGACGACAAGGTCGACTGCTTCGGCGCGGGCGCCGACGATTACGTGGTGAAGCCGTTCGAATCGCGCGAGCTGGTTGCGCGGATTCGCGCGCTGATCCGCCGGCAGGCCGGCGTCGGCACGACGCAGCTCGTGTGCGGCGATCTCGTCTACGCATTCGGCACGCGCGAATTCCGCTGCGGCGAAACGGTGCTCGCGCTGCGCCGCCGCGAGCACGCGATCCTCGAAACGCTGATGCTGCAGCAGAACAAGACGGTGTCGAAGGCGCGCCTGATGGACAGCGTGTTCGCGCTCGACGACGAACCGAGCGCCGACGCGATCGACATCTACATCCACCGGCTGCGCAAGCATCTCGCGGGCAGCACGGCCGAAATCATCACGCTGCGCGGGCTCGGTTACATCCTGCGCATGAAGAGCACGCAGGACTGACGGGCCGCGTAGCGAGCCCTGAATACCGATTCGTAGCACGAAACGTCATCGATGCATGCCGGCGCCCCCGGCTTGCCGGCTTCCGCCTGCCTGCCCGATCCGTGATGGTTGCGCGTTCGGTGTTTTCACCGATCCGATTCTTTCCTCCGGGAAAGCGTCGTGAAGGATTGCCCCCTCTACGATGCTATGCGTCGGCCCTCTCGCTGTGGCCGGCAAGAGTCGGCATACATTGCGTACTGCCAACGACCAGATTCCAATGCGGCAGCTCGGAGGAGACGATCTTGAAACGAAAAACCCTTGCCCTTTCCATCGCGGCGGCTGGCCTGTGCGCCGGCACCCAGGCGCATGCGCAGTCGAGCGTGCAGCTCTACGGCCTGATGGACCTGAGCTTTCCGACCTACCGGACCCACGCCGACGCGAACGGCAAACACGTGATCGGCATGGGCAACGAAGGCGAACCGTGGTTCAGCGGCAGCCGCTGGGGCCTGCGCGGCGCTGAAGACATCGGCGGCGGCACGAAGATCATCTTCCGCCTCGAAAGCGAATTCGTGGTCGCGAACGGCCAGATGGAAGACGAAGGCCAGATCTTCGACCGCGACGCGTGGGTGGGCGTCGAGGACGAGCGCTTCGGCAAGCTGACGGCCGGCTTCCAGAACACGATCGCCCGCGATGCGGCCACGATCTACGGCGATGCGTACGGTTCCTCGAAGCTGACGACCGAGGAAGGCGGCTGGACCAACTCGAACAACTTCAAGCAGATGATCTTCTACGCGGCCGGCCCGACCGGCACGCGCTACAACAACGGCGTCGCGTGGAAGAAGCTGTTCAGCAACGGCATCTTCGCGAGCGCCGGCTACCAGTTCAGCAACTCGACCTCGTTCGCGACCGGCTCCGCGTATCAGGCCGCGCTCGGCTACAACGGCGGGCCGTTCAACGTGTCGGGCTTCTACAACCACGTGAACCACAACGGCTTCCGGAACCAGACGTTCTCGGTCGGCGGCAACTACACGTTCGACATCGTGCGCCTGAATGCCGGCTACTTCCGCTACAACGGCGACCAGGGCCCGCTCGGCCAGCGTCACGACGATTCGTGGACGGTGTCGATGAAGATCGCGCCGAAGGGCGCGCTCGACTACGAGCTCGGCTACCAGCAGATGCGCATCAAGAACGCCGCGAACAACGCGGACGGCTTCACGCCGAACGCCAACCTCGGCGCGTTCAGCCTGACCAACGGCGTCGCCAACGGCTTCAAGGAGACGATCTACGGGTCGGTGTTCTACCACCTGAGCAAGCGCACCGAGGTGTACCTGGCCGGCGACTACATGAAGCTGCATGGCGGCTACACGGTGTCGTCGACGTTCGGCGCGAAGAACCAGCTCGAACTGACGTCGGGCATCCGCACGCGCTTCTGACCTGAAACGGGGCCAGACGGGCCCCGCCGCACCTCCGTCCGGGATTCTCCACGCGGGCACGCCGGCGCTTGGCGCCGACCGTGCCCTTTTTTTCGTCCTTTCCGGTGCGCCCCGGGGATGCCCGCCAGGCGCCCGCCCGCCAGCCATGCGACAACCGGCCCGAAGCCGCTGGCGGCCCGTCCGGCGGGCAATCGCGGCCGATGCCCGCACGCTCGCCCCACATCGGCGCTTGACCTCGGCCGGGTGACTCGATAGCGTTTCGGGTTTGCCCGGGCGGCCGTTGCCGCCGCTGCCGTGAGTGCGCCCGATGTCCTGGCGCGCGCGGCCGGGCTCCGATGGAAAAGACGATGCAGAAACTCGATGCGGCCAGCCCGCAGGCGATGTCGACGGATTTCACCGCCGACAACGTCGCGCGCCTGAAGGCGCTGTTCCCCGAACTCGTGACCGAAGGCCCGGACGGCGCGTCGGTCGACGTCGACGTGCTGAAGGCGCTGGTCGGCGACCGCACGGTCGGCGACGCCGACGAGCGCTACGGCTTCCACTGGCACGGCAAGCGCAGCGCGCGCCAGGCCGCGCTCACGCCGTCGACGGGCACGCTGCGGCCCTGCCCCGACGACAGCGTCGCGTGGGACGACACGCGCCATCTCGTGATCGAGGGCGACAACCTCGACGTGATGAAGCTGCTGCACAAGAGCTACGCGGGCAAGGTGAAGCTCGTCTACATCGACCCGCCGTACAACACCGGCAGCGATTTCGTCTATCCGGACGACTTCAGCGACAGCATCCGCCACTACCTGGCGATGACCGGGCAGACCCACGGCGGCGTGAAGCGCAGCACCAACACCGAAGCGAACGGCCGGTTCCACACCGACTGGCTGAACATGATGTATCCGCGCCTGAAGCTCGCGCACGCGCTGCTGTCCGACGAAGGGCTGATCGCCGTGCACATCGACGAGCATGAGGTGCACGCACTGGTGCTGATGCTGCGCGAGATCTTCGGCGAGGAGAACGAGCTCGGCGTCGCCGTATGGGACAAGCGCAACCCGAAGGGCGACGCGCGCGGCGTCGCGTACCAGCACGAATCGCTGGTGCTGTTCGCGCGCAACGCCGAGACGCTGCTCGAACAGGCGCCGCTCAAGCGCCCGAAGCGCAATGCGCAGCGCATGCTCGACGCCGCGCATGACGCCGTGTACCGCAGCGGCAACGCGAAGGACGCGCAGAAGGCGTACCGCGCATGGATGAAGGCGCAGACCAACCTGTCCGGCGGCGAGGTGATGTACGACCGGCTGTCGCCGGAAGGCCGCGTGTACCGCCTCGTGTCGATGGCCTGGCCGAACAAGAAGAAGGCGCCCGAAGAGTATTTCACGCCGCTGATCCACCCGGTCACCGGCAAGCCGTGCGCGATGCCGGCGCGCGGCTGGCGCAACCCGCCCGCGACGATGCAGGCGCTGATCGAGCGCGGCCAGATCGAATTCGGCGCGGATGAAACCACGCAGCCGCAGCGGATCTACTACCTCGACGAGAACATGTACGAGAACGTGCCGTCGGTGCTGCCGTTCGCGGGCTCCGACGACGCGTTGCTGAAGACGCTCGGCATCCCGTTCGACCTGCCCAAGCCGGTCGATTTCGCGGCGGCCGTGATCGGCTGGTGCACGCGCGGCGACGACATCGTGCTCGACTGCTTCGCCGGCTCCGGCTCGACCGGCCACGCGGTGATGCAGGTGAACGCGACCGACGGCGGCGCGCGCCGCTACATCCTCGTGCAGCTGCCCGAGGCGCTCGACCGCCGCGACAAGACGCAGACGGCGGCCGCCGACTTCTGCGCGAAGCTGAAGAAGCCGCTGACGCTCGCCGAAATCACGAAGGAGCGCCTGCGCCGCGCCGCGCAGCAGGTCGCGCGCGACTATCCGGAAAGCTATGGCGACCTCGGCTTTCGCGTGTACCGGCTCGACACGACCAACGTGATCGAGTGGGACCCGCGCCGCGACGACTTCGACCACGCGCTCTTCGCGTCCGTCGAGCACGTGAAGACCGGCCGCACCGAGGACGACCTGCTCGCCGAGCTGACGCTGAAGCTCGGCCTCGACCTGTGCACGCCGGTCGAGCATCACCAGGTGGCGGGCAAGACCGTGCACCTGATCGGCCGCGCGATCGTCGCGTGCTTCGATGCGCGCATTTCGCGCGACGACGCGGGGCCGCTGGCCGACGGCATCGTCGACCTGCTCGATGCGACCGGCACGACGCACGACGTCACGTGCCTGTTCCGCGACAGCGGCTTCATCGACGACGTCGCGAAGCTCAATCTCGCCGCGCTGCTCGAACAGCACGGCGTGAAGCGCGTGCGGAGCCTGTGATGCGGCTGCATTTCGAAGCGGATCTCGACTACCAGCGCGAGGCGATCGACGCCGTCTGCGACCTGTTTCGCGGCCAGGAATCGTATCGCGGCGACTTCAGCGTGCTCGCGAACGCCGCGCCCGGCACGACGGCCGCCGCGCAAGGCTCGCTCGGCTTCGCGGTGTCCGAGCAAGGCGTCGGCAACCGGCTGTCGCTGACCGACGACGCGCTCGCGCGCAACCTCGCCGACGTGCAGCTGCGCGGCGGGCTGCCGCCGTCCGGCCTGCCCGGCTCGCGCGACTTCACCGTCGAGATGGAAACCGGCACCGGCAAGACCTACGTGTACCTGCGCACGATCTTCGAGCTGAACCGCCGCTACGGCTTCACGAAGTTCGTGATCGTCGTGCCGTCGATCGCGATCAAGGAAGGCGTGCACAAGACGCTCTCGATCACCGAGGATCATTTCCGCGCGCTGTACGCGGGCGTGCCGTACGACTATTTCCTGTACGACTCCGCGAAGCTCGGCCAGGTGCGCCACTTCGCGGCGAGCGCGGCGATCCAGATCATGGTGATGACGGTGGCCGCGATCAACAAGAAGGAAATCAACAACCTCTACAAGGACAGCGAGAAGACCGGCGGCGAGAAGCCGATCGACCTGATCCGCGCGACGCGGCCGATCGTGATCGTCGACGAGCCGCAAAGCGTCGACGGCGGGCTCGAAGGCCGCGGCCGCGAAGCGCTCGCCGCGATGGCGCCGCTCTGCACGCTGCGCTATTCGGCCACGCACGTCGACCGCCACCACATGGTGTACCGGCTCGACGCGGTCGACGCGTACGAGCGCAAGCTCGTCAAGCAGATCGAGATCGCGTCGGCGATCGTCGAGGATGCGCACAACAAGCCGTACGTGCGGCTCGTGGGCGTGTCGAACCGGCGCGGCGCGATCAGCGCGCGCATCGAGCTCGACGTCGCGACGACGGCCGGCGTGAAGCGGCAGATCGTGTCGGCCACCGACGGCGACGATCTCGAACGCCTGACCAAGCGCGCGCTGTACGCGGGGCTGCGGATCGGCGAAGTCCATGCGGTGAAGGGCGCCGAATACGTCGAGCTGCGCCATCCGGAAGGCGAGGCGTTCCTGTCGCTCGGCGAGGCGTTCGGCGACATCGACACGCTCGCCGTGCAGCGCGAGATGATCCGCCGCACGATCCGCGAGCATCTGGACAAGGAACTGCGCCTGGCCGAACGCGGCGTGAAGGTGCTGTCGCTGTTCTTCGTCGATTCGGTCGAGCGCTATCGCCGCTACGACGAAAACGGCATGCCCGCGAAGGGCGACTACGCGCTGATCTTCGAAGAGGAATACGCACGTGCGGCACGCGTGCCGGCCTACCGCGCGCTGTTCGACGGCGTCGACGTCGCGCTCGAAGTCGGCCGCGCGCACAACGGCTACTTCTCGATCGACCGCAAGGGCGGCTGGACCGACACGAGCGAAAGCAGCGCCGCGGCGCGCGAGAACGCAGAGCGTGCGTACGGCCTGATCATGCGCGAGAAGGAAGCGCTGCTGTCGTTCGACACGCCGCTGAAGTTCATCTTCTCGCACTCGGCGCTGAAGGAAGGCTGGGACAACCCGAACGTGTTCCAGATCTGCACGCTGCGCGACATCCAGACCGAGCGCGAGCGCCGCCAGACGCTCGGCCGCGGGCTGCGCCTTGCCGTCGACCAGGACGGCGAACGCGTGCGCGATCCGGGCGTGAACACGCTCACCGTGATCGCGACCGAGCGCTACGAGTCGTTCGCGGAGAACCTGCAGAAGGAAATCGAGGCCGACACGGGCATCCGGTTCGGGATCGTCGAGGAACACCAGTTCGCGGCGCTGCCCGTGCAGGAAGGCGACGGGCCCGCGCATGCGCTCGGCGTCGAGCTGTCGCGCGTGCTGTGGAACCACCTGCACGAGCAAGGCTACGTCGACGCGCAGGGCAAGGTGCTCGACCGGCTGAAGGATGCGCTGCGCCAGAGCGCGCTGGTGCTGCCGGAGGCGTTCGAGATGCTGCGCGCGCCAATCGTCGCGACGCTGCGCAAGCTGTCGGGCCGCTTCGCCGTGCGCAACGCGGACGAGCGCCGTGCGATCGCGCTGCGGCGCGATGCGTCGGGCAAGGCCGTCGTGTTCGGCGAGGATTTCCGCGCGTTGTGGGACCGCATCCGCCATCGCACCGTGTACCGCGTCGAGTTCGACAACGCGAAGCTCGTGCGTGACTGCGCGGCCGCGCTGCACGACGCGCCGGACATCGCCCGCGCACGACTGCAGTGGCGCAAGGCCGAGATCGACATCGGCAAGGCAGGCATCGAGGCGATCGAGGTGGCCGGCGCCGGCACGGTGCTGCTCGACGAAGGCGAGCTGCCGCTGCCCGACCTGCTCACCGAACTGCAGGACCGCACGCAGCTCACGCGCCGTTCGCTCGCGACGATCCTGGCCGACAGCGGCCGGCTCGAGGATTTCCGCGTGAATCCGCAGCAGTTCATCGCGGTCGCGGCCGATGCGATCAACCGCTGCAAGCGGCTCGCGCTCGTCGCGGGCATCGCGTACCACAAGCTCGGCGAGCGTCATGTGCATGCGCTCGAATCGTTCGAGAGCGAGGCGCTGACCGGCTATCTGCGCAACCTGCGGCCCGATGCGCAGAAGTCGATCCACGAGGCGGTCGTATGCGAGACGGACGCGGAGCGTGCGTTCGCCGATGCGCTCGAGGCGCACGAGGGCGTGAAGCTGTACGCAAAGCTGCCTGCATGGTTCCGCGTGCAGACGCCGCTCGGCAGCTATCACCCGGACTGGGCCGTGCTCGCGGAACAGGACGGCGGCGAACGGCTGTACTTCGTCGTCGATACGCCGAATGCGGACGGCCACGTGCCGAGCGAGCACGAGCGGGCGAAGCTCGCGTGCGGCGAGGCGCATTTCCGGGCGCTGGTGGACGGCGACGGCGCGGCGCGCTTCGTGCGCGTGACGCAGGCGGACGCGTTGTTTGAACCTGCAGTGCCCCTGGCGAGCGCCGGGCGCTGAAACGAAGGGCGGCGATGAGCCGCCCTTTTTTATCGGCTTTTTCGACGCGGCCCGGCGCGCTCGCCATGCGCGCGCCTTGCGCCGATTTCCGGTCTGTTACCCGCGTGTAAGCGATCCGTATTCGCGCCCGTTCGCGGCGCGGTTACGGCTGGTTGCAAATCGGGTCGGCACGATGTTTTCGCGCGACAGCCGCGTTGCATTCCCGCCATGAAAAAAGGGCGCCGAAGCGCCCTTCCGTCACGATTGCGCGCCGCGCTTAAAGCGTGCGGCCCAATGCGTGGTGATGCGAATGATGCGTGGCCGTCGACGCGTGCGTCGTGTGGCCATGCGCGTGTGCGTGCGTGTGACCGCGGCCCGGCTGCGCGCCGGCGCGATCGGCGATCGTGTCGGAGCGGTCGGCCGCGCGCGACAGGCCCTTGTCGCGGTCGCCCGCGTGCATGCCGTTCGAGTTGCTCAGCGCGTGGCCACTCATATGGCCGGCGGACATGCCGCCTGCATTGCCGCCGCCTGCACCGTGACCTCCGCCACCGCCGCCACCACCGTTTCCACCGCCATTGCCGCCGGCTGCGGCATACGCGGACACCGTGCCGAGCGCGAGCAGCGCGGCCGTCAGTACGGACAGATATCGTTGCTGTTTCATCTTGTGCTCCCTGGAGCGCGTTCGTGTGACTGCATTCTATGAACGCGCCGGATTCGCGCCATGCGACGTTGTAAATGATCGTAACGAGGCGCGCGGCGCGCATTCGTCAGATCAATCCGGATCGTGCTTGAGCGGGGAACGAGGCAGGTGGGCGCGGCGCCGCAGCGCCGCCCCGGTGACGATGATGCTTACTGCGCCGGCTGCATGCCCTGCGCGGCGGCCCTGTGTTGCGCGGCCTGCTCCTGCGCCTGCTTCTTCGCCATGTGGTGGCCGACGATACAGCCGCCCACCGCGCCCTTCATGCAGCCCGCCGCGTGCGCGCTGCCGATCGTGGCAAGCGCCACGATGGCCGCGGTGGCACCCAGCCTGATGTGTCGAATGGGCATCATGTTTTCATTCTCTTCGTGTGGAGATCAAGTCGAGCCGCTTCGCTCAATCCCAGCGGCCGCCACGCCAGCCGCCGCGATCGCGCCACTCGTGCTCGCGCCATTCACGGCGGCGCCACTCGTGTTCGCGCCATTCGCGCTGACGCCAGCCGTCGCCACGCCAACCGTCGTCGCGATAGCCGACCGGCGCGTACATGACGGGCGGAGGCGGCGCCACGTAGACGGGCGCCGGCGCCGCATAGGCGGGTACGCCGATGCCGACCGACAGGTCGACGTGGGCCGAGGCGACGCCCGAAGCTGCCAGCGCCGCTACACCGAGAACTGCACCGAGAATGAGTTTCTTGTTCATCTCGCAACTCCCTGCACGTGTCGTGCGTCATGTGAATACGGTTCGGAGTCTAGGCACCGGACACAGACACAGGTGAAACGGGTATGCGAGACAGGTAACGGACGTTTACGGGTTCCCGCAAAGCCTTGCGGGACAAGGAAGAGGCCGCATTCCAAACACCGTTGCAGCGGTGCATCGGAGCGGTAAAAAAGGGATTTTCGGCACGAAACCGGGCGATCGGCACGCGCCGGCGAGCATTGGAAAGCGCCGAAAGCGAACCGCCCGCACCGCACGCGAGCGGTTCGCAAGCACGTGCATCACGCGCGAATATCGTCGACGCTGCGCAGCCAGTGCACGCTGAACAGGTTGTCCGCGTCGGTCCACACGGTATCGGGCACGAATCCAGCGCGGCGCGCGATCGCATGGAAACCGTCGATCGTGAACTTGTGCGAATTCTCCGTGTGGATGCGCTCGCCGGCGTCGAAGCGGAATGCGTGGCCGCGCACGTGCACGATCTGCGCGACGTCGCTGACGAGATGCATCTCGATGCGCTGCCGTGCGCTGTCGTAGAACGCGCAATGCGAGAACGCATCGACGTTGAAATCCGCACCGAGCTCGGTATTCGCGCGCACCAGCAGGTTCAGGTTGAACTGCGCGGTCACGCCCTGCGCATCGTTGTACGCGTCGTGCAGCGTGCGCTCATCCTTCACGAGATCGGCGCCGACCAGCAAGCCGCCGCCACGCAGCAGCCGCGCGGCATCGCGCAGGAACGCATCGGCTTCGTCCGGCGCAAAGTTGCCGATCGTCGAGCCGGGAAAGAAGCCGATGCGCCGCGCCGGTGTCGCGGTCAGCTCGGCCAGTTGCTCGGCCTTCGTGTAGTCGGCCGCGATCGGCGCGACGTCGAGCCACGGATACGCGGCACGCAACCGCGCGGCGGCATCGTGCAGGTAGTCGGCCGAGATGTCGACCGGCACGTAGCGCGCCGGCGCGTTCGCATAGTTGCCCGCGAACGCGTCGAGCAGCACGCGGATCTTCTCGAGCGAGCCCGCGCCGAATTCGACGAGTTCCGCATGCGGGCCGACGCGCCGCACGATCTCGGCCGCGCGATCGCGCAGGATGCCGAGCTCGGTGCGGGTCGGGTAATACTCGGGCAACTCGCAGATGCGATCGAACAACGTGGAGCCGGCCGCATCGTAGAAGTATTTCGGCGGAATGCTGCGCGGCGTACGCGACAGTCCGTCGATCAGGTCGCGCTCGAACGCGCTCGGCCGCGAATCGCGGGCGGGTTGCTGGCCACCGCTCGTGGCCGTCTGGTCAGACGTCTCGCGCAAGTCGCACTCCCGTGAATTGCCAGCGCGCGGCCGGCGGAAAGAAATTGCGGTACGTCGGCCGTTCGTGCCCGGGCGGCGTCGCGATGCTGCTGCCGCGCAGGACCTGCTGGCCGACCATGAACTTGCCGTTGTATTCGGCCGCTACCCCGACGAGCGGCCGAAAGCCCGGATACGGCTCGTAGGACGAGCGCGTCCATTGCCACACGTGCCCGAGCATCTGCCGGATGCCTTCGGCGGGGAACGCGGCTTCCCATTCGAATTCGGTCGGCAGGCGCGCGCCGGCCCATTCCGCATACGCGGCCGCTTCGTAGAAGCTCACGTGGCACACCGGCGCGTCGGGTGCGAGCGGCTCGACGCCGTGCAGGCCAAACGTGCGCCGTACGCGCGTGGCGGCCGCATCGTCGTCGTCGGGCATCCAGTACGCGGGCCCTTGCCACCCTTCCCGCTGCACGGCGGCCCAGCCGTCCGACAGCCAGAACTCGGGGCGCGTATAGCCGCCGTCGGCGACGAACGCAGCGAATTCCGCATTCGTCACCAGGCGGCTCGCGATCTCGTACGGCCGCACGAGCGCCGTATGGCGCGGCCGTTCGTTGTCGAACGAAAACGCCTCGCCGTCGTGGCCGATCTCGACGAGCCCGCCCGGCTGATGCAGCCAATGCTGCGCGCCGGCGTCGCCCGCGGCCATCGCGCCCGCGTCCGTCCCGTTGCGCGGCCGGAACGCCGGCTTCAGCGGGTTGCACGAGAACGCGTGCAGCATGTCGGTGACGATCAGCTCCTGATGCTGCTGCTCGTGATGGAGCCCGAGCTCGACCTCGGGCGCGATCGTCTCGAGCAGCGCCGCGTCGGCGCCGGCCAGCGCGCGCAGCATCGCGTCGTCGACGTATTGCCGGTACGCATGCACCTCGTCGAGCGACGGGCGCGTGAGCAGCCCGCGTTGCGGCCGCGGATGGCGCGGGCCGAGCGCTTCGTAATAGGAATTGAAGAGGAACTGGAATGCCGCGTTGAACGGCGCGTAGCCGGGCACGCGTCGCATCAGCACGACGGTTTCGAAGAACCAGGTCGTGTGCGCGAGGTGCCATTTCGTCGGACTGGCGTCGGGCATCGACTGCACGGCCTGGTCCTCGGCGGACAACGTCGCGGTCAACGCGACGCTATGGGCGCGCACGTCCTGGTAACGGCGCTGAAGCTGTGATGCAAGGAGGCTCATCGGTTTACCGTCCACGTCGCGATTCGCTGCGTTGCGTGTTGCCGGAAAAAGGAAAGCCTTGCGCGTGATGCGCGCGGCTGACGTGCGACCTGCTGCTGCGTCGTCGGGCAGCCGGCGCGCGCGCCGGGCCGCGGATGCGGCGTCACTTCATCTGCCCGTGCAGAACAGTATGGGCCAGAAATGTGAATGTTGCTGACCGAGATGCGGATGAAACGCCAGATAAATGTAAATGAAAGCAACCGATCAGTTGCCAATTGCTGACAACGGCGCGCATCGAGGGGCATGTGGAGGCCCAGGCGTCGGCCGTTGTGCTCGATTCATGCCGCGGGCGTTCGCGGCCGTGATCGTCTCCCTGATGTGAATGCGAAATCGTCTGACCAGCACTTGCGCGCGAAGCATGCTCGCCGCGTTTGTTGCATTCGACGAGCACCCTGCCCGCCCTTCCCCCGCGGCCTTCCACGCCGATCCGCTCACCGGCTTCAAAAAAAATTTCGCGTCGATGTCACATACGCGGGGGGCTCGCTCGTCATATCCCCGGAACCCACACCAAAGGAGAAGGACCATGACTGCGAAACTCAACCCGTTTGCCGCCGCGCCGGCCCTGATGAAGCACTGGATGACCGTCTCGGTCGCCGCCGCGCAGAGCCTCGAGCCGACGCTCATCGAGCTGGTCAAGATCCGCGCATCGCAGATCAACGCATGCGCGAACTGCATTAACATGCACGCGGCCGAAGCCCGCGAGCAAGGCGAGACCGAGCAGCGCATCTACCTGCTGTCCGCGTGGCGCGAAGCGCCCTGCTACACCGACCGCGAACGCGCGGCGCTCGGCTGGACCGACGCGCTCACGCGACTGTCGGAGGGCCACGCGGCACACGATGCGGCCTACGCGGCGCTGAACGACCACTTCAGCCAGGAGGAACAGGTGAAACTCACGCTGATGATCAACGTGATCAACGGCTGGAACCGGCTCGCGGTCGGCTTCGGGCTGTGGATCGAACCGGCCGATGCAAAGGCCGCCGCCGCGAAGATGGTGGCCTGATGCCGACCCTCGATCCGGCCAACGGCAGCGCCGAAACACGGGCCGATGCGGCGGCGAGCTTCGACCCGCTGCGCCGCACGCTGATCCGCGTCGCGTACCGGATGCTCGGTTCCGTCGCGGATGCCGAGGACATGGTGCAGGAGGCGTTCATCCGATGGATGGACGTCGACCGCACCGAGGTGCGCGTGCCTGAAGCGTTCCTGCGCCGCATGGTGATGCGCATGTGCCTCGACCAGCTGAAGTCCGCGCGGCACCAGCGCGAGACCTATGTCGGCCCGTGGCTGCCCGAGCCGGTCGTCGAGGAAGACGAACAGGAAGACGTCACGCTGCCGCTGCTGCTCGCGCTCGAACGGCTCTCGCCGCTCGAACGCGCGGCGTTCCTGCTGCACGACGTATTCGGCCTCGAGTTCGACGAAGTGGCCACGACGATCCAGCGTGACCCGGCCGCGTGCCGGCAGCTCGCCGCGCGGGCCCGCACGCACGTGCGCGAGGCGCGGCCGCGCTTCCATGTCGAGAAGCAGCGCGGGATCGAATTGGCGGAGGCGTTTTTTGCGGCGTCACGCAGCGGCGACATGCGCGCGCTCGGCGCGATGCTCGCCGAGGACGTGAGCCTGCACGCGGATGGCGGCGGCAAGCGCCCGGCCGCGGGCACGCCGGTGTTCGGCTTCGAGCGTGTGATGAAGGTGCACGCGTACCTGGCCGAGCTGTTCGCCACGCACGCGTCGACGTTCGTGCGTGCGGGGTTCATCAACGGGTTGCCGGGTTTCGTCACGCAGGAAGCGGACGGCGAGCTGCAGACCACGGCGCTCGAGATCGAGGACGGGAAAATCGTCGCGATCTATGTCGTGCGGAATCCTGACAAGTTGAAGCATCTGCATTGAGTGCGGCGGAATCACGCGTCGGGTGCCGTGCGCATGCGCGGCCGCGATGCGCCCTTTTCTTCGCCCTGCCGCCCTGCTTTACCGGCTGCCGGCCGCTGGCTCCTGCAATCAATACGTCCCGGCCACGAGGTAGATCAAGACACCGAGCAACGGCGTTGCAATCGCAAAACCGGCTGCTGCGAGCCAGTTCGTGCCGCCCTGCGCTTCCAGCAGCGCGAGCAACGATTCGCGGGACGTCGCGCTCGGGCGCAGCTTTTCGATCCTGCGTTCGACGTGCGTCCTGTAGAGGCTGTTCCCGCACCAGCCGAGCGTGACCGCGATCCCGATGGTGACCGGGTCGAACGTGGTCGATTCGAAGTAACGCGGGAAGAACAGCAGCTCGACCAGCGTGATCGCGAGCGTCGCGCCAAGGACGGCGGCCGCCTGCCAGTACATGCATCGGTACGCCATCCACACCGGGCCGAGGAAACAGGCTGCCCAGTTCCACGACTGCCGGTTCTTTCGCGATGCGGCGATCTCCCACTTCCTTTCGAACCAGGCGGCTTTCTTGCCGACGTAAGCGGCGATCTCGTCGTTGCTCGCGGATGACGTGGCGGTCGTGACGTCGGACATGGTCGTGTGCTCTCAGTCGCGCGGATCGCGCGTCGTTGTTTTGATGTGCTGGAGGTCGGGCGACGGTCGGAACCGCTGCTTCGATGCGCACACAATTCTACGCGCGGCACAGTGGCCGTTGTATGGCGGATCGAGGTGTCGGTGAGGAAGGATGCGATGCCGCGGATCGCGCAACGCATCGGGGCGACATGCGTTGTTTCGGCCGGAAAAAGAAAAACGCCACGCGATGTTGCCGCGTGGCGTTTGTATGTTGGCGAGCCGCATTGCCTGTAGGCAAGTTGTGCTGCCAGACCCCTTCATTTGTTCGTTGGTAGGCTCGATTGGATTCGAACCAACGACCCCCACCATGTCAAGGTGGTGCTCTAACCAACTGAGCTACGAGCCTAAGAAGCCGCGAATTATAGAGAGGGTTTTTGAGGAGCACAAGCCCCTTCGTGAAAATTTTTTGAATCAAGGTGCGCGGAGGCCGACGATCGATGTTGCGTGGCGATGCCGGGAACGTTGGCTTCACCTGTTCGCATCACAGCAAAACGCGTCGATGCGCTGTGGTGTTATCCACATAGCCCTCTGGATAACCCTCCGGCAAGCCTCTGGATTCACAGTGGAACGATTGAGGATATGTCGCCGCGGCTGTGAATCGACGAAAAGTTGTTCTGTGCTGCCGGGAGCTGTTCACGTCGCGCACCCAGGGTTATGCATTCTGCTTCCCGTCGAGAATTCATGGGGTTAGGGACGTTATCCACTGTGAGGCACAGGGTTTGTTAACTATCACTACGTATGTATACGAACTCTGTTAACACCTTTGGATAAGCACAGTCCGCCGACTGTGATCCGCGCAGGATATGCACTGCGTGCAGTGATCGGATAAACGAAACGGCAAGCTATGAGGGCATCGGCGCGATGCGCGAGCCGCTGTGTCTGTAGAATCGCCGGCATTCAGGATGCGAAGGACTGGCGCACAGGTTCACGACAGATGAGTATTTCTTCGTTGGCCCGGCTGGACGCACTCGAGATCGATGCCGTCGTACGCCGGTTGCAACAACACCCGAGCGACATCGTGTTCGAGCAACGCGTGTCGATGCCGGAAGCCGATGTCCTGTGTTTCTGCTACAAAGGCGAGCGATTCAACGTGAAGTTCGATCTCGACTACAGGGAATGATGACGACCGACACGATGAAACCGAAGCAAGACTTGGGCAACGCGAGCGCTGCCCGCAACCGGAGCGGGTAATGGGCCCCATGCACTGCGGTCGGCACGGACGCGACAACGGCATCACGACATCGAAGGGCATCGCCGCGCGCATCCGGCAGCGCGGGCAGTTCATGTCGGGCGAGCTCGTGAAGGTTTCGCTCGACCGACGGAAATACAGCCTGGAAATGTGGATGCTGCGTGCTGAACTTGCCGAGCACGAGGTCGATGCGACCTTTATCGACAACGTTGCGCACGTGACGGCGTTTCCGAAGATCGCGGCGCTGGAGCGCTTGCGGGAGCGTCTGTGTTCGGCATGCCTGGACGAGCTGCTCGTGCGTTCCGGCGAGGTGCCCTATAAACCGACGACGAAAGAGCAGGCGTTCGACACGTCCGTCGTCGCGGCGAATGCGAATTGGCCCCGCGGCTTCGCGCGCTGCGAGTTGCACGGGTTGATCCGACCGACGCGAACCTCACCGGATATCGAGGCCGCTATCTTGTCGATCGACGTGATCCGCGATTGTCACGTCGTGCGGGTGATCAATGCCAGCGTGGAGCATGGGGCCACGCATTGGTTCGACGAAGCGTTCTTGCGCAAGGTGCTCGGGCCGGACATCGACATCGTTGAATCGACGTTTCGCATCGGTGAGCGGGCGACGTTCGTGCAGATGTGGGACGCCGGTGAGCTCGTGTGTCCGGTGTGCCTGCGAGAGGTGCTGGAACGTAGCGGTCTGCGCAGGGACGACACGCGGACGTGAACGCAACAGGGCAATCGTGATGGGCATGATCGCGCAGTACGACATCGGCCCTAACCCGTGATATCCGGAGAACACCATGAGCGAGCTGAATTTCGGCGTGGTCGATCGATGTTCCGTCCGGCTCAATACCGCGACGTTGCTCGGCCTGAAGTCCGCCTATGAGGATTTTGCGAAGACCGGTCAGGACCTGCGCAACTTCGAGATCTGCATCGAAGACGAAAGTGAAGCCACGGCGAATCCGACGCCTGAGGATCAGGTCATCAGCGTGACGTTCATGGCGAAGATGCCGCCGGGCATGCGCGGGCTCGGCAACGCGAGTCCGCTCGGGACGTCGATCCAGTACGTCGTTTCTCCGGAAACCGGCGAGATTCTCGGGGTTTATCGAACCAAGTGACTTCGGAGACGATGAAGGTAGTCAGCCTTCATATGTGGATAACAGCGGCATAAAACGATGCGAAACGCTGTGCCGACAAAAGGTGAGCGCTTGCCCGGATCACAAGCCGCGCGCGGATCTCGGCGAATGTTGACCTCGACAAGCCGATCAGAATGTTCGAGCACGCAACTGGACGGAGGGAAGCAAGCCCTGAGAACGGGGTGCATGCGGAACGTGCATCGAGTTTCGTGCGCTTGTCCACAGCGCGTATGTGGACAACTCACACACCCAACGAGTCGAATCGCTGTGCGTCGGACAGGTGAGCGCCATGCATTCGACCATGCGAATCAGCCCGAACGTCTTGTCTGACATGGGTTTTCCGGAATAGCGCAGGCGATGTGGAGCCTGCTGGCGCGATCCGTCATGATGGAATGCCTTGTGGATATCGATCAGCCAACGCACTCGAAATCCTGTGCATTCAACGGGTGAGGGTACGCGAATTCGGCGAGGATGTTCGCGTTACCTCACGGGTCGTGGATATCGCACTTTCATACAACTCGACTCCACGATTCGCGGTGCGGTTCAGGCACCGACTCGGCGAGCGTCGCGAGAGAAGGCGGCATATGCCAGGACAAAGTCGCCCAGCGAGGGTGACCGTTCGCTATGCTGCCCGTGACACCGCACCGATTCCCGCCGATACACATGAGCGCAACTGCACGGACCATTCTCAAAGCCATTCTGAGCATCCCCATTGCCTTTGGGCTCGCCTATCCCCTTGTCCATCCCTCCGAAGACGGAGGCGTTCTCGGCGAAATAGCGGTGCTTGGGGCGATCGGCAGCATCGTCGTCATCGCGGGTTTCCTGGCGCTGGTCTATGCCTACGCGAGCGACCTCAGGACGACCCTGAAATCGGTCAACCGAGGATCGCGTGCGGCCGAACCCAACAGCGTCTGGCTGATGTTCCTCTTGCCCTACAACTTCATCGAGGACTTCTTCATTATTTCCAACGTTGCGAAGTCCCTGGAAGCGGAGTCTCGTATCAATCCGGCTCTGTCGGGGTTGCGCTCGTTCGGCCGGATCAGCGGCATCGGGTGGTGTCTTGCCCAGGTTCTTTCGTTGATACCCAATACCATTGGCTCGATCGCTGGCGGCGTCGCGGTTTTCCTCTGGGTTTGGCACTGGGTGTTCGTGCGCCGGACGAACAAGATGCTTGCCGGCAGCCAGGTCTCGGTGACGACTCTATCTGGACGGACAGAATCGTAGCCCGCCTTGGAAGCCAGATCGCTTACCCGTGATCGATGTGGATATCCCGTTGCACGGCGACTCGAAACCCTGTGATTCCAAAGGTGAGGGCGCTGGCGCGGCGCGATGTGCATAACAGCCAGGGAAAGTCAGTCGAAACGCTGTGCAGTCGAATGGTGAGCGGGCGCCCGTTCAAGCCCGCCGGGCCGCCCCACCAAAGGCGCCGGCGGCTGCCACCAATCGCCAGCCGGGCGCGCATCCTGCCACTTCAAGTCTGCTGATCGAGCGCCTGCACGACCGCTTTCTCCGCGAGACTCCCGGCCGGCCCGACCACCGCATAGTTGAGCCCGTTCACCGATCCATATCGCGCGAGCAACGCACCATCCACGCGTTGCCCGGCCGGCAGCAGCCGATGTTTCGATTCCGCCGGCCGCATATAGAAGCTCAGCGTCCTTCCGGCCTCGTCCTCATAGAGCACCATTGCAGCCGTGGCGCCGCTATCGGTCGTGAACAACCGCCCGCCGACCGGCGTGAACCCCGCCGCGCTCAAATCCGGCAGCTTCGCCGAAGCCCCCACGCGCCGGGTGAGCCACCCCTGCAAATCTCCCGCACCGGTCGGCCGGTAATCCACCTTGGCCGTTTGATCGACCACCATCATCCGGTAAGCCTCGACCGCATCGCTCATCGGCGCGATGGGCGGCGGCGCGTTCCACCCGCGCGCCTGCCAGCCGCCGAACGTCCCGAGCCCGACGCAGAACACGAACGAAGCCGCCATCGCGAACCGCATCCGCGTGCGCTCCATGCGCCGTCCGCGAATCGCCGCCGGGTCGAGCGCGGGGTTATCCGCCGGCATCCGCACGCTCTCGAGCGCGGCCCGCAACCGCTGCGCATCCTGCTGCCATTGCTTCACCTGTTCCGCGCGCGCCGGATGCAGCGCGAGATAGCGCTCGACCGCGGCGCGCGCATCGTCGTCGAGCTGGCCGTCGACGTAGGCCTGGAGGTCGTGTTCGTTCGGAGGCGTGTTCATTTCTTCATCAACCGGAGAGAAGGAGCGGGAAGCTCGCCGTCGCTGAGCTGGCGCAGCGCCTGGCGCGCGCGGGAGAGCCGCGACATCACGGTGCCGATCGGCACGTCGAGCAGGTCGGCGACTTCCTGATAGGTGAAGCCCTCCACCGCGACGAGCAGCAGCAGGCTGCGCTGCTCGTCGGAGAGCCGGCCGAATGCTTCGAGCGTCGCGCGCGCCGCGAATTCGCGTTCGGCGGACGGCCAGTGCGCTTCGTCGTCGTCGCGGATGCGCCCAAGCAGCCACGCGTAGCGCTTCGCGCTGCGCTTGCCGTCGAGAAACTGCCGGTACAGGATCGTGAAGAGCCAGCTGCGCAGCGACGCGTCGTCGCGGCGGCTCGACCAGCGCGACAGCGCACGCTCGAGCGTCGACTGGACGAGATCGTCGGCCGCGTGGACGTCACGCGCGAGCCAGAGCGCGAAGCGTCGCAGCCTGGGGATGAGTTCGCGCAGTGCTTCGTCGTCGAGGGCGGTGGAGGGCATGGCCGGGCCGGTTGCCGAATGGGTCGAGATGCCACGTAGGACGCCGGTCGGCGCCGCTTATTCCACCAGCATACGAAAAAACTTTTCGTGGAATAAAGCGGCGTGGGCGGCGTCCTACGCGGATTCGACAATGACCTGATGGTCGGGAGTCTATATATGGAGCGATCTTCTTCCTCTTCTTCACCGCGGCGCGAGCCCGGGCGCGGGTGGTGGCGCTGGGCCGCGATCGGCGGCGCGGTGGCCGGCGTGGCCGTAGCGTTCGGGTATGTCGGCGGCTGGCTCGCGCCGGCGCGTCTGACCCCGCACCGGATCGTCGACGCGTTGCAGACGGCCGGCGGCGGCATTCACCCGGGCTTCCGGCGCAATCACGCGAAGGGCGTGTGCGTGACCGGTTACTTCGAAGGCAACGGTGCGGCGAGCGCGTATTCGGTCGCGCCGTTCTTCAAGGCGGTGCGCACGCCGGTGGTCGGGCGGTTCGCGTTGCCGGGCGGGAATCCGTATGCACCCGACAGCAGCGTGCCGATCCGCAGCCTCGCGCTGAGGCTCACCGCGCCGGACGGCGAGCAATGGCGCACCGGGATGAACGCGATGCCCGTGTTTCCGGTGGCGACGCCGCAGGCGTTCTACGCGCAATTGATGGCGACCCGGCCCGATCCGAAGACGGGCAAGCCCGACCCGGTGAAGGTGAAGGCGTTTTTCGGCGCGCATCCGGAGACGGCCGCGTTCCTGCAGTGGATCAAAGGTGCGAAGCCGAGCGCGAGTTACGTCACCGAGAGCTATTACGGGTTGAACGCGTTCTACTTCGTCGACGCGGCGGGCAAGCGCCAGGCGGTGCGATGGCGCGTCGTGCCGGAGCAGACGGCCGGCGCCGGCGACGTCGCGACGGCGGCGGACCCGAACGTGCTGCAGCAGGACGTGACGCAGCGGATCGCTGCCGGTCCGCAGAAGTGGAAGCTGCTGGTCACGCTGGCGGAGCCAGGCGACCCGGTGGACGACGCGACGAAGGTCTGGCCCGCGCAGCGCACGACGATCGATGCGGGCACGCTCGTGCTCGACCACGTGGAGGCGCAGGACAGCGGGCCGTGCCGCGACGTGAATTACGACCCGACGGTGCTGCCGCAGGGGATTCAGGTGTCGGGAGATCCGTTGCTGCCGGCGCGGTCGGCGGCTTACGCGGATTCGTATCTGCGCAGGACGAGTGAAGAGGCCGGGGTAGCGGGCGTGGCGCGATTGAGTGGGGAGGGACGGTGATGAAGGCTTCGACGACGTTTAGCTTGCCGGCGCGGGTGCTGCACTGGGTGATGGCCGCGATGATCATCGCGATGCTGTTCATCGGGGTGGGGATGGTGGCATCTGTCTCTGAGCGGCATGCGCTTCTGGTGGCGATCCACAAGCCTTTGGGTATTGCCGTGCTCGTGCTGGTTTGCGTGCGGATCGTGGTGCGGGTTCTGTCGAAGCCGCCGGCATTGCCCGAGGATCTGCCGTGGTGGCAGAAGGTTGCTGCGCACGGCTCGCATCTCGTGCTGTATGCGCTGATGCTTGCGATGCCGCTGATCGGATGGGCGATGCTGTCGGCGGGCGGGTATCCGGTGACGTTGGGCGGTGGTGTGCAGCTGCCGGCGCTGGTGTCGGCTGATCCGGTGACGTTTGCCTGGCTCCGGGTCGCGCACCGGGTGCTGGCGTATCTGTTCTTCGCGACGTTCCTCGCGCACTTTGCCGCGGCGCTGTATCACGGGCTGATTCGACGGGACGGCGTGGTGAGGGCGATGGTGGGGCGGTGAGCGACGGTGGGTTGCGTTCGATGCGGCGGGGCTGTTCACGGGCAACCGGGGCGGCTCCTGCCGTGCCGCTTATATATGACTAATAGAGCCGTTCAGGGCCTCCGGCACCCCATGTCAAAATAATTTCACAAAAGGGGTTGCGGAGACTGGGGCGGGTGCTTAGAATCACGCCTCTTTCGCGCTAACGGAAACGCAGCGCGGGGGAAAAGAGAAGTGCTGCTGTTGATGTCGGTTTTAACAACTCCAGCGCAAATGGAATTAAACCGCAGTCGTCGCAACGAAGTAGTTAAAAAAGTTGTTGACGGATTTAAAAAAACGGTTCATAATCTCGCTTCTCTGCTGCTGAAAACGCAGCGCTGCCGGGAAACACGAAGTTCCTCGCAGAATGCTCTTTAAAAATTAACAGCCGATAAGTGTGGGCGCTTGATGAAAGCGAGCTGATCCTCGGATCAGATAGCGAAAGTATCAAGAGTCTCACACTAAAGTAAGTCAGGTTTATGAAGCAATTCATATTCCTGTCAGCTTTGAGTGAGCGACCGGTTCTTAACTGAACCGAAAACAGTAACAGGTTTAAACTGAAGAGTTTGATCCTGGCTCAGATTGAACGCTGGCGGCATGCCTTACACATGCAAGTCGAACGGCAGCACGGGTGCTTGCACCTGGTGGCGAGTGGCGA
>NZ_NKFL01000001.1 GCF_002223055.1 Burkholderia sp. HI2500 | reverse complement strand
TTTGCCTGATGACCATAGCGAGTCGGTCCCACCCCTTCCCATCCCGAACAGGACCGTGAAACGACTCTACGCCGATGATAGTGCGGATTCCCGTGTGAAAGTAGGTAATCGTCAGGCTCCCTAAGCCGAAAACCCCCGCCCGAAAGGCGGGGGTTTTTGCATTTGAGCGGCGGAAATGCATGCGGAGTACTCGGCAGGGATGCTTATCGTGCTGCACGCACTGACTCTTACGATGCGGTCGGATTTGGAGAGGGCGGAACGCAACTTTTCGTCTGTTGTGACGGTTGTTGAAGTTACCTGCAGCCCCACCGCGGTCCATTTGCGTCAACGCGTGTGCCGAAATGCATCACGCGGAGCCATCACCAGGCAGTAGAGCTGCGCAAAGCGGCCAGCGCCGCGTATTCCTCTTCCCTATCCTCTTCTTGGGCAGCTGCACCATAGGGCTGCTCTCGCCAGTTCAGCGCGCAGTAGTCGGGCGTGATGATGACCCTTCGGGAAGCAAAGCTGAACCGAAGATAGACGCGATCACCCGGCTTGAATCCGAACATCTCGAAATGCGCGTCGATGGCGCGCATCCATGGCATGTACGGTTGGCCTTCTTGGGGAAGGTCAGGCTTGTTGCCGAGGGTCAGCTCAACCTCGGGATACTGTTTGAGCTTCTTGGGACGTGATTTACTATTGGCGTTAGCCATCTTCCGACTCCTGCTGTGAGTTGGTTGTGGTCAGCGGGTCGTATGGGTGGCAGCCCATGCGGCCCGCGCTTTTTTTGCAGTTACGCCGTTTGAGTCTACCTAACTGAGCATCTCGAAATATGGAAAATTCGAGAAGTGGCTAAACGGCATACCTTTGTTGGTTTTCGTCGTGGGAAGCATCGCTAGGCTCCTTGGCGCAGATTCTCCGGAGCGAGGTCACGGCGGTGGAGCAGCAAGTTGCCGCCGTCCTCAAGGCCAGTGATACATGCCTCAGCTTTCTTTGAGTGGTCGGGAGATACGCGGCACCCGAAGTAAGGCTGGTAGCCAGCCCCGTTCGGAATTCGTTTGAGATAGTGGATACCGTATCAAAATGATAACCATGGTATCCTCTCTCAAAATCAGCGCAGAACGATCTTTGCGCGGGGGTGTCGAGCCCCAACTGAGAGGGACCATGATCGAAGCCACCGGGGTGTCGCAAGCGCAGCGAGAGCGACTGGCATTTTTAGAATTGCGGGCCTTTTTCACCGGAGAGCTACGGCGAGGTGATATTGAGACCCGGTTTGGTATCAAACCCGCCGCGGCGTCTCGCGATCTGAGCATCTACCGAGAGGTCGCCGCTGACAACTTGGCTTACGACGCAGTCGCTCGCTGTTACCGGCCGACAAACCGGTTCAAGCCAGTCTATGAGTTTCGTACGGAACGTGTATTGGCTTGGCTGCTAAATGGTTTCGGAGACGGGCTCGAATTGGGTCTAAGGCAAGCAACACCTTGCGAAGGGCCGGGGCAGCTTCTGCGTCCGGACATGGGAGTCCTTGCGACCATCACGCGAGCCCTGTGCGCGAAACGTTCAATCCGAATTAACTATCTGTCCTTGTCTTCTGGCGAGAAGTGCCGCGACATCGTACCGGTCGCTTTGGCCGACAACGGTTTGCGCTGGCACGTTCGTTCGTTTGACCGCGAGCGCCAACGATTTTCCGATTTCGTGATAACCCGCATCACCAAGGTACAAGAGCTGGATGGCGAGGTGGAGCAGCATGAGCTCTTGGCTGCCGACGAGCAATGGGCGCGGATCGTGGATATGGAACTGGTGCCGCATCCAGGTGCCCACTGGCCTGAGGCGATTGAGGCCGACTATGCGATGAGTGAGGGGGTGTTGCGGATCAAGACACGAGCGGCTCTAGCGGGCTACTTGCTGCGGCGTTGGTCCATCGATTCCAGCCCAGACCATCGCATGGACCCGTTATCTCACCATCTGTGGCTTCGTAATACTCCCACGCTCTACGGCGTTGAGAGCGCGACTTTAGCGCCCGGCGTTGCCCTTGTGGCGGAGGTGAAAGGTGCACTCGTATGAAAGTCACGGTCTTCATCATCTATGGCAACGGGGTTCCAGTAACGCTGCGCTTTGCTGATTCAGTCGGGAAATATTCACGACGGCACCTAGAAAGAGCGAATTGCTGCCATTGCCATTCCGCGACTACATTTGATCTGTTGTCTGAACAGGTAAAAAGAAAAGCGCAGAATGTTTTTCCTGACGTACTACTTGGCCGTAAGAACGTGTCCTAAGCAGTGATGGAATGAGGGTGCGCTTGTACTCGAGAAAATTGGGGAAATCCGGGCCGATGGAGCTTATCGACAATATCAATCGCCTCTTCGGCGACGATCTGAAGCAGACACTTGTGTCAGGGGGACGGCTCAAGGTCGCGGCATCCTGCTTCTCGATGTACGCCTACGAGGCACTGAAGGCAGAGCTGGAGAAGATCGAAGAATTGAACTTCATCTTCACTGCGCCAACCTTCGTCGCGGATGAAGTGACCGACAAGATCCGCCGTGAGCGCCGGGAGTTCCACATTCCCAAGCTCGATCGTGAGCGCAGCCTCTACGGCAGCGAATTCGAGATTCAACTGCGCAACCAGCTCACACAGCGCGCCATCGCCAAGGAATGTGCTGACTGGCTGCAACGCAAGGCAAAGTTTCGCAGCAATCGTAGCAAGGCTCCGATGCAGCAGTTCGCCCTAGTGCAGTCAGCGGAGGCGAGCGCCGCTTATCTACCGCTGCATGGCTTTACCGCCGTCGACTTGGGCTATCAGCAGGGTAACGCCGTTTCCAATCTGGTCAACAAGATAGACGAGCCGGGCTTCACCGCGACCTATTTGAGCCTGTTCGACCAGATCTGGAATGACCCAGAGAAGCTGGAAGATGTCACCGCACAAATCTGCGACCACATTGCTTCCGTGTATCAGGAGAACTCACCCGAGAGTATCTACTTCCTGATGCTCTATAACATCTTCAACGAGTTTCTCGACGACATCAGCGAGGACGTCCTGCCCAACGACCGCACGGGCTACCAGGACACGCTGATCTGGAACAAGCTCTTCAATTACCAGAAGGATGCGGCCACTGGCCTCATCAACAAGCTGGAAACTTACAGCGGCTGCATCCTTGCCGACAGTGTCGGCCTCGGTAAAACCTTCACCGCACTCGCCGTCATCAAGTATTACGAGCTGCGCAACCGCTCGGTGTTGGTGCTATGCCCGAAGAAGCTCGCGGACAACTGGCTGAACTACAACCGCAACCTCAAGACCAACATCTTCGCCCACGATCGCTTCGGCTACGACGTGCTCTGCCACACGGATTTGAGTCGCACGAGCGGTGAATCCTTCGGCACACCGCTCAACCGCATCAACTGGGGCAACTACGACCTTGTTGTCATCGACGAATCGCACAACTTCCGCAACAACGATGCCTACAAGGACAAGGAAACTCGCTACCAGAAGCTGATGAACAAGGTCATCCGCGAAGGCGTGAAGACCAAGGTGCTGATGCTCTCCGCTACGCCGGTCAACAACCGCTTCGCAGACCTGCGTAACCAGCTTGCACTGGCCTACGAAGGTGATTCGGAAAATCTCAGTAAGAAGCTACGCACCAGCAAATCGGTGGAAGAAGTCTTCCGTAATGCGCAGACAGCGTTCAATGCGTGGTCGAAATTGCCGCCGGAAGAGCGCACGCCACGCGCGATTTTGGATGCGCTGGACTTCGATTTTTTCGAACTGCTGGACAGTGTGACCATTGCACGTTCTCGCCGCCACATCCAGACTTTTTACGACACCAAGGACATCGGCCAATTTCCCGAGCGCCGAAAGCCACAGTCATTCCATTGCGCTCTGACCACGCGGTCAGACGTGATGAGTTTTAACGAAATTTTCGAGCAACTGACTAAGCTCATGCTAGCGGTGTACGCACCGGCCAAATACATCCTTGCTAGCAAACGGCAGCAATACATCGACCGCTATAACGCGCAATCGGGCGACGAGAAGGGCAATCTGAGTCTGGAGGGCCGAGAGAGTGGCCTGCAGCGCTTGATGACGGTGAACCTGCTCAAGCGACTGGAAAGCTCCGTTCAGTCATTTAGGCTGACGCTGCAATCCCTGCAAGCCAATCATCGAAACGCGCTGGAGAAGATTGCAGCCCACAAACAGACCGGCAATGCAGCTAGTGTGGCGGACTTGACCGAAGTATTGGAAGACATCGACACCGAGGAAGATGACCTGCTCGATGAGCTCGATCAGGGCCAAAACATCGGCGGCAAGGTCAAGATCAATCTTGCCGACATGGACTTACCATCGTGGGAGCACGACCTCAAGGTCGATCTCGCCAACATTGAGGCGCTGCTGGCATCGATGGCCAAGATTACGCCGGTCGACGACGCCAAGCTTCAGCACCTCAAAGCTCTTGTGCTAGAGAAGGTCGCGAATCCCATCAACCCAGGCAATCGAAAGGTGTTGATTTTCACCGCCTTTGCGGACACGGCAGGCTATCTCTACGCCAATCTCGCGCCAGAACTGCTTGCTAGCCAAGAGCTGCATACTGGTAAGGTCACAGGCAGCGACCGCCCCAAATCGACCTTGCCCAAGGCGTATGACTTCCAGGAGCTACTGACGCTATTTTCTCCGCGCTCCAAGGAGAAGGCGATCGTGTTGCCGAACGAACCGGCAGAGATCGACGTGCTCATCGGCACTGACTGTATATCCGAAGGCCAAAACCTTCAGGATTGTGACTACCTCATCAACTATGACATTCACTGGAACCCGGTGCGCATCATCCAGCGATTCGGGCGCGTGGATCGCATCGGCTCGTCTAACCGTAGCATCCAGTTGGTGAACTACTGGCCCGACATCTCGCTGGATGAATACATCAACCTCAAGGAGCGCGTCGAGAACCGGATGATGATCGTGGATGTGACCGCCACAGGCGACGACAATGTCATCTCCGCGCAGGCCAACGACATGTCCTACCGCAAGGAACAACTGCGCCGCTTGCAGGAGGAAGTTATCGAGTTGGAAGACCTGAAGACCGGCGTCTCCATTACCGACCTCGGCCTCAACGACTTTCGCATGGACTTGCTGAACTACGTCAAGACCCATGGGGAACTTGGCAAGTCGCCCAACGGCCTGCACGCCATCGTGCCTGCAAACGCCGATCTTGGCCTCGCGCCTGGCGTCATCTTCACGCTGCGCAACCGCAATTCGGGCGTGAACCCGCCCGCAAATCTTCCCCAGCACAATCGGCTGCACCCCTACTACCTTGTTTACATCAATAACGATGGCGAGGTCATCCATGACCACACCGAGGTCAAGCGCCTGCTTGATTTGGCGCGCAGCTGCTGCAAGGGGCAGGTGGAACCGATTGCCGACGCTTGCCAACGCTTCAACAAGGCTACGGCAGACGGTCGCAAAATGCAGTCGTACTCCGATCTTTTGAGCAAGGCGATCCGCTCGATGATCGAGGTGAAGGAAGAGAAAGACCTCGACAGCCTATTCACTGGCGGCAAAACGACGGCACTTACGCACACTATCAACGGGCTGGACGACTTCGAGCTGATCGCCTTTCTGGTGATACAGGAGGCTGAATGACCGAAGCTCACCTCATATCGCAACACGCGGCGTTCATCGACTATCCTTCGCCGGCTGCCTTTGGCCGCACGCTACCGAAGAGCAAGGTGTACGAGCATAGCGGCGCCAACACTCGGTTGAAGGACCTATTCGTCAAGCAGGTGGAGCAGATTGTCTGGGCATTTAAGCTTGCCCCGGAAACACTCCGTTTGCCTGCGCGCCACGGCGTGCCGGAGATTCAGGTGTTCAGCCTCCAACTCAAGACACCGGAATTGCACCACGACGTGCTGCGCTGCATCGACGGAGCCATCCCATTCCCGATCCTGTTCGAGTTGACCTTCGATGGCAGAACGCAGGTAATCGGCGCCTATAAGCGACCTAATGAGTCCGACGCCAGCCGCTGGGTGCTTTCCGACTACTTTGCGACGGACTGGCTGCCGGTCGGATGCCTGCGCACAGTGATGCCTGTGGCCCTGCACATGGGCGGCCTGTACGAGCAATTTCTGCATCGCCTGATTCCTTTACCCGTGCGGCCGCAGGAATCATTGGTCGATCTGGTAGGGCGCGTGGAGCAGGTGCGGGCTAAGCAGCGTGAACTGGACAAAACCACGGCTCGGTTGGCGAAGGAAAAGCAATTTAACCGCAAGGTAGAGATCAACGCCGCTTTGCGACAACTCAAATCCGAACTGGAAAGCCTCAGCCGATGACTCTCGGTGGTGGTAAGACAATGATTCAGGACAAGAAGATGGAAATACTCAAAATGCACTCGCCCAACCTGACCGGCGATAACGTCGAACGCATTCGCGAACTGTTCCCCGGTTGCGTGGTGGAAGTGCGTGGAGAAGACGGCACCGTGAAGCTGGCGGTGGATTTCGATCAGCTTCGGCAGGAGCTGTCTGACGCTATCGTGGAAGGGCCGCAGGAACGCTACCACCTCAACTGGCCGGGTAAGCGAGAAGCCTTGCTGACCGCTAATGCACCGATTGCCAAAACCTTGCGCCCCGTGCGCAAGCAGAGCGTGGATTTCGACATCACGAGAAATCTATTCATCGAAGGCGACAACCTAGATGCATTGAAGCTGTTGCAGGAGACGTATCTCGGCAAAGTGAAGATGATCTACATCGACCCGCCGTACAACACGGGCAAGGATTTCATCTACGAAGACGACTTCAGCTCTGACGCTACGAGCTATTTGCTGAAGTCCAACCAAGTCGAAGTGTCGGGAGACCGTTTGGTGGTGAACGTCGAGACCAATGGACGGTTCCACTCGGACTGGTTAAGCATGATCTATGCGCGGCTGCGCCTAGCTCGCAACCTACTTTCGGAGGATGGGGTAATCTTCATTTCTATCGACGATAACGAGGTGGATAATCTTCGCAAGGTATGCAGTGAGGTATTTGGCGAGGGGAATTTCATCGCGCAGATTGTTTGGGAAGGGGCCAACAAGAACGATGCAAAACAAATTGGTGTATCCCACGAGTACGTCTTGGTGTATGCGAAGAATCGGAGTGCAGTTCCGAGAGAATGGAGCATTCGCAAGGAAGGCGTAGATGAGGTGTTGGCCGAGGTTGCCCGGTTGAATAGCGTGTACGGGACAGACTATGAATCCGCATCAAAGGATTTGGCCGGTTGGTTCCGTTCCATGAAGGCAAAGCCCGTTTTTGGATTGCGCCGGTTTCGGTACATAGACGCCAGAGGCGCCTATAAGGAGGACGATCCCACGGCACCCGGGGGGCGACGTTTTCAGCTCGTAAATCCAATGAACGGTGAGCATATTCCGTTGCGTCGAAATCGTGGATGGAGCTTTGATCAAACAGAGTTCAATCGCCTGGTGGAAGAAGAGCGTGTGAGCTTCGTAACGCCTACCAGCATCATGATTCGGCGCTATCTCCACGAGACCGATGCGCTTACTCCGCCTAGTGTTTTCTATCAACCGGCACGGTCGGCGTCGGAAAGACTTGCGTCACTACTGGGTGCTGGGATTTTTGACTTTCCGAAGGATGAAACAGTTATTGCCAAGTTCATCGAGATGGCTACGACGGGAGCGGACGATGACTGTATCGTTATGGACTTTTTTGCCGGATCGGCAACGACAGCTCATGCTGTAATGCAATTGAATGCTGACGATGGAAAGCGCCGACGGTTTGTGCTCGTTCAACTGCCAGAGGCTTGTGTGGAGAGATCTGCGGCAGCGGAAGCAGGATACCGAACGATTGCTGACGTCTCCAAAGAACGTATCCGACGTGCAGCCGATGCGATTCGATCACAAGGGTGGGAGGGTGACGGTGGTTTCCGCGTGCTCAAGATTGATACGTCCAACATGGCTGACGTGTTCTATACGCCGGATGCCGTTACTCAAGGCAGCCTACTCGGTAGCATAGACAACATCAAACCCGACCGCACGGACGAAGATCTGTTGTTTCAGGTGATGCTGGACTGGGGCGTCGACCTCGCCTTGCCCGTTGAGAAGATGGCCATCCAAGGCAAGGACGTGTTCTTCGTTGATGGCGACGCGCTGGCGGCCTGCCTCGACGCCCACGGCGGTGTCGACGAAGCCTTTGTCAAGGAACTGGCCACGCACAGCCCGCTGCGTGTGGTGTTCCGCGACGCAGGATTCAAGGACAGTGCAGTCAAGATCAACGTGGAGCAGATCTTCAGGCTGCTGTCGCCTGCAACCGAAGTGAAATGCATCTGACGGGGGTGGCGATGAAACTGAAGTTCAAGACCCAGTCCTACCAGACTGCTGCCGTACAGACGGTCGTGGACTGCTTCAAGGGGCAGCCGCCCGCGTCTGCCGAAGCCACGAGCTACCGTATCGATCTCGGCAAGGCCAAGACGGGGATGGACAGCTTATTTACCGAAGCCGGGTTCAAGAACGCCGATCTGATGCTTTCGGACACGGCCCTGCTCGACAACATCCAACAGGTGCAACGCCAGCAGAACCTGCCGATCTCTGATGCGCTAGTTAAGACCAAGGTCGCCCGTGTAAACCTCGATATCGAGATGGAAACGGGCACGGGCAAGACCTACTGCTATATCAAGACCATTTTCGAGATGAACAAGCAGTTCGGCTGGAGCAAGTTCATCATCGTAGTGCCCAGCATTGCAATCCGTGAGGGCGTGGCCAAGTCGCTGGAGATCACTGCTGAGCACTTTCTGGAGAGCTACCAGAAAAAAGCGCGATTCTTTATCTACAACTCTAAGCAATTGCACCACTTGGAGAGCTTTTCGTCGGACGCAGGCATCAACGTGATGGTCATCAACGTACAAGCGTTCAATGCCACCGGCAAGGACAACCGGCGCATCTATGACGCGTTGGACGACTTCCAGTCACGCAAGCCGATTGATGTCATCAGCGCTAATCGACCTATCCTAATTCTGGACGAGCCGCAGAAGATGGAAGGCGGCAAGACTCTGGATTCGCTGGTGAATTTCAAGCCGTTGATGGTGTTGCGCTACTCGGCCACCCATAAGACTACGCACAACAAGATTCACCGGCTGGATGCGCTGGACGCCTACAACCAAAAGCTGGTGAAGAAGATTGCCGTTCGCGGTATCTCGGTAAAAGGGCTGGCCGGCACGGCGGGCTACCTCTACCTGCAATCCATCGAAATTTCGAGCAAAAGGCCACCGGAGGCGCGGGTTGAGGTTGAGCAGAAGCTGGCTGGTGGCAATATAAAACGCATCGTTCGCAAGATCGGTAAAGGCGATAATCTCTTCGACCTGTCCGGCGGCTTGGATCAGTACCGCGACGGCTACGTTGTGGCTGACATCAACGCCAATACCGACACGCTGAGCTTCACCAATGGGGTGGAACTGACTGTGGGTGATGCTGTGGGCGATGTGACTGAAGAGACGCTGCGTCGTATTCAGATTCGGGAGGCGGTCAAGGCACACTTCGACAAGGAGCAGGCGCTGTTCCCGCAAGGCGTGAAGGTGCTGACTCTGTTCTTTATCGACGAGGTTGCCAAGTATCGCGATTACATGGCGGCAGACGAGAAGGGTGAATACGCTCGCATCTTCGAGGAAGAATACAACCAGTACCTGAACGAGATGCTCGATCTGGACGAAACAGCCTACGTCAAGTACCTGAAAAGCATCCCTGCAAGCAAGACGCACAGCGGGTACTTCTCGATCGACAAGAAGAGCAAGCGCCAGGTGGACTCGGACGTTGCGGCGCGTGGCGAGAACGCGGGCTTGTCCGACGACGTGGATGCCTATGACTTGATCTTGAAAGACAAGGAGCGGCTGCTATCGCTGTCCGAGCCGGTGCGCTTCATCTTCTCGCACTCGGCGCTGCGCGAGGGTTGGGACAACCCGAATGTGTTCGTCATCTGCGCTCTCAAGCACAGCGACAACACCATCTCGCGGCGGCAGGAAGTAGGGCGCGGCCTGCGCCTATCGGTCAACCAGCAGGGCGACCGGATGGACCACCCAGCCATCGTCCACGACGTGAACGTGCTTACTGTGGTTGCCAGCGAAAGCTACAAGGAATTCGTATCCGCGCTACAAAATGACATCAGCAATTCGCTATCCGCCCGACCACGGTTGGCGAACGAGGAATACTTCACCGGCAAGGTGCTCAAGACGACGGCTGGCGATTTGCAGGTGACGCCGCAACTGGCGAAGCAAATCTATCGCTATCTGGTTAAGAACGACTACACCGACAATTCAGATCAGATCACCGCTGCGTATCACGATGCCAAGAAAGCAGGAACGCTGGCCGACATGCCAGACGACCTGAAGCCGCACGCAGAGCAGGTGCTGCAGCTCATCGACAGCGTGTTCAGCGTCAGCCAGTTGCCCGACATCGGCGACGACCGCCGTCCGAAGAAGAATCCTCTCAACGCCAACTTCGATAAGCAGGAGTTTAAGGCGTTGTGGGGCCGCATCAATCGAAAGGCGGCTTACAGCGTCGAGTTCGACTCAAGTGAGCTGGTGGAGAAGGCAGTAAAGGAAATCGACTCCGGCCTGCGCGTTACTCCACTGCAATACACGATTCAGCACGGCGAGCAGGCTTCTGCCGTCACTTACGACGGAATGAAGAACGGAAATGCCTTCGAGCTGAAGACTACAGAAACCGAGACCAACCGGAACTCAATCCACTCCTCCGTCAAGTACGATCTGATCGGCAAGCTGGCCGAAGGCACACAACTGACGCGTCGGACGGTGGCCGAAGTCCTCAAGGGAGTCAACGTCGCGGTTTTCGCGCAGTTCAAGACCAACCCGGAAAGCTTCATTGCTGAGGCCATACGGCTCATCAACGAGCAGAAAGCCACGGTCATCATCGAGCATCTGGCCTACGACTCGGTCGATGACAAGTTCGACCTTGACATCTTTACCGCTGGACAGACCAAACAGGACTTCAGCAAGGCCGGTAACAAGCTCCAGCGGCACATTTACGATTACGTGCTGACGGATTCGAAGGTGGAACAGGAGTTCGTGAAAGAGCTCGACACGGCAAAGGAGGTTGTGGTCTACGCTAAGCTGCCGCGCGGCTTCCTGATCCCCACTCCAGTGGGCGACTACAACCCCGACTGGGCCGTCGCCTTCAAGGAAGGAAGCGTCAAGCACATCTACTTCGTCGCAGAGACCAAAGGCTCCATGTCCACGATGGAGCTGCGAGAAATTGAGAAGACCAAGATCAAGTGTGCTCGCGAGTTCTTTAGAGAAATTAATCGGGGCTACGCGTCGGAAAACGTGAAGTACGATGTCGTGGACAACTTCGGTAAGTTGATGGAGGTGGTGAAGTAAACGGCAGAGGGATTACCGCTGGCTGTACGGCATTTTCGTCGGACACCGCACTGGATCGTCGGACACCGCACTGGAACGCTTTGCCGAGAAGCTGCGGGCCACCGATCACGTGGTGCTCGAGGCCCATTGAACCTATTGAAGGGAACAGGGCGTGCCCGCGGAGCGCTCTCACTTGTCAGAGTGTTCCCAGTCCCGCCTTTTCCACAATGAACGCATTCATTCGCCCGGCCAGTGCTACGCGCCGCGTCGCTAGGAAATCCCTGTAAGTCTCGGTGGACCACAGTGTTGAGTCAGTTGGGACACACTGACTCTCCAGTGCGTGCTTGCCCTGTTTGGTCACGATGTCCAACAGATACTGGGTCGCTTCTTTGTTGCTGATGCGGCGGTTGGTCTGGCCGGTGATGAAGGCCATGTTTGCGATTTCGTTGATTTCGCCCGTCTCGTATCCGCGTTCCTTGAGTAGGGACTTGGGGATAACATGGTGCCACTGGATGAAGTGGAGCTTGCCTTGATGGGTCAGCGACAGTCCCAGCCCGCTATACCAGTCTTTCGCCCCCGCAGCTTTGAGCGCGAGATATGCCAGCGAAAACAGTGGGCTATTTACGCCTCGACCTGCCAGGTCGGTCGGCTCGACATGCAGACGGCCGAACTGGCGCTTCACAGGTTCCATCAGCGATGAAATGTCGCCACTGCGGAAGATGATGGCCAAGTCCTCATTGAGGAGTGTTTCGGTCGAGCCGCGCGAGTAGCGGCCGCGTGCATTGGCCACCAGTAGCCAGTGCAACAATCTGTGCTGCTCCTCCGACGTCAGCTTATTGTCCTTTACCCGGCTTACTGCCGCCAAGGCGTGGATAAACATCGGCGAAGACAGTAGTGTCTCGTCTTCGATGCCGGCATTGCTGCGCAGAAAGTTGATGGCAAAGCGTAGTCCTTCCTTCGCCTGTTCCCAGCCCTCCTTAAGCTTGTCCACAGGTGTACTTGCTACTGAGCGGAACAAGCACTGCTGGGTGGCGAATACCACGATGGAGCGAACTAAATGTCCGAGTTCGATGGTGAACCAACTTTGCTCGCACTCTTCTTGGAAGGTTTCCAATTCCTTCAATAGATTCGGCCACCGCGAGGTCATCTGTGCCAATGCCAGATCAGAGGAACGCAGCTTGGCCCCCAATGAGTTCACTCGCACGAAGATTTCCGTGACCTCTTCGTAGCTCATCGCGCGCTCCAGAACGTGGACCACGTAATGGTATTGCTTGATGGCGCGCAACTTCTTAAGGCGGTCAGAATAGCGCTCCAACCGTGGGTCATCCAACGACGTAATGCCTGCCTTTTTCAGAATTTCAGTGTCACTCGCAGTGCGAAACACCTGGCTTACCGAGACCCAGTTCGACTGAGACGAGAGGTTCTTGCTGGCCACCACAAAGGTGCGGCGATTCAGCTTCTCTTGCAGCCCCTGCTCGCTTTCGTCAGCTTCTTCATCCACCTCAGCCAGTTCGTCATCTGGTGCTAGCGGCGACTCTTCGTCACTTACCACCTCGACGATGTCAGTCGGAGGGCCTTCCGGATGTTCAAGGTTGAACAGAATATCGATGGGCCTTTTACGCCCACGCACCGACACCAGCTCACCACCCAGCACGGCAGTCAGCGACGTCAGCCGTTGCTGGCCATCCAGCAACAGCTTGCGGCCAGCGAAGGCGGTATTTTCTTGTGTAATGGCGAAGTCGCGTGTTGGCACCGGCTCGTCGGTCTCCCACATTAGGATGGAGCCACTGGGATAGCCGCGATACAGAGAGTCCAACAGGTCGCGCACCCGCGTGGCCTGCCAGACATAGTGGCGTTGGATTTCCGGCAAGCGTAGCTCGCCGCGCTTGTACATATCCACCAAGGTGCCGATAGGAATGTTCTGCTGTTGCATGTTCAAAGCTCGTCGAGATTGCGGATGAATAGTAGGGACGGAATTTGTTCGAGCACCTTCATCGGGTTGTATATACCGCCAGGTCAGAAGGCGTTATAGATAACGTCGATTTTGTTCTTGAGTTCGATCGTAACCAGTAATATCCGGAACTGAAAGGTCACCGTTTGACTCGGAGCATTATCTTAGACGTGATTGCATGTCAGCGTGCCGCCGACGTCTGGTTTATCGGTGGGCAAATTGTGCAGATGCCGGCGAAAAGGCTTGTGAATGGGCGCTGGTCTGATGGCGGGCAACTATAAATCTAGGCTAGCTACCAATAAAAAAACCCATAAGTTTCTTAACTTATGGGTCCATTTATCCGACGTGATGTGTCTATCTGCAGAATGGGTTAAACATCAATATTCCCCGCCCGCAACGCATTCGACTCGATAAACGCACGCCGCGGCTCCACATCATCCCCCATGAGGGTAGTAAAGATCCCGTCCGCCGCAATCGCGTCTTCGATCTGCACACGCAGCAGTCGTCGCACTGCCGGATCCATCGTCGTTTCCCACAGCTGCTCGGGGTTCATCTCACCGAGCCCCTTATAGCGCTGCTTCGAAACATTCCGCTCCGCATCCGCCAGCAACCACTTCATCGCGCTCTTGAAGTCCGCCACGGCCATGCTGCGCTCACCGCGCTTGATGACCGCACCTTCGCCAATAAGCCCCTTGAACGTATTCGCGGTGGTCACGAGCTGCTGATAATCCGCCGTGTGCTGGAATTCCTGGTCGATGACCGAAACCCGCACGTTGCCGTGATGCGTCCGCTCGACATGCAGCGCTCGCTGTTCGCGAACCGGGTCATACGAAGGCACAACCCGCACTTCGTTCTTCAGCGCTTCATCATGCAACGCAGCGTGCAGGGCCTTAGCCGAAGCTTCGGTCGACTCTTCGTTGGAGAGATCGATCACCACCCCGTCCATAACCGCTTCCAGCGCGGCCGGGTCATACAACCGGCTCAAGCGCTCGATCACGCTCTGCGACAGCAGATACGACCGCGCCAACTCGCCAAGCGCATCACCCGAAATCGCCGCCGCATTCTCACCCGGCACCAGCTCCGACCCTTGCAGCGCCAACCGCAGCATATGCGCGTTGAGCTCCACGTCATCCTTCAGATACCGCTCGTCTTTGCCCGCCTTGATCTTGTAGAGCGGCGGCTGCGCGATATACACGTAGCCGCGCTCGATCATGTCCGGCATCTGGCGATACAGGAACGTGAGCAGCAGCGTCCGGATGTGCGCGCCGTCGACGTCCGCGTCGGTCATGATGATGATGCGGTGATAGCGGAGCTTGTCGAGGTTGTAGTCTTCCTTGCCGATCCCGCACCCAAGTGCAGTCACGAGCGTGACGATCTGCTCCGACGACAGCAGCTTGTCGTAGCGCGCCTTCTCGACGTTCAGCACCTTGCCGCGCAGCGGCAGGATTGCCTGGAACTTCCGGTCACGCCCTTGCTTGGCCGACCCACCTGCCGAGTCACCCTCGACGATGTAGATTTCGCACTTCGCCGGGTCTTTCTCCTGGCAGTCCGCGAGCTTGCCGGGCAGGCCGACGCCGTCGAGCACGCCTTTACGGCGCGTCATTTCACGCGCCTTCCGTGCAGCATCACGCGCACGAGCAGCCTCGACGATCTTCCCGCAGATGATCTTCGCGTCGATCGGCGTTTCCAGCAGGAACTCTTCGAGCGCCTTCGCCACAACTTCCTCAACCGGCGCACGAACCTCGGAAGAAACCAGCTTGTCCTTCGTCTGCGAGCTGAACTTCGGCTCCGGCACCTTCACGGACAGCACGCACGACAGCCCTTCGCGCATGTCGTCGCCGGTCGTCTCGACCTTCGCCTTCTTCGCGATTTCGTTGTCGGTGATGTACTTGTTGATGACGCGCGTCATCGCGGCGCGCAGGCCGGTCAGGTGCGTGCCGCCGTCGCGCTGCGGAATGTTGTTCGTGAAGCACAGCACGTTTTCGTTGTAGCTGTCGTTCCACTGCATCGCGACTTCGACGCCCACGCCGTCCTTCTCGCCGTTGGCGAAGAAAACGGTCGGGTGCAGGTTGGTTTTCGTCTTGTTGATGTACTCGACGAAGCCCTTCACACCGCCGGCGAACGCGAAATCGTCTTCCTTGCCCGAACGCAGGTCGGTGAGGCGAATCCGCACACCGTTGTTCAGGAACGAAAGCTCGCGCATCCGCTTCGCGAGGATGTCGTAGTGATACTCGACCGTGCCGAAAATCGTCGGATCGGCCATGAAGTGCACTTCGGTGCCGCGGTTCTCGGTGTCACCCGTCACCAGCATCGGCGACACTTCCACGCCATCGACCGTCTCGAGCACGCGATCCTGCGCAACACCGCGATGGAACTCCATGAACCGCTTCTTGCCGTCGCGGCGCACCGTGAGGCGCAGCCAGCTCGACAGCGCGTTCACGCACGACACACCCACGCCGTGCAGGCCACCGGACACCTTGTAACTGTTCTGGTCGAACTTGCCGCCGGCATGCAGCTCGGTCATCACGATTTCCGCAGCACTACGCTTCGGCTCGTGCTTGTCGTTCATCTTCACGTCGGTCGGAATCCCGCGGCCGTTGTCGGTCACGGAAATCGAGTTGTCGGCGTGAATCGTCACGTGGATGTCGTTGCAGTACCCGGCCAACGCTTCGTCGATCGAGTTGTCGAGCACCTCGAACACGAGGTGGTGCAGACCGGTGCCGTCCGACGTGTCGCCGATGTACATCCCGGGGCGCTTGCGCACCGCTTCCAGACCTTCGAGGATCTGGATCGACGAGGCGCCGTAGCTGCTGTTATCGGGTTGCGAATTGTGCTGTTCACTCATGGATATCTTCCGGTTCTGCGAGGCCACTCAAGCGGCGGCGCGGTGCGTTTCCTTGCGAAAACGCCGGGCCGCTCCAGTTTTCCTGGCCCGTCCGAGGCGCCGTTAGGGCACCAAAGGGACGGGTTGTCGGTTCGCCATAAAAACGCCAAAGGGGCTTGCCGCCCCCTGGTGTGTGTCGCGATGTCGAGCGCGTCAGATGCGCATCGGCATCACGACATACTTGAACTCGTCGTTCTCGGGCACGGTAATCAGCGCGCTCGAGCTGGCGTCGCCGAGGCTCACCTGCACGGTGTCGACCTTCAGGTTCGCGAGCACGTCGAGCAGATACGTGACGTTGAAGCCGATGTCGACGGTATCGCCCTGGTAGGCGATTTCGAGTTCTTCCTGCGCCTCTTCCTGATCGGCGTTGGTCGACATGATCTTCAGCTGGCCCGGCGCGATGATGCAGCGCACGCCCTTGAACTTGTCCGAGGTCAGGATCGCCGCGCGTTGCAGCGAACGCTGCAGCTCTTCACGGCCGATCTCGAACGTGTTCTTGTGCGCCTTCGGGATCACGCGCTGGAAGTCGGGGAACTTGCCCTCGACGAGTTTCGACACGAGCTCGACCTGGCCGAACGTGAACTTGGCCTGGGTTTGCGCGATGTCGATGGTGACGGTGTCGTCGATGTCTTCGAGCAGGCGTTGCAGCTCGAGAATCGTCTTGCGCGGCACGATGACTTCCTGGCGGCCGAACGTGCCGCCTTCGAGCTTCATCGACGAGAACGCGAGGCGGTGGCCGTCGGTGGCCACGGCCATCAGCTGGTCGCCGTCGACGACGAGCAGCATGCCGTTCAGGTAGTAGCGGATGTCCTGCTGCGCCATCGCGAAGTGCACCATGCCGAGCAACTGGCGGAACGACTTCTGCGGGACGGTCAGCGTGGCGCCGAAATCCTTCGCCTGCGCGACGGTCGGGAACTCGTCGGCCGCCAGCGTCTGGAGTGCGAAACGGCTCTTGCCGGATTGAACGGTGAGGCGCTTGTCGGCGAGCGACAGCGTGACCTGGCCGTCAGGCATCGCGCGCAGGATGTCGAGCAGCTTGCGCGCCGCGACGGTGGTCGCGACCTGGTCGCCGCCGACGCCGAAATCGGCGCGCGTGGTGATCTGCAGCTCCAGGTCGGTCGACAGGAACGAAACGTCCGAGCCGTTCTTGGTGATCAGCAGGTTGGCGAGGATCGGCAACGTATGGCGGCGTTCGACGATGCCGCTGACCGTTTGCAGCGGCCTGAGGAGGGTGTCTCGTTCGGTCTTGACCAGTTGCATAGAGTTCCTTCGTTGAGTAACGGCCTGCAGCGCAGCAGCCTCGCAGCGCCCCGCCGGCCGGGCTCTTGGCCCGCCACCACCGGGGCGGTCAAACCAGTATTGTGCCTCAAAACCGAACCGCCCCCCTTAAATTGGGGCGGAGGCCGAATTATCAAGCGCGCGTCGCGCTCAGCCCTTCAGCGTCTGTTCCAGCACGTGCAGCTCGTGGTTGAGCTGCGCGTCCTTGCTGCGCTCGTCGGCGATCTTGCGCACCGCGTGCAGCACGGTGGTGTGATCGCGCCCGCCGAACAGCTCGCCGATTTCCGGCAGGCTCTTCTGCGTGAGTTCCTTCGCGAGATACATCGCGATCTGCCGCGGCCGCGCGATGTTCGCGGGACGCTTCTTCGAATACATATCCGCGACCTTGATGTTGTAGAAGTCGGCGACGGTCTTCTGGATGTTCTCGACCGAAATCTGCCGGTTCTGCACGGTCAGCAGATCCTTCAGCGCTTCCTTGGTCAGCTCGATCGAGATTTCGCGGCCGTGGAACTTCGAATACGCGAGGATTTTGCGCAGCGCGCCTTCGAGCTCGCGCACGTTCGAGCGCAGGTGCTTCGCGACGAAGAACGCGACGTCTTCCGACAGGTTCACGCCTTCCGACTGCGCCTTGCGCATCAAAATCGCGACGCGCATTTCCAGCTCGGGCGGCTCGATCGCGACGGTGAGGCCCGAGTCGAAGCGCGAGATCAGGCGATCGTCGATGCCCGAGATTTCCTTCGGATACGTGTCGCTGGTGATGATCACCTGCGCCTTGTTCGCGACCAGCGCCTCGAACGCGTAGAAGAATTCCTCTTGCGTGCGCGACTTGCCGGAGAAGAACTGGATATCGTCGATCAGCAGCAGGTCGAGCGAATGGTAGTAGCGCTTGAAGTCGTCGAACGCCTTGCGCTGGTACGCCTTCACCACATCCGACACGTATTGCTCGGCGTGGATGTAGCGGATCCGCGCGCCGGCTTTGTCGAGCAGCAGCTGGTTGCCGATCGCATGGATCAGGTGGGTCTTGCCGAGACCGACGCCGCCGTACAGGAACAGCGGGTTGTACGAGATGCCCGGGTTGTCCGCGACCTGGATCGCGGCGGCGCGTGCGAGCTGGTTCGCCTTACCGGTCACGAAGTTGTCGAACGTGAGCACGGGGTTCAGCTTCGAACGCTCGTACATCGAATCGGCTTCGCCGCCGGCGGCGGGCGCGGCACCGGGGCCCGGGCGCCACGTGCGGCGGCCGGCGGCCGCTTCGTGCGCGGGCAGGCTCGGCAGGTCGATGTCGGCGTCGTCGGCGTTCAGGTGGTGCGCGGCGGCTGCCGACGGCGTCATCGGCACGTCGGCCGGCGCGCTGGGCGCGGCGCCGGCATTCGCGGCCAGGTTGGCGGCGATCGCAGCCACCGTCGCGGCCGGGCCGCTCGGTGCCAGCGGCGCGCGTGGGGCGGCCGGTGCTGCACCGGCGGGGGCGCTGCGCATGCCTGCCTTCGGATCGAGGACGAACTGGACTTCGATCGGCGCGCTCCAGAATTCGCGGGCCAGATCGGAGATCCGTCCCGAAAACTGGCTCTTGACCCAGTCCAGCTTGAAGCGGTTCGGCGCGGCGATGGACAGCGTGTTCGCCGACGCATCGAAGGCCACCGGGGCCAAGGGTTTGATCCACGTCACGTACTGCTGGGGCGTCAGCTCGCGCTCCAGCAGTGCGGAACAGTGTTGCCAGAAATCGTTCAT